>NZ_JBVJKN010000004.1:0-408818 GCF_055585225.1 Streptomyces sp. NPDC053673 | reverse complement strand
CCGACCCCAAGCCCTACGTCTGGACCAAGACCGCAGACGAGATCCTCGAACGCCTCGCCACCTATCTGAACAGAATTCCCGACTCAGAAGACTAGTTCCAGCTGGCGTGCAGCGGCTTGCCCTCCGCGTAACCCGCGGCGCTCTGTATGCCGACGATCGCCTTCTCGGCGAACTCCTCCAGCGAGCCGGCGCCCGCGTACGTGCAGGAGGAACGGACGCCCGCGATGATCGAGTCGATCAGGTCCTCGACGCCCGGGCGGGCCGGGTCGAGGAACATCCGCGAGGTGGAGATGCCCTCCTCGAAGAGCGCCTTGCGGGCCCGGTCGTACGCCGACTCCTCGCTGGTGCGGTTCTGCACGGCGCGCGCGGAGGCCATGCCGAAGGACTCCTTGTACGGACGCCCGTCAGCGGTGTGCTGGAGATCGCCCGGGGACTCGTACGTGCCCGCGAACCAGGAGCCGACCATCACGTTGGACGCACCGGCGGCGAGCGCCATGGCGACGTCGCGCGGGTGACGGACACCACCGTCGGCCCACACGTGCTTGCCGTACTTCTTCGCCTCGGCGGCGCACTCCAGGACGGCGGAGAACTGCGGCCGGCCCACACCGGTCATCATGCGGGTGGTGCACATGGCGCCCGGGCCCACACCGACCTTGATGATGTCCGCGCCGGCGTCGATCAGGTCCTTGACGCCCTCGGCCGCCACGATGTTGCCCGCGACGATCGGGACCTTCGGGTCGAGGCCGCGCACGGCCTTGATCGCGGAGATCATCGACTCCTGGTGGCCGTGGGCGGTGTCGATGACGAGCGTGTCCACCCCCGCATCGAGCAGCTGCTTGGCCTTGGCCACGAAGTCGCCGTTGATGCCGACGGCGGCCGCGATGCGCAGCTTGCCGTTGGCGTCGGTGGCCGGGGTGTACAGGGTCGCGCGCAGCGCGCCCTTGCGGGTGAGGATGCCGACGAGCTTGCCGTCCCGGTCGACCGCGGGCGCGATCTTGCGGTTGGCGTTGTCGAGGGTCGTGAACGCCTCGCGCGGGTCGATGTCCGCGTCGATCAGCAGCAGGTCCTTGGACATGACCTCGGAAAGCTGTGTGAAGCGGTCCACACCGGACAGGTCGTGCTCGGTCACGACGCCGACCGGGCGCTGCTCCTCGTCGACGACGACGCCCGCGTTGTGCGCCCGCTTGGGCAGCAGGGACAGCGCGTCGGCGACGGTCTGGTGCGGGGTCAGCACGATCGGCGTGTCGAGCACGAGGTGACGCGTCTTGACCCAGGAGATGACGTCGGTGACGACCTCGATCGGGATGTCCTGCGGGATGACGACGAGCCCGCCGCGGCGGGCCACGGTCTCGGCCATCCGGCGGCCCGCGATCGCGGTCATGTTGGCGACGACCAGCGGGATGGTGGTTCCCGTGCCGTCCGGGGAGGCGAGGTCGACGCCCTGGCGGGAGCCCACGGCGGAGCGGCTCGGCACCATGAACACGTCGTCGTACGTCAGGTCGTACGGCGGCTTGAGGTCGTTGAGGAAACGCACGTGCAGAACATCCCAGTCGATCGGAGGTGACCCCCGGGCATTGCAGCCGGGGAAACGCACGTACTTCATTGTCCCATGGCGCGGGGAATGAACCGTCAGGGCTGATCATCCAGGACCGGGCGACCGTCGTTCGTCGGATCCTCCAAGGGCGAGCAGCACGGCGAGCTGCCGCGGCATGCTGTCCACCGCCTGGGCGAAGACCTCCTGGGCGGTCTCCCACTCACCGGGCCGGGCCCTGGCGTACTCCTGCCAGCGGCAGACGAGGACGAGTGTGCCCTCCTCCCCCGGCAGATCGGTGAGGCAGTCGGCGAGCGCGTCCCAGTTCCGGCCGAACCAGGCGGGCAGTTCCAGGTCGGCGGCGCAGCGTTCCATGAAGGCCGTCTTGTCCCTGACGCCGTGGAGGTCGAGCACGGTCACGTTCCTGCCTGCGACGGCGCCGAAAAGCGCCGCAAGGGGACCGTTTCTCATGGGAGCACTTCCCTGAACGTCTCGTAGTGATCGTCGGTGTAGTAGATCTCCCCTTCCTGCCCCGTGACGATGCGGCGGGCACCGCGGTCGCTCTCGCCGGGGGTGCGCACCGTGTACTCGCGGTAGTAGCCGCGCTTCTGCTGCGGCAGGATCCGCTCGAAGTTGTTGAAGGTGGCGCCGTCCTTCTCGTAGGGGAACGGCCCGCCTCGCTCGATCAGACGCAGGGTCTCGCGGGCTTCGGGTGGCAGTTCCGCGACGCGGACGATCGCCAGGGCGGCGCCGGTGGGCGCCGGGCTCGGCGCGGCGGCGGCAGGGCCGGAGCCGGTGCCGGCGGAGCAGCCGGTCAGCAGCAGGCCCAGAATGGCCGACAGCGCCAGGAGAAGCCGAAGGGACCGAAGGGGCCGGAGGAGCATGGCGCCGATGCTGTCACGCCCGCCGGGCGAAGACGGTGAAGATCGTGCTGCGCGGGTAGGGAATGCCCCGTGCAGCATAGTGACGAGACACAGCGCGCCGCCCGTCAGGAAGCCGCGAGGCTGACCGCCGAGAGCGTCCACGGAGTGGCCCTGACCTGGGTGGACAACGCCGGCCTCACCCGGGTCAAGGCCGTCCCCGTCGGCCGCCTCGCGCCCGCCGCCACGCGCGGCGTCGGCATGTCCCCGGTCTTCGACGTGTACCTGGTGGACGATTCGATCACCACCAGCCGGCACATCGGGGGTCCGGACGGCGATCTGAGACTCGTACCGGACCTGGAACGGCTGACCGTGCTCGCGGGACAGCCCGGCTGGGCGTGGGCACCGGTCGACCGCTACGACCAGCGGGGGCAGCCGTACGGCGCCTGTCAGCGGCTGTTCGCCCGGCGGATGGCCCGGCGGGCCGCCGAGCGCGGCGTCGAGCTGCGGATGGGCTTCGAGACGGAGTGGATCGTGCAGCGGGCCGGCGGGTACCCGTGGGCCGGGCCCGCGTACGGGATGGCCCGGGTGGTCGAGCTCTCCGACTACGTGAACGAGGTGCTGCGCGCGCTGGTCGCGCAGGGCGTCGAGGTGCTCCAGATCCACCCCGAGTACGCGGCCGGGCAGTTCGAGGTGTCGGTGGCTCCGTCGGACCCCGTGGGCGCGGCGGATCTCGCCGTGCTGGTCCGCGAGACGATCCGCGCGGTGACACTGCGGCACGGCCTCACGGCTCTGTTCGGCCCGGTCGTGGAGGCGGGCGCTGTCGGCAACGGCGGGCATCTGCATCTGAGCCTGTGGCGGGACGGGCGGAACCTGTGCCGGGGCGGCGAGGGCCCGTGCGCGATGACGGGTGAGAGCGAGTCCTTCCTCGCGGGCGTCCTGGACGCCCTCCCCGCCCTCCTCGCCATCGGGGCGCCGTCCCCGGCGAGCTATCTGCGCCTCGAACCGTCGCGCTGGGCCGGTGTGTTCCAGTGCTGGGGCCTGGAGAACCGCGAGGCCGCCCTCCGCTTCATCACCGGCGCCCCGGACGACCCGGACGGCGCGAACGTCGAGGTCAAATGCTTCGACGCGGCGGCCAATCCGTATCTGGTGACGGGCTCGGTGATCGCGGCGGGACTGGCGGGCGTGGACGCCGGGGCGAAGCTGCCGGAGCCGGTGCAGGGCGACCCGGCGGTGGCGGCGACCGCGGCGCCGGACGGGCCGGCGCGGCTGCCCCGGACACTGGACGAGGCGCTGGAGCACTTCGTGCGCTCGAACGTCCTGCGTGGGGCGCTCGGCGAGGAACTGTTCGAGGCGATCGTCGCCGTACGCCGGGCGGAGAGCAAGCTGTTCGACGGCAGGAGCCCGCAGGAGATCGCCGAGGCCACACGCGGGCGGTACTGAATGGACCTCGTGCTCGCGCCGTTCGTCGACCACCACTGCCACGGGGTCCTGCGCCACGCCCCGGATGCCGATGAGTTCGCCTCGTACCTGACGGAGTCGCACGCTCCGGCCGCGCCCGGCACCAGCTTCTTCGACACCCAGCTGGGGTTCGCCGTACGCCGCTGGTGCCCGCCGCTGCTCGGCCTGGAGCCGCACTGCCCGCCCGACCGGTATCTGGAGCGCCGCCGGGAACTGGGCGCCGACGAGGCGACGCGGAGGCTGTTGCGGGCGAGCGGCACGGGCACGTATCTCGTCGACACCGGGCTGCCGGGGGATCTGACGGGCCCCGCCGATCTCGCGGAGCTCGGCGGCGGCGAGGCGCACACGATCGTACGGCTGGAGGCGCTGGCCGAGCACACGGCGGACGCAGCCCACGGCCCCGGGATGTTCCTCGAGGTGTTCGACCATGCCGTCACCGCCGCGTCCCGCACCACGGCGGGGTTCAAGTCGATCGCCGCGTACCGCTACGGCCTGGGACTCGACCCCGACCCGCCGACCGCGGCCGAGGTGCACTCCGCCGCCGCGCGCTGGCTGGACGGCCGCGCGCCGGGCGGGCGGCTCACCGACCCTGTCCTGCTGCGCCATCTGCTGTGGTCGGCGGTCCGCACGGGACTGCCCCTCCAGCTCCACACCGGCTTCGGCGACCCCGATCTGCGCCTCGACCGCTGCGATCCGCTGCTCCTGACAGACTTCATCCGGACCGTGGCCCCGTACGGCTGCCCGCTGGTGCTCCTGCACGGGTACCCGTACCACCGGCACGCCGCCTACCTCGCCCATGTGTTCACACATGTGTACGCGGATGTCGGCCTTGCCCTGTCCCACACGGGCGCCCGCGCCACGGAAGTCCTCGCCGAGGCGCTGGAGCTCACCCCGTTCGGCAAGCTGCTGTACTCCAGCGACGCCTACGGACTCCCTGAGCTGTACGTCGTCGGGGCGCGCGTCTTCGAGGAGGGGCTGACCCGTCTTCTCGACGGCTGGACGGCGTCCGGCGCCTGGTCAGGGATGGACGCCGAACGCGTGGCACAGCTCCTGGCCAGGGGAAACGCCGAGCGCCTGTACGGCCTGGGCACTGCCGAGCCGGCGGCCTCGCAGCCCTGACCCCGCCCTGACCAGGAGCCCCGCGCCCGGCGGGGGCCTTGCTGCCCGCGCGCACGACTCCGGCCGGCCGGCGCACCCACCGCGGATGCCCTGCCGGGACCCGCGCGTCAGTCGTCCGGGTCGGCCCTCTCCAGAGCAGGACGCGGCCCCGGGCGGGACTCCGTCAGAAGGTGGTCCGCCGCCGCGGTGTCCGTGACCAGGCTGGTCACGAGCCCCGACCGCAGCACCGCCCCGATCGCCTCCGCCTTGCGCTGGCCGCCCGCGATCGCCACGACCTCCGGGATCCGGCGCAGTCGGTCGGCCTCGACCGTGATGCAGCGCTCGCCGAGGTCACGGCCGACCCGGCGGCCGTCCGCGTCGAACAGATGCGCCGACATCTCCGCGGCGACGCCGAGCGAGGCGTAGTGAGCCCGCTCCTCGTCGGTGAGCATGTCGTGGACCGTCGAGATGCCCGGCTCCCAGGAGCCGATGGAGACACAGGCGACCGTCACCTTGTCGAAGTACTCGAAGGCGCGGGCGATGCCCGTCTGGTTGCGCAGCGCCGCCGCCGTCGCCGGGTCCGGCAGCAGCATCGGCGCGTAGATCGGGTGCGCCTCGCCGCCCGAGACCTGGGCGGCCCGCCGTACCGCCTCCACCGAGCCGCGCTCCGCGGTCCCGGCGTCGTACACCCCCGTGAGCTGGACGACCGTGCACGGAGGCAGCCGGTCGAGCGCCGCGGCCATGTGGATCGTCGAGCGGCCCCACGCCAGCCCGAGCACATCGCCCTCGTTCACGAGCTCACCGAGCAGATCCGCGGCGACCTCGCCCAGGTTCTCGGGGTCGGGGGACTCGTCCTCGCCCTCGGTCGGGGATTCGACGACGACCGCGTGCCGCAGGCCGTAGCGGGCGCGGAGCGCGTCGGAGCGCTCCGCGTCCAGCTCGGCGGGCACGCGGATCTCGATCCGTACGAGGTCGCGTTCGAGCGCGGTCTCCAGGACCCGGGCCACCTTGAAGCGGCTGACGCCGAACTCCTCCGCGATCTGGATCTTGGATTTGCCCTCGAGATAGAAGCGACGGGCCATGGCCGCCGCCTGCACCAGCTCCGCGGGTCCCATCCGCAGGGCCGACCGTCCCGCCGACATAGCAGACACCGCGATCTCCTCACTGCTGTTCACACTCCGGAACCGTCATCCTGTCAGATCCGGGGGTTATTGATCAGCCCAGTCGGGCCCCGTTCACGTAAGCGTGGCTCAGTGGTTGCATGCCCAGGGCGCCGAGGCGATCGTCCGGTCCGCCTGCTCGCGCAGGGAGCGGACCGCCTCGGCGGGGTCCTCGGCCCCGTACACCGCGGATCCCGCGACGAACACATCGGCGCCCGCCTCGGCACACTGCTCGATCGTGGACTCCGCGACTCCGCCGTCGACCTGGAGCCACAGTTCCAGACCGTGCTTGGTGATCAGCTCCCGTGTGCGGCGGATCTTCGGGAGCATGATGTCCAGGAACGCCTGACCGCCGAAGCCCGGCTCGACGGTCATGATCAGCAGCATGTCGAGCTCGGGGAGCAGGTCCTCGTACGGCTCGACGGGCGTGGCGGGCTTGAGCGCCATCGAGGCGCGCGCGCCCTTGGCCCGGATCTCGCGCGCGAGACGCACGGGCGCCGAGGCGGCCTCCACGTGGAAGGTGACGGAACCGGCGCCCGCCTCCACGTACTGCGGAGCCCAGCGGTCCGGGTTCTCGATCATCAGATGGCAGTCCAGCGGGGTGTCCGTGGCGCGGCTGAGTGATTCGACGACCGGAACGCCCAGCGTCAGATTGGGCACGAAGTGGTTGTCCATGACATCGACGTGGAGCCAGTCGGCGCCTTCGACGGCCTTCGCCTCCTCGGCGAGCCGGGCGAAGTCGGCGGACAGGATGCTGGGGTTGATCTGGGCCATGTGCCAAGACTGCCATGTTCCCGGGCGCTTCCCCGCCCCGGTACGGACCGAAGACGGCTGTCCTCTGCATCCATGCCTCCCGGGTACCGCCGCACACCGCGCGATCCGGACATCGATCCGGGCATCGATCCCGGTTCGTTCCCGGTTCGATCGCGGACGCGACGACGCCGGTCAGGCCGTGCGCCGCAGCAGCGCCAGATACATCGCGTCCGTACCGTGCAGATGCGGCCACAGCTGTACGTCCGGCCCGTCGCCCAGCGCCGGTACGCCCGGCATCAGCGGGCGGGCGTCGATCCACTCGGCCTCGGCCGGCGCGCCGCCGCGGCCCTTGAGGACGTCCTCCACGACCACCCGGGTCTCGGCAAGATGCGGTGAGCACGTGGCGTATCCGACGACGCCTCCGACCCTGACCGCCCTGAGTGCCTCGCGCAGCAGTTCGCGCTGGAGCGGGGCGAAGCCGTCCAGGTCCTCGGGGCGGCGGCGCCAGCGGGCCTCGGGGCGCCGGCGCAGGGCGCCGAGGCCGGAGCAGGGGACGTCGACGAGGACGCGGTCGAAGGAGCCGGGCTGCCACGGCGGGCGGGTGCCGTCCGCGGCGATGACCTGGTACGGACCCGGGTTCCCGGCCAGCGCCCGCTCCACCAGGCGGGCGCGGTGCGGCTGCTTCTCGGAGGCCAGCAGCGCGGCCCCGCGCTGGGCGGCCAGCGCACCCAGCAGGGCCGCCTTTCCGCCCGGTCCCGCGCAGCCGTCGAGCCAGCGCGCGTCGGAGCCCTCCAGCGGTGCGTCGGCCAGCGCGATCGCGACGAGCTGGCTGCCCTCGTCCTGGACGCCCGCGCGTCCCTCGCGCACGGGCTCGAGCGCGCCGGGCTCACCGCCCTCGGCCAGGCGCACGGCGTACGGGGACCAGCGCCCCGGCAGCCCGGCCTCCTCGCCGAGCAGATCGAGCAGCTCGTCCGTCGTGGCCCGTCCGGGCCGGGCGACCAGCGTCACCTCGGGCCGCTCGTTGTCGGCCTCCAGCAGGTCCTCGATACCGGCTCGGCCGCCGCCCAGCGCGTCCCACAGCGCCGAGACGACCCACCGGGGATGCGAGTGGACAACGGCCAGATGTTCCTCGGCGTCGTCGTCGTACGGCGGAGCGACCCGCTCCAGCCAGCTGTCGAGGTCTTCCTGCGAGATCTTCCGGAGTACGGCGTTCACGAACTTCGCCCGGCCGTCCCCGAGCACCACCCGCGCCAGCTCCACACTCGCCGAGACCGCCGCATGCGTCGGGATCCGCGTCCCCAGCAGCTGGTGGGCCCCGAGCGACAGCACGTCCAGCACCGGAGGGTCGACCTCGCGCAGCGGCCGGTCGATGCACGCGGCGATGATCGCGTCGTACGTGCCCTGGCGGCGCAGCGTCCCGTACACCAGCTCCGTCGCGAGCGCCGCGTCCCGGCTGTCGAAGTCGCCCTGCTCACGGGCCTTCCGCAGCAGCGGGGGCAGGACGAGATTGGCGTACGCGTCCCGCTCGTCGACGGCCCGCAGCGCATCGAAGGCAAGGATCCGTACGGGGTCCTTCTTCGGGCGGCGGTACGGCTTGTGGGGACGGCGACGGCTCTGCTCGCTCAAAAGGTGCTCCGCGTTTCGAAAGGGTCGAACCCGTTCAGCCTACGTCGGCCGCCGGTGCCGGCGGCAACGCAGGCTCCCGTCCGTCTCCCACCGCCGCCACCGCCGCGTCTCCGCCGCCACCGCCGCGTCTCCGCCGTCGCACAACCGCGCGCCCGGACAGGGGCTACGCGCCGAGCCGCTCCCCCGGGGCGATCCGCACCCCGCGCGCCCAGTCCGCGGCGCGCATCGGCTTCTTGCCCTGCGGCTGCACCCAGTGCAGTTCGACGGCGTGCGAGCCGGTTCCCGCGTACACGTTGTTCTTGCCCACCGCGAGCTCACCGGGCGTCAGGTCCGTACGGTCCGGAACCAGCGAGACGTTGACCAGCTTCAGCCGTTCGCCCCGGAAGAGGGTCCAGGAGCCGGGCGCGGGCGTGCAGCCGCGCACCATGCGGTCGACGCGGAGCGCGGGCGCCTGCCAGTCCAGGTGGGCGTCCTCGACGGTGATCTTCGGGGCGTGCGTGATGCCCTCGGAGGGCTGCGGTACGGCCTTCAGCGTGCCGTCCTCGATTCCGTCCATCGTCGCCACGAGCAGCCCGGCGCCCGCGAAGGCGAGCCGGGTGAGCAGGTCACCGCTGGTGTCGGTGGACCGTACATGCTCGGTGATCACCCCGTAGACCGGTCCGGAGTCCAGGCCCTCCTCGATCTGGAACGTGGACGCGCCCGTCATCTCGTCGCCCGCGAGGATCGCGTGCTGTACGGGCGCGGCGCCCCGCCAGGCGGGCAGCAGCGAGAAGTGCAGATTCACCCAGCCGTTCGCGGGGATGTCCAGAGCGCTCTTGGGCAGCAGCGCGCCGTACGCGACGACCGGGCAGCAGTCGGGTGCGATCTCGCGCAGCCGCGAAAGGAAGTCCTCGTCCCGTGGCTTGACGGGCCTGAGGACCTCGATCCCGGCCTCCTCCGCGCGCTGGGCAACGGGGCTGGCGACCAGCCGGCGGCCGCGGCCCGCGGGCGCGTCCGGCCGGGTGACGACGGCCGCGACCTCGTGCCGGTCCGAGGCGATCAGGGCGTCCAGGGCGGGTACGGCGACCTCGGGGGTGCCTGCGAAGACAAGTTTCACGGTGTTTACCTCGCTCTGTGGTGCCGGGGTGCCGGGATTGACGCGCGACGCACCAGTCTATTTGCCGCCGCCGACAGGGGGCGCACGGACGGTTGCGCGCCCCGCGCATATGCCCCTGCGCCCGTGCACCGTGACCACAACGCCAGGTGGCGCGTTGGTCAAGAGAGATTGACCGAAACGGGCCGCCCCGGTGCGGCCCGACCCTTTCAACGCCGGTTCGAGAGGCTTGTTCAATGGCCGACCACGCAACCCACGACGCCCAAGCCCGGGCGAGTCTGCATCTGTTGGTGCGGGACATCGAGCGGGTCCGCCGGCAGGTGGACGCTCTGCGCACGCTCACGGCCCAGTTGGGCAACGTCTACCGTCCACGTCGATCCGGCCCCTCCACGGGCTTCGTCGTCTACGGCAGGGCTCCGGCCCCGACCGTCCGTCTCGCGCAGGAACTGCGCGACAGCGTCGAGACGTTGGTGACCGCGGCGGTGGACTTCGACCGGTCACTGGGCTTCTCGTGGGACGCGGTGGGCTCGGCACTGGGCGTCACGAAGCAGGCCGTGCACCGCCGTTACGGATCACGGCGGGCGGCGCCGCAGCCCGTCGTCGCCCCGCCGGAGACCGAGCCGGGCACGACCCGCACGATGCCGGTCGCCCCCGCGGTGCCCGCCGCCCGCTCGATGCCGCCGCAGCCCACGGCGAGCGCCCACTCCCTCCGCGAGGAGGTCCGCCCGAGCGCCTTCCCCGGCCCGCGCAACGGCTGACCCCTCCACCCCGGCTGCCCCGCCGTGCCCCGCGGTACGCCGGGGCAGCTCCGTGTGTGGCCGCGTACGTTGCCCTGCGGCTCCCTAGGACGGCAGTCGGCCCGGGACCGCGAACCGGCCGTGTGTCCGCCGGACCGCAGCCCGCCCCGTCTCCGGCCGCCTCGGTACCCGGGGCGCCCCGAAAGACCCCCTCATGGCGGAGGCGCCTCAACGTCAGCCGATGTCCTGAGAATCGACCTGGACCACGTCAGCCGATGTCCGGAGGATCGACCCGGATGCGGACCGGGTCGCCGCCGCCCCGGGCGAGCCGGGACACCTGGGCGGACTTCAGCGCGGCCGCCAGCGCCGCACCGCTCCCCGGGGGCACCCGCAGGAGCGCCCGCTCCCACGCCTCCCCCGGCCGGGGTCCCCCATGCGAAGCGGGGGGAGGGTCTCCGGGCCGACGCGGGCGGCCCGGACCGGCCGGAGGCGCCGATACCGGTACCGGTCCCAGCACCTCCGCATCGCGCGGCAGCTCCGCCACGGCCAGGAACGCGGCCACCGCCTCCGGCCGCCCCGTCACCGCCGCCATCCGCGACACCGGCGGAAAGCCCAGCTCGGCCCGCTCGGCCAGCTCGCGCTGTGCGTGGCCGACGGGGTCCCAGCGCACCAATGCCTGCACCGGCCGGAGCGTGGGCTCGGCGACGACCACGACCGTGCCGCCGTCCGCCTGGCCGCGTACCAGTGAGGCGGCGTCCATCCAGCGCCGGAGCGCCTCCTCGCCCGCCCTGAGGTCGGGCCGCCCGAGCATGGCCCAGCCGTCCAGAAGCAGCGCCGCCGCGTACCCGCCCTCGGCGACCGGTTCCGCGCCGGGGGTGCTGACCACGAGCGCGGGCCGGCCGGACACGGTGTCCAGGACGTGGTCCCGCCCGGACGTGCGCACCGGCACGGCCGGGAACGCACGCCCCAGCTCCTCCGCGGTACGCCGCGCGCCCACCACCTGGGCGCGCAGCCGGACGCTGCCGCACTCCGCGCAGTGCCACCCCGTGGCATCCTGCCCGCACCACCCGCACCGCAGCTCCCGCTCCCCCGGCGCCTCCAGCGGCCCGGCGCAGCGCCGGCAGCGCGCGGGCGTACGGCACCGCTCGCAGGCAAGCCTCGGCACGTACCCCCGCCGGGGCACCTGGACCAGCACCGGACCGGAGCGCAGCCCGTCCCGGACGGTCTGCCAGGCCAGCGACGGGAGCCGGGCGGCCCGTGCCGCCTCGTCCCGGGCGAGCTCGCCGTCGCCGACCGTGCGGACCAGCGGCGCGGCACGGCGTACCTGGTCCCGGTCCGCGGCCAGCGGCTGCGCCCAGCCGGTCCCGACGAGCTGCGCGGCCTCCACAGTGCAGCTCGTGCTGCCCAGCAGGAACGCGCATCGGTCGTGCGCGGCGCGCAGCAGCAGGACTTCGCGCGCGTGCGGCAGCGGGGCGTGCGGCTCGCTGTGGCTGGCGTCGCCGTCGTCCCATATCGCGACCAGCCCGAGGTCCCGTACGGGAGCGAACATCGCGGCCCGGGTGCCGACCACCGCCCGTACGGAGCCACGCCGCACGGCCAGCCACTGCCGGTACCGCTTCTCGGGCCCGGCCTCGGCGGTCAGCACCGCGTGCCGCCCTTCGCCGAGGAGCGCGGTGAAGGCGGCGTCGACCCGGGCGACGGCGCGGCCATCGGGCACGACGACGAGCGCGCCGCGCCCGGACGCCAGGGTCGCCGCCACGGCACGGGCCAGTTCCTCCGCCCAGTGCGGCCCGGGAAGCGCGGTCCACACGGCCCGTGGCGCACCCCCGCCCGCCAGCGCCTCCAGAAACGCGGGCCCCCGCCCGTACCGCCCCCAGCTCCCCGCGTCCGGCGCGGCGGGCGGCGGCAGCGGCTCCGGCGACGGCTTCGACTCGGCCCGCGCGCTCCTGGGCGGCACCGCGAGCTGCAGGACATCGGCCAGACTGCCCGCGTACCGGTCGGCGACGGCGCGGGCCAGGGCCAGCAGCTCGGGGCTGAGCACCGGCTCGGGCGAGACGACGTCGGCGAGCGCGGCCAACGGCCCGGAGTAGTCCGACTCGGCCCGCCGCTCGACGACGAACCCGTCGATCAGCCGCCCGCCCTCACGCCGTCCGTCCCGTACCTGGTGCGCCCCGGCCCCGAACCGCACCCGCACCCGCACACCCGGCTGGGCGTCGGCGTCGAGCTCCTCGGGCACCGCGTAGTCGAAGTACTGATCCAGATGGAGCACGCCTTTGTTGACGACAACCCGTGCCACGGGCAGTTCCGCGGCAAGCGCGGCGCCGCGCCAGGTCCGGGGCTTCGCCCGGGGCACCTTCGCCTTCCGCACGGACTCCCGGATGAGCGCAAGCTGCTCCGGCGGACCGTCGCCGGGCCGCTCGGAACGTTCGTTGTCGCTGCTCACAGCCACATTCCTACCAGAGGCCACTGACAGCGGCGGCCGAGCAGGAAGTTCCCGAGATCCAGTCGACGGCGGTCAGCGATTTCCCGATTCACCGCACGCCACGCGGGCGTACTCCACCGGAGTAACCGACGTCCTCGCACCGGGAGATCAGCAGCGTACGGCTCCGCTCACCCGGCCCGCCAGGATTCTGTCCGGGCCGACGGGACCACACGCCCGCAGGACGCATGGAACACACAACGGCCCCGGACCGATGCGGTCCGGGGCCGTTGAGCAGTACAGGACGGATGGAGCGGCGCAGGCCTACAGACCCGCCGCCGCACGCAGCGCGTCCACGCGGTCCGTGCGCTCCCAGGTGAAGTCGGGGAGCTCGCGGCCGAAGTGGCCGTACGCCGCGGTCTGGGCGTAGATCGGGCGGAGCAGGTCGAGGTCGCGGATGATCGCGGCCGGGCGGAGGTCGAAGACCTCGGCGATGGCGTTCTCGATCTTCTCGGTGTCGACCGCGGCGGTGCCGAAGGTCTCCACGAAGAGGCCCACCGGCTCGGCCTTGCCGATCGCGTAGGCGACCTGGACCTCGCAGCGGGAGGCGAGGCCGGCGGCCACGACGTTCTTGGCGACCCAGCGCATCGCGTAGGCGGCGGAGCGGTCGACCTTGGACGGGTCCTTGCCGGAGAAGGCGCCGCCACCGTGGCGCGCCATGCCGCCGTACGTGTCGATGATGATCTTGCGGCCGGTCAGGCCCGCGTCGCCCATCGGACCGCCGATCTCGAAGCGGCCGGTCGGGTTGACCAGCAGCCGGTAGCCATCGGTGTCCAGCTTGATGCCGTCCTCGACGAGCTGCTTCAGGACGTGCTCCACGACGAACTCACGGATGTCGGGCGCCAGCAGCGAGTCGAGGTCGATGTCGGAGGCGTGCTGCGAGGAGACCACGACGGTGTCGAGGCGGACGGCCTTGTCGCCGTCGTACTCGATGGTGACCTGGGTCTTACCGTCCGGGCGCAGGTACGGGATGGTCCCGTTCTTGCGAACCTCGGACAGGCGGCGGGAGAGCCGGTGCGCGAGGTAGATCGGCAGCGGCATCAGCTCGGGGGTCTCGTCGCACGCGTACCCGAACATCAGGCCCTGGTCGCCCGCGCCCTGCTTGTCGAGCTCGTCGTCATCGCCCTCCACACGGCTCTCGTACGCCGTGTCGACGCCCTGGGCGATGTCGGGGGACTGGGAGCCGATGGACACCGAGACGCCGCAGGAGGCGCCGTCGAAGCCCTTCTTCGAGGAGTCGTAGCCGATCTCGAGGATCTTGTTGCGCACCAGCGTGGGGATGTCGGCCCACGCCTTCGTCGTCACCTCGCCGGCCACGTGCACAAGACCGGTGGTGATCAAGGTCTCCACGGCGACGCGGGAGGTGGGGTCCTCCCGCAGCAGTGCGTCGAGAATGGTGTCGCTGATCTGGTCAGCGATCTTGTCGGGGTGACCCTCGGTCACGGACTCCGAGGTGAACAGGCGACGGGACACAACGCTCCCTGGGGTTGCAGCGGCTGCTGGCTGATCATTGGCGGACCGGCCGGGGGGCTGCGCCCCGCGTCGTTCCGAGAGACAGTTTATCGGTCGCTTTCGGCCGTTGGACCACGCGTCTCGCTACGTGGGAGTCACACCGCCGCAGAAACCGCCTGAGACAGTACGGCGATCAGGCCCTCGCCCGCGGCCGAATGGGCAGTTTTCGGCGCATCCGGCGGTACCGCCGAGGCGAATGAGACATTGATCCCGGTTTCACCCGCGTGGCCGCTGTCCGCCCCGCGCGCCCCAGTAGCGTTGGCGTGTCACGCCAGCCGCGGTGCCACCAGGTCCCACACCGTGTCCGCGAGCGCTTCCTTCGGCCCGTACGGCACTGGCGTCTCGCCGCCGTCCGCCGCCAGGACCACGGCTTCGTTCTCTTCGGAGCCGAACGTCTTGCGCTCCCCCACCTCGTTCACGACGAGCAGGTCACAGCCCTTGCGGCGGAGCTTGTCGCGGCCGTTGGCGAGGACGTCGTCGGTCTCCGCGGCGAAGCCGACGATCACCTGTCCCGGGCGCGCCCGGTCGGCGGAAATCTCCGCGAGAATGTCTGGATTACGCACCAGCACGATGGGCGCGGGGCCCTCCCCGTCCTTCTTCTTGATCTTGCCTTCCGCGTAGACGGCGGGCCGGAAGTCCGCGACGGCGGCGGCCATCACCACGGCGTCGGCATCGGCGGCCGCCTTCAGCACCGCCTCGCGCAGCTGGACGGCGGTCCCCGTGTGCACCACGTCGACGCCCGCCGGGTCGGCCATGCCCGTGTTGGCCTCGATGAGGGTGACCCGGGCGCCGCGGGCGGCGGCGGTGCGGGCCAGGGCGTACCCCTGCTTGCCGGAGGAGCGGTTGCCCAGGTAGCGGACGGGGTCGAGCGGCTCGCGGGTGCCCCCCGCGCTGACCACGACATGGCGGCCGGCCAGGTCCGGGACGGCCACGCCGCGCGCCAACACCCGGCGGCAGACCTCGAAGATCTCACCGGGTTCGGGGAGCCGGCCCTTGCCGGTGTCGACGCCGGTGAGCCGGCCGACGGCGGGCTCGATGACGACGGCGCCGCGGCTGCGCAGCGTCGCCACGTTCTCCTGCGTGGCCGGGTGCTCCCACATCTCGGTGTGCATCGCGGGCGCGAAGACCACGGGACAGCGGGCGGTGAGCAGAGTGTTCGTGAGGAGGTCGTCGGCGAGGCCGTGGGCGGCCTTCGCGAGCATGTCGGCGGTGGCCGGCGCGACCACGACGAGGTCCGCGCCCTGGCCGATGCGGACGTGCGGCACTTCGTGGACGTCCGACCAGACCTCCGTCGAGACCGGGTGGCCCGAGAGCGCCGACCACGTCGCCGCGCCGACGAACTGGAGCGCGGACTCGGTGGGAACGACCCGAACGTCATGCCCGGACTCGGTCAGCCGGCGCAGCAGCTCGCACGCCTTGTAGGCGGCGATCCCGCCGCTGACTCCCAGAACGACCTTCGGCTTGTCCACTGCGTCTCCCCGCCCCCCACTGATGACGATACGTATCGGCCTCTATGACACACCACAGGCCCGGCGGATGCGCCGCCGGGCCTGTGGTACTGCACTTTCCGGGAGCCGACCCCGGACCCCGGCCGCGAAAAGGGCCGGTGCCGAAAAGCCGGGCCGGTTACTGAGCCGGGCCCTCGATGGCCTCGGACGTCAGCAGACCCGCGTTGATCTCGCGCAGGGCGATCGAGAGCGGCTTCTCGTGGACGTGGGTGTCCACCAGCGGACCGACGTACTCCAGCAGGCCCTCACCGAGCTGCGAGTAGTACGCGTTGATCTGACGCGCGCGCTTGGCCGCGTAGATCACGAGGCTGTACTTCGAGTCAGTCGCCTCGAGGAGCTCGTCGATCGGCGGGTTGATGATGCCCTCGGGCGCGGTGATGGAAGAGGACACGCTCTAGCCTTCCGAAGAAACTTCTGGGAAATCAAACAAAGATCAAACAACTGCCATCAAGGCTAGCAGCTCACGGGCCACGTCCTCGACGGAGGTGTTGACCAGGGTGGTGTCGAACTCCGACTCCGCGGCCAGTTCGATCTTCGCGGCTTCGAGTCGGCGCTCGATGACATCGGGAGCCTCGGTGCCGCGGCCGGTGAGCCGGCGGACCAGCTCGTCCCAGCTCGGCGGGGCGAGGAAGACCAGCTGCGAGTCCGGCATGGACTCCTTGACCTGCCGGGCGCCCTGGAGATCGATCTCCAGCAGGACGGGCTCGCCCGACTCCAGGCGGTCGAGGACCGCCCGGCGCGGCGTGCCGTAGCGATTGCCCGCGAATTCTGCCCATTCCAGCAGCTCACCGTTGGCGACCAGCTTGTCGAATTCCTCGTCGGTGACGAAGAAATACTGGACACCGTGGCGCTCGCCGGGGCGCGGCTTTCGTGTGGTGGCCGACACCGAGAGCCAGACCTCGGGGTGGACCTTGCGCATATGGGCGACGACCGTGCTCTTGCCCACCCCGGAGGGGCCGGAGAGCACGGTCAGCCGCGGACGTACCTCTGCTGCCATGCAGCGATTATCCAGGTTCTCGGGAGTGCCCGAGAACGTCAGGCGGCGCCGCCGCCGAACTCGCGCTCGAGAGAGGCGATCTGGTTGGAGCCGAGACCCCGCACGCGACGGCTCTCGGAGATGCCGAGCCGCTCCATGATCTGCTTGGCGCGGACCTTGCCCACGCCCGGGAGGGACTCGAGCAGGGCGGAGACCTTCATCTTGCCGATGACGTCGTTCTCCTGGCCCTGCTTGATGACCTCGTGGAGCGAGGCGCCGGAGTGCTTGAGTCGATTCTTGACCTCGGCCCGCTCCCGGCGAGCCGCGGCGGCCTTTTCGAGCGCGGCTGCGCGCTGTTCAGGGGTAAGGGGCGGAAGAGCCACGCCTACGTCACCTCGGATGTCGAACTGTCGGATACGGACCGGTGAGGGACCTGATCGCCCCACACCAGGCGAGCAACGAGCAACGCAGTGACCGCTGCAACGCTGACTCTCGACGGAGACTAGCGGCCTGGACCGCTCCAGTCAGCGAGAACAGCGGAAAAGTCCTGGTCAGCATCGCTCGACCAGGATATTCCAGACATAACAACCAGGTTTCTGTCAAGAAACCGCCGGTGAGCGCCCCCGGTGAGGCGCTCTCCCGCCCTGGTCACGTGCTCGGGTCACGCGCCCCCGGTCACGCGTCCGCGACCGCCGCGCGCACCTCTTCGGCGAAACGTGCCGCCGACTCGCGGAGCGCCGCCACGCCCGGACCGTGCCGCAGCACGCCACGGCTCACGCTCGGGACCACGTTCCTCACGGCCGAGCCGAAGACGCCCGGCAGGTCGGCCGGGGTCGCGCCCTGGGCTCCGATGCCGGGGGCGAGGAGGGGGCCGTTGATGTCCAGGTCGACGCCCGCGTCACCGAGCGTCGCCCCGACGACCGCGCCGACCGAGCCGAGCGGCGAGGCGCCCGCGTTCTCGTCGGCCATGTGGTTCAGCATGAGCTGGGCCAGCGAGACGCCGCCGGCCGCGGTCGAGCGCTGCACCTCGGCGCCCTCCGGGTTGGACGTGAGGGCGAGGACGAAGACGCCGCAGCCGTTCAGCACCGCCAGGTCCAGCGCCGGACGGAGCGAGCCGAAGCCGAGGTACGGCGAGACCGTCACCGCGTCCGAGAACAGCGGCGAGTCCTTGCGCAGATACGTCTCGGCGTACGCGCCCATGGTCGAGCCGATGTCCCCGCGCTTGGCGTCCATCAGCACCAGCGCGCCGGCGTCCCGGGCCTCCTCGACGGCCTTCTCCAGGACCGCGACGCCGCGCGAGCCGAAGCGCTCGAAGAACGCCGACTGCGGCTTGAGTACGGCCACCCGGTCGGCGAGCGCCTCGACGACCGTCCTCGTGAAGCGCTCCAGGCCGGCGATGTCGTCGTTCAGGCCCCACGCCGTCAGCAGCGAGGCGTGCGGGTCGATGCCCACGCAGAGGGGCCCGCGGGTGTCCATGGCGTGACGCAGGCGGGTGCCGAAGGGTTCCGGAGCACTCATCGGGTGGCTGCCTTTCGGGTCTCGGCGCCGACGGCCTCGGCGAGGGTGGCGTACGGGCCGGCGGCCAGCCGGGCGGCCAGGCCCTTGTGGATGGCGCGGGCGTAGAACGGCCCCTCGTAGATGAAGGCGCTGTAGCCCTGGACGAGGGTGGCACCGGCGAGGATGCGCTGCCAGGCGTCCTCGGCGTTCTCGACGCCGCCGACACCGACGAGGGTGATGCGGTCGCCGACCCGGGCGTACAGGCGGCGCAGGACCTCCAGGGAGCGCTCCTTGACGGGGGCGCCGGACAGTCCGCCGGCCTCCTGGACCAGACCGGAATCGGATTTCAGGCCGAGACCGTCGCGGGCGATGGTGGTGTTGGTGGCGATGATGCCGTCCAGGCCCAGCTCGACCGCCAGATCGGCCACGGCGTCGACGTCCTCGTCGGCCAGATCGGGCGCGATCTTGACGAGCAGCGGGACGCGGCGGTCGGTGACGGTGCGGTCGGCGGCTTCGCGTACGGCGCTGAGCAGCGGGCGCAGCGCCTCCGTGGCCTGAAGGTTCCGCAGGCCCGGGGTGTTCGGCGAGGAGACGTTGACGACGAGGTAGTCGGCGTACGCGGCCAGCCGCTCGGTCGACGTCACGTAGTCGCCGACGGCCTCCTCCTCCGGTACGACCTTGGTCTTGCCGATGTTGACGCCGACGACCGTCCTGAGGATCTCCCGGCGGGCGGCGAGCCGGGCGGCGACCGCGGCGGAGCCCTCGTTGTTGAAACCCATGCGGTTGATCAGCGCACGGTCCGGTACGAGGCGGAAGAGCCGCTTCTTGGGATTGCCGGGCTGGGCCTGCGCCGTGACCGTGCCGATCTCGACATGGTCGAAGCCGAGCATCGCCATGCCGTCGATGGCGACGGCGTTCTTGTCGAAGCCCGCCGCGAGGCCGAAGGGGCCGTGCATGCGCAGTCCGAGCGCCTCGGTGCGCAGTTCCTTGTAGCGGGGGGCCAGGGCGGCGGCGATGAACGTGCGCAGCACCGGGATGCGGACCGCGAGCCGGATCCAGCGGAAGGCCAGATGGTGGGCCTCCTCCGGGTCCATCCGCTTGAAGACCAGGTTGAAGAAGAATTTGTACATCTCAGCGGTGTCCTCATGAGGAGGGGGACACCGTTTCCGGTGTCCCCCTCTCGGTTGCTAGTCGCGGGCCGCGGTCAGGTGTTCCGCGTGTTCCTGGAGCGAACGGACGCCCACACCACCGTGGTTGAGCGCGTCGATGCCCTGGACTGCGGCTGCCAGTGCCTGGACGGTCGTCAGGCACGGTACGGAACGGGCGACCGCCGCCGTACGGATGTCGTAGCCGTCGAGCCGGCCACCGGTGCCGTACGGGGTGTTGACGATGAGGTCGACCTGGCCGTCGTGGATGAGCTGGACGATGGTCTTCTCGCCGTTCGGGCCCTCGCCCTCGGACTGCTTGCGTACGACGGTGGCGTTGATGCCGTTGCGCTTGAGCACCTCGGCCGTGCCGGACGTCGCGAGCAGCTCGAAGCCGTGCGCGACCAGCTCCCGCGCCGGGAAGATCATCGAGCGCTTGTCGCGGTTGGCGACCGAGATGAAGGCGCGGCCCTTCGTCGGGAGCGGACCGTAGGCGCCGGCCTGCGACTTGGCGTACGCCGTGCCGAAGACCGAGTCGATGCCCATGACCTCGCCGGTGGACCGCATCTCCGGGCCGAGGACGGTGTCGACGCCGCGGCCGTGGATGTCGCGGAACCGGCTCCACGGCATCACGGCCTCCTTGACGGAGATCGGGGCGTCCATCGGGAGCGTGCCGCCGTCGCCGTTGGCCGGGAGCAGACCCTCCGCGCGCAGCTCGGCGATGGTGGCGCCGAGCGAGATGCGGGCCGCGGCCTTCGCCAGCGGTACGGCCGTCGCCTTCGACGTGAAGGGGACGGTCCGGGAGGCGCGCGGGTTGGCCTCCAGGACGTACAGGATGTCGCCGGCCATCGCGAACTGGATGTTGATCAGACCGCGTACGCCGACGCCCTTGGCGATCGCCTCCGTGGAGGCGCGCAGCCGCTTGATGTCGAAGCCGCCGAGGGTGATCGGGGGCAGGGCGCAGGCGGAGTCGCCGGAGTGGATACCGGCTTCCTCGATGTGCTCCATGACGCCGCCCAGGTAGAGCTCGGTGCCGTCGTAGAGCGCGTCGACGTCGATCTCGATCGCGTCGTCGAGGAAGCGGTCGACCAGGACCGGCCGGTCGGGGCTGATCTCGGTGGACTCGGCGATGTACGACTGGAGGCGGGCCTCGTCGTACACGATCTCCATGCCGCGGCCGCCGAGCACGTACGACGGGCGGACCAGCACCGGGTAGCCGATCTCGTCGGCGATGGCCTTGGCCCCGGCGAAGGTGGTGGCGGTGCCGTGCTTGGGCGCGGGGAGCCCGGCCTCGGCGAGGACGCGGCCGAAGGCGCCGCGGTCCTCGGCTGCGTGGATCGCCTCCGGGGAGGTGCCGACGACCGGGACGCCGTTGTCCTTGAGTGCCTGCGACAGGCCGAGCGGGGTCTGGCCGCCGAGCTGCACGACGACACCGGCGACCGGGCCGGCGAGGGTCTCGGCGTGGACGATCTCCAGCACGTCCTCGAGCGTGAGCGGCTCGAAGTACAGGCGGTCGGAGGTGTCGTAGTCCGTCGAGACGGTCTCGGGGTTGCAGTTGACCATCACGGTCTCGTAGCCCGCGTCGCTGAGCGCGAAGGAGGCGTGGACGCAGGAGTAGTCGAACTCGATGCCCTGGCCGATCCGGTTCGGGCCCGAACCCAGGATGATGACCGCGGGCTTCTCGCGCGGCGCGACCTCGCTCTCCTCGTCGTAGGACGAGTAGAAGTACGGGGTGTTCGCGGCGAATTCGGCGGCGCAGGTGTCGACCGTCTTGTAGACCGGGCGGACGCCGAGGGCGTGCCGGACCTCACGGACGACGTCCTCGCGCAGACCCCGGATCGCGGCGATCTGGGCGTCGGAGAAGCCGTGCCGCTTGGCGTCGGCGAGCAGCTCGGGGTCGAGCTTCTCGGCGGCGGCGAGCTCGTCGGCGATCTCCTTGATGAGGAAGAGCTGGTCCACGAACCAGGGGTCGATCTTCGTGGCGTCGAAGACCTCCTCCTGGGTGGCACCGGCGCGGATGGCCTGCATGACGGTGTTGATCCGGCCGTCGGTCGGGCGGACCGACGCACGCAGCAGCTCGTCCTTGGCACCGACGGGGCCGGTGAAGTCGAACTGCGAGCCCTTCTTCTCCAGGGAGCGCAGGGCCTTCTGCAGCGCCTCGGTGAAGTTGCGGCCGATGGCCATGGCCTCGCCCACCGACTTCATGGTGGTGGTGAGCGTGGCGTCGGCGGACGGGAACTTCTCGAAGGCGAAGCGCGGGGCCTTCACCACCACGTAGTCGAGCGTCGGCTCGAAGGAGGCCGGCGTCTTCTCGGTGATGTCGTTGGGGATCTCGTCCAGCGTGTAGCCGACGGCGAGCTTCGCGGCGATCTTGGCGATCGGGAAGCCGGTGGCCTTCGACGCCAGCGCGGAGGACCGGGACACCCGCGGGTTCATCTCGATGACGATGATGCGGCCGTCCTCGGGATCGACCGCGAACTGGATGTTGCAGCCGCCGGTGTCGACGCCGACCTCGCGGATGATCGCGATGCCGATGTCGCGCAGCCGCTGGTACTCGCGGTCGGTCAGGGTCATCGCCGGGGCGACGGTGATCGAGTCACCGGTGTGCACGCCCATCGGGTCGAAGTTCTCGATGGAACAGACGACCACGACGTTGTCGTGCTTGTCGCGCATCAGCTCCAGCTCGTACTCCTTCCAGCCGAGGATGGACTCCTCCAGGAGCACCTCGGTGGTGGGAGACAGGGTCAGGCCCTGGCCGGCGATACGGCGCAGCTCGTCCTCGTCGTGGGCGAAGCCGGAGCCGGCGCCGCCCATGGTGAACGAGGGGCGGACGACGACGGGGTAGCCGCCGAGCGTCTCGACGCCCTTGAGGACGTCGTCCATGGAGTGGCAGATGACCGAGCGGGCGGAGTCGCCGTGGCCGATCTTGCGGTTGACGGCCTCGACGACCTCCTTGAACAGGTCGCGGTCCTCGCCCTTGTGGATGGCCTCCACATTGGCGCCGATGAGCTCGACGCCGTACTTCTCCAGCACACCCTGCTCGTGCATGGAGATCGCGGTGTTGAGCGCGGTCTGGCCGCCGAGGGTGGGCAGGAGGGCGTCCGGGCGCTCCTTGGCGATGATCTTCTCGACGAACTCGGGGGTGATCGGCTCGACGTACGTGGCGTCGGCGATCTCCGGGTCGGTCATGATCGTCGCCGGGTTGGAGTTCACCAGGATGACGCGCAGGCCCTCGGACTTGAGGACCCGGCAGGCCTGGGTTCCGGAGTAGTCGAACTCGGCGGCCTGGCCGATGACGATCGGGCCGGAGCCGATGACCAGGACGGACTGGATATCGGTGCGCTTAGGCACGCTGGCCCTCCATCAGGGATACGAAGCGGTCGAACAGGTACGCGGCGTCGTGCGGGCCCGCGGCGGCTTCGGGGTGGTACTGGACGCTGAAGGCCGGCTGGTCGAGCAGCTGGAGGCCCTCCACCACGTTGTCGTTGAGGCAGACGTGAGAGACCTCGGCGCGGCCGTAGGGGGTCTCGGAGACCTTGTCGAGCGGGGCGTCGACGGCGAAGCCGTGGTTGTGCGCGGTGACCTCGACCTTGCCGGTCGTACGGTCCTGCACGGGCTGGTTGATGCCCCGGTGGCCGTACTTGAGTTTGTACGTGCCGAAGCCGAGCGCCCGGCCGAGGATCTGGTTGCCGAAGCAGATGCCGAAGAGCGGCGTCTTGCGCTCCAGGACGGCCCGCATGACGGCGACGGGGTGGTCGGCGGTGGCCGGGTCGCCCGGACCGTTGGAGAAGAACACCCCGTCGGGGTTGACCGCGAAGACGTCCTCGGCGGTCGCGGTGGCGGGCAGGACGTGCACCTCGATGCCGCGCTCGGCCATCCGGTGCGGGGTCATGCCCTTGATGCCGAGGTCGACGGCGGCGACGGTGAACTTCTTCCCACCGATCGCGGGGACGACGTACGTCTCCTTGGTGGCGACCTCGGCGGACAGGTTCGCGCCCTTCATCTCGGGCGACTGGCGCACCTCGGCGAGCATCGTGCCCTCGTCGGGCAGCGCGTTGCCGGAGAAGATGCCGACACGCATGGCGCCGCGCTCGCGCAGATGACGGGTCAGGGCGCGGGTGTCGATGCCGCTGATGCCGACGACGCCCTGGTGCCGCAGCTCCTCGTCCAGCGTGCGCTTGGCGCGCCAGTTGGAGGGGACGCGGGCGGGGTCGCGGACGACGTAACCGGACACCCAGATGCGGGAGGACTCGGGGTCCTCGTCGTTGACGCCGGTGTTGCCGACGTGCGGGGCGGTCATCACGACGACCTGGCGGTGGTACGACGGATCGGTGAGGGTCTCCTGGTAGCCGGTCATGCCGGTGGAGAACACGGCCTCGCCGAAGGTCACCCCCACGGCCCCGTACGCGCGGCCGCGGAAGGTGCGGCCGTCCTCCAGGACGAGTACGGCGGGAAGCCCCCTCTTGGCTGGGGTTCCCTGGCTGGAGGTCGTCATCGTGCGGCGCCTTCCGTCGTGTTGAAGTGGTTCTTCGAGTGGACTGCGTTGACGGCTTCGACCCAGGCGGCGTGCTCGGCCGCGTGGTCGGAGCGGAAACCGGAGTCGATCTGCTGGTCACCGTGCGCCCAGGTGACGATCAGCAGTCCGCCCTCGGCGAGCACCTTTCCGGCGATTCCCTTGTCGAGGCGGGCCTCGCGCAGGGCCGCGGCCGGGATGAAGAAGTCGGTGGCCCCGGGGCGTACGACGTCGATTCCGGCGTCGGTGAGCGTCAGTTCGACGCGGCTGCGGGTGCCGAGGCCACGGGCGACGATCCGGTCGAGCCACTGCCCGGCGGTCGTCGAGCCGTGGTAGCGGCCGGTCAGCCTCAGCCTGGGCTCGCCTGCGGACTCGGGCGCGGCCGGCAGCTCGGGCAGCCCCGACTGGAGCTCACCGCGCCACTTCCAGCCCTGGCGCATCAGCCAGTAGACGAGGGCGATGAAGAGCAGCAGCCCGGCGACCCAGCCGAGGCGGGCGGCCCAGTCGGTCACCTCCGCCGACTTCCGCTCGACCTCTTCGGCTGCCAGATTGATCAGTGGTGTCACGCCAGCTTCCCGTCCATCAGAGTCGCCCGGCCCCGCAGGAAGGTGTGGGTGACGCGCCCCGGCAGCTCGCGGCCCTCGTAGGGGGTGTTGCGGCTGCGGGAGGCGAAGCCCGCGGGGTCCACAGTTCCACGGTATGCCGGATCGAGCAGGGTGAGGTTGGCGGGCTCACCTGGCGAGACGGAGCGGCCGTGGCCCTCGGCCTGTCCGATCCTGGCGGGCGCGAAGGACATGCGGTCGGCGACGCCTTCCCAGGTCAGCAGCCCGGTCTCGACCATCGTCTGCTGGACGACGGACAGCGCGGTCTCGAGACCGACCATGCCCATGGCGGCCGCGGCCCACTCGCAGTCCTTGTCCTCGTGCGGGTGCGGGGCGTGGTCGGTGGCGACGATGTCGATCGTGCCGTCGGCGAGCGCCTCGCGCAGGGCCATGACGTCGCGCTCGGTGCGCAGCGGCGGGTTGACCTTGTAGACGGGGTTGTACGTGCGGACCAGCTCGTCGGTGAGGAGGAGGTGGTGCGGGGTGACCTCTGCCGTGACGTCGATGCCGCGGGCCTTGGCCCAGCGGACGATCTCGACCGAGCCGGCGGTCGACAGGTGGCAGATGTGGACGCGGGAGCCGACGTGCTCGGCGAGGAGCACATCGCGCGCGATGATCGACTCCTCGGCGACGGCGGGCCAGCCGCCGAGGCCCAGCTCGGCGGAGACGATGCCCTCGTTCATCTGGGCGCCCTCGGTGAGCCGCGGCTCCTGCGCGTGCTGCGCGACGACGCCGCCGAAGGCCTTCACGTACTCCAGCGCCCGGCGCATGATCACGGCGTCGTCGACGCACTTGCCGTCGTCGGAGAAGACGGTGACCCCGGCGGCGGAGTCGTGCATGGCGCCCAGCTCGGCGAGCTTCTTGCCCTCCAGGCCGACGGTGACGGCGCCGATGGGCTGGACGTCGCAGTAGCCGTGCTCCTTGCCGAGCCGCCAGACCTGCTCGACGACGCCCGCGGTGTCGGCGACGGGGAAGGTGTTGGCCATGGCGAACACGGCCGTGTAGCCGCCGCTCGCGGCCGCGCGGGTACCTGTGAGGACGGTCTCGGAGTCCTCGCGGCCGGGCTCACGCAGGTGGGTGTGCAGGTCGACCAGGCCGGGCAGCAGGATCTTGCCCTCGGCCTCCACGACGGTGGCGTCGCCCGCCTCCAGGCCCGTACCGACCTGGTCGATGGTCTCACCGTCGATCAGTACGTCCTGCGCCTCGCCGCCCAGCACCTTCGCGCCACGGATAAGGATCTTGCTCATGGGTTACTTCTCCTCGGCATCAGAGGTGCGCGCGGCGCTTCCATCAAGGGTGGTGGGCGACGGGCGGGAGGTGGTGACGGCGGGCTCGTTGCCGCCCAGAAGCAGATAGAGCACGGCCATCCGGGTCGACACCCCGTTGGCGACCTGCTCGACGGCCGTGCAGCGGTCGGAGTCGGCCACCTCGGCGGTGATCTCCATACCGCGGTTCATCGGGCCGGGGTGCATCACGATGGCGTGCTCCGGCATCCGGGCCATCCGGTCGCCGTCCAGGCCGTAGCGGCGCGAGTACTCCCGCTCGGTCGGGAAGAAGGCGGCGTTCATCCGCTCGCGCTGCACACGCAGCATCATCACGGCGTCGGACTTCGGCAGCACGTCGTCGAGGTCGTACGAGACATCGCACGGCCAGGTGTCGACGCCGACCGGCACCAGGGTGGGCGGGGCCACGAGGGTGACATGCGCCCCGAGCGTGGTGAGCAGGTGGACGTTGGAGCGGGCGACGCGGCTGTGCAGGACGTCGCCGACGATCGTGATGCGGCGGCCTTCCAGGTCGCGCCCTATGCCGGCGTCCCGGCCGACCAGGCGGCGGCGCATGGTGAAGGCGTCCAGCAGCGCCTGGGTGGGGTGCTCATGGGTGCCGTCGCCGGCGTTGACGACGGCACCGTCGATCCAGCCGGAGTTCGCGAGCCGGTAGGGGGCGCCGGAGGCGTGGTGGCGGATGACGACGGCGTCGGCGCCCATCGCCTCCAGGGTGAGCGCGGTGTCCTTCAGGGACTCGCCCTTGGAGACCGACGAGCCCTTGGCCGAGAAGTTGATGACGTCGGCGGACAGGCGCTTGGCGGCGGCCTCGAAGGAGATCCGGGTCCGGGTCGAGTCCTCGAAGAAGAGGTTGACGACGGTACGGCCGCGCAGGGTGGGCAGCTTCTTGATCGGCCGGTCCGCGACCCGGGCCATCTCCTCGGCGGTGTCGAGGATGAGGACGGCGTCGTCGCGGGTGAGGTCGGCGGCCGAGATGAGGTGACGCTTCATCTGGGTGTGCTCCGGAGTGTGGAGGTGTGCGGGCATGCGGGCGCGCAGGCGAGCCCGTAGGGCGGGTGGGGCCGTACGGGGGTGCTACTGCTCGCCGGCCGGGGCGGTCTCCCTCCCCCGGCCCTCGGCCGGGGGAGCCCCCATCTCGCGTCGCTCGCCGAGCAGCACGCTGTCGCGGCCGTCCTCCTCGGCGAGCTGGACCTTGACCGTCTCCCGCAGCGACGTCGGGAGGTTCTTGCCAACGTAGTCGGCACGGATGGGCAGTTCGCGGTGGCCTCGGTCGACGAGGACCGCGAGCTGGACGGCGCGCGGGCGGCCGATGTCGTTCATCGCGTCGAGGGCGGCGCGGATGGTACGCCCGGAGAAGAGCACGTCGTCGACGAGTACGACCAGACGGCCGTCGATGCCGTCGGCCGGGATGTCCGTGCGGGCGAGCGCACGGGCGGGCCGGAGCCGCAGGTCGTCGCGGTACATGGTGATGTCGAGCGAGCCGACCGGGATCGTGCGGCCGGTGATTTCCTCGAGCTTGTCGCCGAGCCGGCGGGCAAGATAGACACCGCGCGTCGGGATGCCGAGGAGAACCACGTCGTCGGCGCCCTTGGCGCGCTCGACGATTTCGTGGGCGATGCGGGTCAGTACCCGCGCGATGTCCGGGCCCTCGAGAACAGGGCGCGCGACATCAGGGCTGTTCGTGTCCATACGATACGGACCTCCTTCTCCGCCTCACGGGACGGACCTTAAAGGACGTCGGATTTGCGCCGTCCACGGTACCAGGGTCCGACGCCACCGCAGGTCACCCCCCTCGGGAGTGTCGTACGGACCATTCGGCTTGACGCAGCCAAGTAACGCTGCGTAACCTCACAGTGAGTGACCAGCCGCGCGGCGGAGCCGCACGTTGATACAGCGTCCGGGGAGCTATATGTCCAGCGAATACGCAAAACAGCTCGGGGCCAAGCTCCGCGCCATCCGTACCCAGCAGGGGCTCTCGCTCCACGGGGTGGAGGAGAAGTCCCAGGGCCGCTGGAAGGCCGTCGTCGTCGGTTCCTATGAGCGTGGGGACCGTGCCGTGACCGTGCAGCGTCTCGCCGAGCTGGCGGACTTCTACGGTGTGCCGGTGCAGGAGCTCCTCCCGGGCACCACGCCCGGCGGGGCCGCGGAGCCGCCGCCGAAGCTCGTTCTGGACCTGGAGCGCCTCGCCCACGTCCCCGCGGAGAAGGCCGGCCCGCTGCAGCGTTACGCGGCGACGATCCAGAGCCAGCGCGGTGACTACAACGGCAAGGTGCTCTCGATCCGCCAGGACGACCTGCGCACGCTCGCCGTCATCTACGACCAGTCGCCCTCGGTGCTGACCGAGCAGCTGATCAGCTGGGGCGTTCTGGACGCGGACGCGCGCCGCGCGGTCGCCCACGAAGAGGGCTGACGCCGCACTAGCAGAAACGTGCCGCCGGGCCGGGGGGAAGCAGTGCTTCCCCGCGGCCCGGCGGCCGTTTCGGCACGTCCGGGCGAGTCGACGACGGCACCCTGGGCCCACCGGAGGTGCGGGGGCACCACGTCCTCGCCGGAGGTGCCGGAGGGAGCGATACGTCCCCACCAGCGGTGCGGGGGTACGTCCGGAGGTGTGGGGGCGCTACGTTCCCACCAGCGGTGCGGGGAGCTGCATCCTCACCGGAAGTGCGGGTGGCGCTGTGTCCTCCCCACCGAAGGTGCGGGCGGCGCTGTGTCCTCCCCACCGGAGGTGCGGGCGGCGCCACGCGTCCCCCGCGCTCGGCGCACGCAGATACGCCGAAGGCCCGCAGCGCATTCGCTGCGGGCCTTCGTGGCTCGGCCACCGGGCTCAGGCGTCCCGGCGCAGGCTCGGCTTCAGGTCCTTGAAACGGCCCAGCAGGCCGTTCACGAAGGACGGCGAGTCGTCAGTGGAGAACTCCTTGGCGAGCTGCACCGCCTCGTCGATCACCACCGCGTCAGGGGTCTCGTCCACCCACACGAGCTCGTACGCGCCGAGCCGCAGGATGTTGCGGTCGACGACCGGCATCCGGTCGAGCGTCCAGCCGACCGCGTAGGTGGCGATGAGTTCGTCGATTCGGTCCGCGTGCTCCGCGTACCCCTCGACCAGCTCCATCGTGTACTCACCGACCGGCGGCTGACGGTCGTCGGACCGCGAGTGCCGGATCCAGTCCGCGAGGACTTCCCGCACGGAGGTACCGCGCTGGTCGGCCTCGAAGAGGATCTGGAAGGCACGCTTGCGGGCCTTGTTGCGGGCAGCCACGGTTAGCTGTTCACCCGGCCGAGGTAGTCGCCGGAACGGGTGTCGACCTTGATCTTCTCACCGGTGGTGATGAAGAGCGGGACCTGGATGGTGTAGCCGGTCTCCAGGGTGGCGGGCTTGGTTCCACCGGTGGAGCGGTCGCCCTGCACGCCCGGCTCGGTCTCCTTGATGACCAGCTCGACGGCGGCCGGGAGCTCGACGTAGAGCACCTCGCCCTCGTGCGTGGCGACGGTCGCGGTGAAGCCCTCGATGAGGAAGTTCGCGGCGTCACCGACGGCGGGGCGGGAGACGTGCAGCTGGTCGTAGGTCTGCATGTCCATGAAGACGAAGTAGTCGCCGTCCATGTACGAGAACTGCATGTCGCGGCGGTCGACGGTGGCCGTCTCGACCTTGACGCCGGCGTTGAACGTCTTGTCGACGATCTTGCCGGACAGCACGTTCTTGAGCTTGGTGCGCACGAAGGCCGGGCCCTTGCCGGGCTTGACGTGCTGGAACTCGACGACGGACCAGAGCTGGTCGTTGTCGAGCTTGAGCACCATGCCGTTCTTGAGGTCGTTCGTGGTGGCCACGGTTGCGGAATCTCCTGGACGCTGGTGGACGACCGAGGAAGGCGAAGGTGCGCGCTGCCGCCACGCGCTCTAGAGCGCGAGCAGCTCCTTGGTCGTGATGGTGAGTAGCTCGGGTCCGCCGTCCGCCTCCTGGCGCACGACGAGCGTGTCATCGATCCGGACCCCGCCCCGGCCCGGGAGGTGGACCCCCGGTTCGACGGTGACCGGCACACAAGCGTCCAGTTTACCCATGGCGGCAGGTGCCAGCTGCGGGTCCTCGTCGATTTCCAGTCCTACACCGTGCCCGGTCCAGGGCGCCAGGCCCTCCCCGTAGCCCGCAGCGTCGAGTACGTGCCGGGCCGCCCGGTCGACATCGCGGTACTCGGCGCCGGGCATGAGGGCCTCGCGGCCGGCCCGCTGAGCGGCGAAGACCAGGTCGTACAGCTCGATCTGCCAGTCCGCGGGCGTCGTGCCGATGACGAAGGTACGGCCGATCTCGCAGCGGTAGCCGCGGTAGTTGGCGCCGAGGCAGACGGAGAGAAAATCGCCCTCTTCGACGCGCCGGTCCGAGGGGCGGTGGCCGCCGCGTCCGGCGTTCGGGCCGGTGGCGACGGACGTCGGGAAGCCGGGTCCGTCGGCGCCGTGGTCGACGAGGCGCCGCTCCAGCTCCAGGGCGAGATGCCGCTCGGTGCGGCCGACGAGGATCGACTCGAGCAGCTCGCCGAGGGCCTGATCGGTGATCTCCGCGGCGATCCGCAGGCACGCGATCTCGTCCTCGTCCTTCACCGTCCGCTGCTGCTCGACGGCTCCACCGAGGTCGGCGAGGAGCAGCCGGGGTGCGACCGAGCCGATGGCACGGTGACGGGCGACGGTGAGGTGGTGTTCCTCGACGCCGAGGGAGTCCGCCCCGGCGGCCTTGGCGACCTGCGCGGCGGCGACGGCGGGGTCTCCCCCGTGTGTGGGGAGTACGGTCAGCCGCAGCTTCTCGTCCAGCCGCCCGTCGGTGGGGTCACCACTGGGCACGGTCGGGCACAGCAGGACATCGTCGGCGGCGCCGGCGGGGCTCAGCAGCAGCACGGCGCCGGGCGGGGCTCCGCCCGCGAGATAACGGACATTGGCAGGCCGGGACACCAGCGCCGCGGCAGTTCCGGCAGCGGCACACCGGTCGCGCAGCCGGCCTCGGCGGGCAGCGAACACCTCGGACATGCCACGAGCCTAAGAGCGACGGCGCGATCCGGCCGGTTGAGGGCGTCCGACCGGGCCACCGGCGAGGCGGTGAACGGGTGCTCCGCCCGGCCGCGCCTCGGTCTCCCCCTGGGCCGTCGGTCCTGGAGGACCCCGGCGGGCGTATCGGGGGTTACCAGGCAGGCGGGCTCATCAGGGCGCGGGCCAGGACGTCGTCGAGGATGCGCGCCGTCGTTTCCACGTCGCACTGGGAGTTGTCGATGATCGGGAGGCCCGAGCCGTACCAGCCGGCCATACGGCCGTGGATGCTGGCGACCTCTTCGTCGGAGAGCCGGCGGTTTCCGCTGCGCTCCGCGTTGCGCTCCAGCACGATCTCCAGCCCGGGGAGCAGTACGACGGGCAGCAGGCCGGGGCCGACGTGCCGCTTCCAGCCGCCGAGGCCGACGACCGGGCGGTCGGGGAAGACGGCGTCGTCGAGGATGCACGAAATGCCGTTGGCCAGGAAGTTGCGGGCGGCGAAGCCGCAGGTGCGGCGGGCGAGGCGGTACTGGGCCTCGGACTGGTCGTTCCAGCCGGACTGGGGGTCGGCGAAGCCGGAGCAGACCCATTCGCGGACGTCGTCCAGGCTGATGTGCGCGGTGGGCACGCGTCGGTGCTTGGCCCAGTGCCGGGCGACGGTCGTCTTGCCCGCGCCCGCCGGGCCGATCAGGAGGACCGCGAGAGTGGCCGGACCGGTGCCGCTGTCGGGAGGGGGCGTGGGGGACCCCCCGGGCGAAGCTGTGGGCGAGGGTATGGGGACCGGTCCGCCGGGGGGCAGCTGAACGTGGCCCGTGGTGTCACGGGACGGAGGCAACGGGGCATGCTGCGGGGCGGGGCCGCTCCAGCCGGGTGAGGGCATGCCCTGCGGCGGCGGAGGGCCGGGGTGCTGCGCCTGGTGCTCCCATCCCGCCACCGGGCCGTGGCCCGGCACGGGCCCGGGGCCGGATGCCGTGACCGGTCCGGGAACGGGGCCGGACCCGGGAACCGGGATGGGGACGTGGCCGAGCCCGGGAACCGGGACGGGGCCGGGAACGGGGCCGTGTCCCGGAAAGCGCCCCGGCCCGTCGGGCGGCAGCGGAGCTCCCACTGCGTGCTGCATCCGGTGCCACTCCGTCTCGTACGACTTCACGCTGGTCGGGCGGCAGTTGACCGGCCCGCACCGAACGGTACCCTCCCCGGCCGCCACTGTGGCAACGGCCGGGGCCGGTACAGAGTGCCCCGTCAGCCGTTGAGTTCGTCGGCCAGCGCGCGCAGGGCCAGCCGGTACGAGCCGATCCCGAAGCCCGCGACGGTGCCGGAGGCGACCGCCGCGACGACCGAAGTGTGGCGGAATTCCTCCCGTGCGTACGGATTCGAGATGTGCACCTCGATGAGCGGGGCGGTCCGCTGGGCGGCCGCGTCGCGCATCCCGTACGAGTAGTGCGTGAACGCGCCGGGGTTCAGAACGACGGGGACGGCACCGTCGGCCGCCTCGTGCAGCCAGCGGATCATCTCCCCCTCGTCGTTCGTCTCACGTACGTCGACGTCGAAGCCGAGCTCCTTGCCCAGCGACCGGCAGGCGTCGACCAGCCCCGTGTACGACGTGGCGCCGTACACATCGGGCTCGCGCGAGCCGAGCCGGCCGAGGTTCGGCCCGTTGAGGACGAAGACCTTGCGGCTCATGCGGACACCTCGCCGAACGCCGCCAGCAGCACCGCCGGGTCCGGGCCCTCCAGCACCGTCGGCTTGGCCAGGCCGTCGAGCACGATGAAGCGCAGCAGATCACCGCGGGACTTCTTGTCGACCTTCATGGTCTCCAGCAGCTTGGGCCACTGGTCGCCGCGGTAGGTGAGGGGCAGCCCGACCGACTCCAGGACGGTGCGGTGCCGGTCGGCGGTCGCGTCGTCCAACCGCCCGGCGAGACGCCCGAGTTCGGCGGCGAAGACCATACCGACGGACACGGCGGCGCCGTGCCGCCACTTGTAGCGCTCGTTCTTCTCGATGGCGTGCGCCAGCGTGTGGCCGTAGTTGAGGATCTCGCGCAGGCCCGACTCCTTGAGGTCGCTGGAGACGACCTCGGCCTTGACCCGGATGGAGCGCTCGATCAGCTCGGCCGTGTGCGGCCCGGACGGCGTGCGGGCGGCCTCTGGGTCCGCCTCGATCAGGTCGAGGATGGCCGGGTCGGCGATGAAGCCGGCCTTGATGATCTCGGCCAGGCCGCTGACGTAATCGTGGACGGGCAGCGAGTCCAGCGCGCCGAGGTCGCAGAGCACACCGGCCGGCGGGTGGAAGGCGCCGACGAGGTTCTTGCCCTCGGCGGTGTTGATGCCGGTCTTGCCGCCGACGGCCGCGTCGACCATGGCGAGGACCGTGGTCGGGATCGCGATCCAACGCACCCCGCGCAGCCACGACGCCGCGACGAAGCCGGCCAGGTCTGTCGTCGCCCCGCCGCCGACGCCGACGATGACGTCGGTACGGGTGAAACCGGTCTGGCCGAGCGCCTTCCAGCAGTACGCCGCGACCTCGACGGTCTTGGCCTCCTCGGCGTTCGGCACCTGGATGGCGACGGCCTCGTACCCCTGGTCGGCGAGGTCCTGGCGGACCGCGTCGCCGGTCTCGGCGAGCGCCTCGGGGTGGATCACGGCGACACGTTGCACAGGGCTTTGGCGCGAAGCGCCTCGGCTGAGGGTGGTGGTGGGAGACGGGCGGGACTCGGAGCCGATCAGCCCGGGGAGTTCGCCCAGCAGCTGCCGGCCGACGAGCACCTCGTAAGGATCGGTGCCCGCGGTGCCGCCGACCTGGATACGGGTCACTGCCTGCTCGGTCATACGTCCTTCAATTCGAGTGCGTCGAGGACCGCCTGCGCGACCTCTTCGGGGCTGCGGTCGTCCGTGGCGACGACGACACGCGCGACTTCCGTGTACAGATGCCGACGGGCCTCCATCAGCTCGCGCCACTGGCGGCGCGGGTTGACGGCGAGCAGCGGGCGGGCGGTGTTGAGCCCGACACGGCGTACGGCCTCCTCGACGTCCATCGACAGGTAGACGACGGGCAGACCGGACAGCAGCTCGCGGGTGCCCCCGTCGAGGATGGCGCCGCCGCCGAGGGACAGGACGCCCTCGTGCTCCGCGACGGCGGTCCGCACCGCGGCACGCTCCAGCTCGCGGAAGTGCGGCTCGCCGTCCTCGATGAAGATGTCCGCGATCTCCCGGCCCTGGGCGGCCACGATGTCGGCGTCGGTGTCCCGGTAGCCGGTGCCGAGGCGCTCGGCGACGAGGGCGCCGACGGTGGTCTTGCCGACACCCATCGGCCCGATCAGAACGACCTGCGGACCGGCGGCCCCACGTTCGTCGCGCTCGTCGCGTTCGTCGCGTTCGTCGCTCACCGGATGGCCAGGTGGTCGAGGTACGACTGCACATTGCGGCGGGTCTCGGTGACGCTGTCGCCGCCGAACTTCTCGGCGACGGCGTCGGCCAGGACCAGTGCCACCATGGCCTCCGCGACGATACCGGCGGCCGGCACGGCGCAGACGTCGGAACGCTGGTGGTGGGCGGCGGCGGCCTCGCCGGTGCTGACGTCGATGGTCTTCAGCGCCCGGGGCACGGTCGCGATCGGCTTCATCGCCGCCCGTACACGCAGCAGCTCGCCCGTCGTGAGACCGCCCTCGGTGCCGCCGGAGCGGCCGGAGGTGCGCTTGATGCCGTCCTCGGTGGCGACGATCTCGTCGTGCGCCTTGGAGCCGGGGACGCGGGCCAGCTCGAAGCCGTCGCCGACCTCGACGCCCTTGATGGCCTGGATGCCCATGAGGGCGGAGGCGAGGCGGGCGTCGAGGCGCCGGTCCCAGTGGACGTGCGAGCCGAGGCCGACGGGCACGCCGTAAGCGAGCACCTCCACCACACCGCCGAGCGTGTCGCCGTCCTTGTGGGCCTGGTCGATCTCGGCGACCATCGCCTTCGACGCGTCCGCGTCGAGGCAGCGGACCGGGTCGGCGTCCAGCTTCTCGACATCGGCGGGCGTCGGGTAGACGCCGTACGGGGCCTTCGCGGCGGCCAGCTCCACGACATGCGAGACGATCTCGATGCCCGCGGTCTCCTTCAGGTAGGAGCGGGCGACCGCGCCGAGGGCGACGCGCGCGGCGGTCTCCCGGGCGCTGGCGCGCTCCAGGATGGGCCGGGCCTCGTCGAAGCCGTACTTCTGCATACCGGCGAGGTCGGCGTGGCCGGGCCGGGGGCGGGTCAGCGGGGCGTTGCGGGCCAGTTCGGCGAGCTCGGCCGGGTCGACCGGGTCGGCCGCCATGACCTTCTCCCACTTCGGCCACTCGGTGTTGCCGACCATGACGGCGACGGGCGAGCCCATGGTGAGGCCGTGGCGCACACCGCCCAGGAAGGTGACCTCGTCACGCTCGAACTTCATCCGCGCACCGCGTCCATAGCCGAGGCGCCGCCGGGCAAGGTGGTCCGCCACCATCTCCGTGGTGATCGGGACACCGGCGGGAAGACCCTCCAGCGTCGCCACCAGTGCGGGGCCGTGCGACTCCCCCGCGGTCAGCCAGCGCAACCTGCTCAACGGTGCTCCTCATGCTCGCGCCTGGAACTGCGACGGCGCGACCGGGTGCGCGGCCCTGGCCCGCCTCCCCTGATCCTCCCACGTCCGGCCCCCGGACCAGGCCGGTGGTCCAGCAGGCGGACGTCATTGCGAGGGGCGACGGCGGGAAATCAGCGTGCGGCGAGCGCCTCCTCGCCCGCCGCGCGCATGGCGGCGAGCGGCGCCGGGGAGCGGCCGGTCATCTGCTCGACCTGGAGCACGGCCTGGTGCACCAGCAGGTCGAGGCCGCCGACAACGGCGCCGTCCTGCTCGGCCCAGGCCGCCGCGAGCGGGGTCGGCCACGGGTCGTAGAGGACGTCGAACAGAGTGCCGGGGCGGTCGGGAACGTACGGGACGAGGGCGTCCGTCGCTCCGGCGGGGGTGGTCGCGACGACGAGCGGCGCGTCGAAGGCGTGGCCCGCCTCGGCCCAGTCGGCCGTGTGCACCTCGACGCCCAGCCGCTCGCCCCAGCCGCGCATCTCCTCGGCCCGGACATGGCTGCGTACGTAGGCGGTGACCGGGCCGGTGCAGATCCGGGCGAGCGCGGCGAGCGCGGAGGACGCGGTCGCACCGGCGCCGAGGACGGCGGCGTACTCCACCTTCTCGACGCCGCGCTCGCGCAGCGCGGCGACCATGCCGGGGATGTCCGTGTTGTCGCCGGTGCGGCGGCCGTCCTCGGTGAAGACGACGGTGTTGACGGCCTCGACGGCGGCCGCGGTGTCGCTGACCTCGTCCAGCAGCGGAATGATCGCCCGCTTGAGCGGCATGGTCAGGGACAGCCCTGCCCAGGAGCTGTCGAGCCCCGTCACGAAGCCCTCGAGATCCGCCTCGCTCACCTCGAAGCGTTCGTACGACCAGTCGCTGAGGCCGAGTGCCGCATACGCGGCGCGGTGCAGCACCGGCGACAGCGAGTGGGCGATGGGCGACCCGAGGACCGCGGCCCTGCGGGCCTCAGCCGTTACCCGACTGTTCATTGAACTTGTCCTTCAGCCTCTGGAACTCGGCGATCGTCTTGGCGAATTCCGTCTTGTGCTTGCCGTCGGTCGCCACGAAGTACATCCAGCCGTCCTTGGTGGGACTCAGGGTTGCCTCCAGGGCCAGCAGTCCCGGGTTGCCGATGGGCCCGGGGGTCAGCCCCTTCCGCGTGTACGTGTTGTACGGGTCCTTGTTGCTGTTGATCTCGGCTTCGCTGATCTTGATGTCGCTCCGGCCCTTCAGGTAGTTGAAGGTGGAGTCGAACTGGAGCAGCTGGTTCGTCTCGGTGTTGGTCGGCTTCAGGCGGTTGTAGACGACCTCCGACATCTTCCGGTAGTCGTCCTTCGTCTTGCCTTCGGCCTGCACCAGGCTGGCGACGGTGATCAGTTCCCAGGGCCCTTCGAGGCCGAGCTGCTTCGCCTTGGACTCGACGCCGACCTTGGTGTACTCCGCCTTGGCGCGGGCGACCATCTTCTCGAGGATGGCTTCCGGCTTGCTGCCCTTGGCGACCGGATAGGTGGCGGGGAAGAGGAAACCCTCCAAGGGGTCCTTGAGGTCCGGGTGGCCCTGCGCCCAGTCGGGCAGTCCGAGATTCTTCGCCTGGGCCGCGGCCACCTTCTTCGTGGTGCCGGGTTCGAGCTCGAGCCGTTTGTCGATCTGTGCGTAGATCTGGGCGTTCCGCTGCCCCTCGGGAATCGACATGGCGTTGCGGCTGCTGGGGTCGAGCATCGCCTTGACCGCATTCGCGGCGGACATCTCCTTTTTCAGGATATATACGCCGGCCTGAATGCTCGTACCTTTGGGATTCTCGTTCTGGGCGGAGATGAAGGCGTCGACGCTCTTCACGACGCCGGCCTTCTTGAGGGCGTTTCCGATCTCGGTGCCGCTCGCACCCTGAGGGATCTCGACCTCGGCGGTGCCGGTGCCCGCGCCTTCGTAGTCCGGCGCGGCGCCGAACTGGCCCTGCCAGAACTGGTATCCGACGTAGCCGGCACCGCCGGCCCCACCGACCAGCACCACCGCGACGAACAGGCACGCGAAACCGTTGCGGCCCTTTTTCTTCTTCTTGGCGGGGCCTCGGCCGTCACGGCCGCCGCGGCGACCGTCCCCTGCCGGGTCGTCGTCCCCGCCGTCGTCGTGACCGTCGTCACCCGTGAAGAAGGGATGGTCCTCTTCCTGCTGCGGGTCCGTCTGCCAGTCGGGTTCCGGCTCGGGCGCCCGACGCGGTTCCGCTGCCGGGGCGGTGCGGCGGCCGGGAGGCTGCGGCGGCGGGTAGGCCTCGGGCGTCCCGTAGTAGTCCGCGCCGCCGTACGGGGCGGCTCCCGTGTTCGGGTCGTACGGCATCGCGGGCTGCTGACCGGTGTCCCAGGCCGGCTGCTGACCGGTGTCCCAGGCGGGCTGCTGGCCGGTGTCCCAGGTCTCGCCGTACTGCTGGGGCTGCTGGGGCTGCTGGGGCTGCTGGGGCTGCTGGGGCTGCTGGGGCTGCTGGGGCTGGTACTGCTGGGGCGGATACTGCTGCCCGTCGTACTGCTGGGGCGGGTACTGCTGCTGATAGCCCGTCGAGTACTGCGAATCGTTTCCGCTTCCGTAGTACGACTGCGCCTGCGGCTGCTGCGGGTACTGCTGCTGCGGCTGGCCGCCGTAGGACGCAGGGCCGGGTTCGGCCCCCTGTCCTCTCCATCCCTGGTCCCCGTACAGCGGATCCTCGGGATGCCACGGTTCGGAGCCGGGGCCCCGGCCATACTCAGTCATCGATCCCCTAGTGCCGCGAGGCAGGCACCGGACGGTCCGCCTCTACGTTGTGCGGCAGCTGTTCGAACACCGCCGCATCGCGCGGAACGTTACCGTATCGCGATCAGATGACCACTTCGACGCCCTCGCCGGGCGGATTACCTGATACCCGTTCGGACTCAAGAGCGTTCTGAAGGATGATCACAGCGGCTGCCTGATCGATGACAGACCGGCCCTTTTTGGACTTCACGCCCGAGGCCCGCAAGCCCTGACTGGCCGTCACTGTGGTCATCCTCTCGTCCACGAGCCGCACGGGTACGGGGGCGGTACCGCGGGCCAGCTCCTGGGCGAACGCGCGGACCTTGGCAGCCGCCGGGCCCTCACCGCCGCTCAGCGAACGGGGCAGACCGACGACGACCTCGATCGGCTCGTACTCCTCGACCAACTGCCGCAGGCGCCGGTGGGCGGCTGGGATGTCACGACCCGGCACGGTCTCCACCGGCGTGGCGAGGACCCCGTCGGGGTCGCACGAGGCGACCCCGATCCGGGCGTCCCCGACGTCGATCGAGAGACGACGTCCTCTGCGCATGAGGATCAGGCCCCTTCCGAATCGTTCTCCCCCAGAGCTGAAGCCTGGGAGGGGCCCCCATCTCCGCCCGCGCAGCGCAGAGGTGCGGCCATCGTCGTCGACCGCGGCCCGGCGGCTGCGCGGACGTCGCTCACGAGACCTCGGCCACGAGACGCTCGACAGCCTCGATGGCGTCGCCGATCGCGTCCGGGTTCTGGCCGCCGCCCTGGGCGACGTCCGGCTTGCCGCCACCGCCGCCGCCGAGGGTCTTGGCGGCGGTACGGACCAGCTCGCCGGCCTTGAGGCCACGCTCACGGGCGGCCTCGTTGGTGGCGATGACGGTCAGCGGGCGACCGCTCGCGGTGGTGAACAGAGCCACGACGGCCGGGCGGTCACCCGGGATGCGGTGACGGACATCGAGGACCAGCTTGCGCAGGTCGTCGGCCGAGGTGCCGTCCGGGACCTGGCCGGTGACCAGGGCGGTGCCGCGGACGTCCTTGGCGGACTCGACGAGCCCCGCGGCGGCCTGGAGCACCTTCTCCGCGCGGAACTTCTCGATCTCCTTCTCGGCGTCCTTCAGCTTGCCGAGCATGGCGGCGATCTTCTCCGGCAGCTCCTCGGAGCGGCCCTTGACCAGTTCCTGGAGCTGGGCGACGACCGTGTGCTCCTTGGCCAGGAAGTTGTACGCGTCGACGCCGACGAGGGCCTCGATACGGCGTACGCCCGAGCCGATGGACGACTCGCCGAGCAGCTTCACCAGTCCCAGCTGGGCGGTGTTGTGCACATGCGTGCCGCCGCAGAGCTCCTTGGAGAAGTCACCGATGGTGACGACGCGGACGCGCTCGCCGTACTTCTCGCCGAACTCGGCGATGGCGCCCTGCTTCTTGGCCTCGTCGATGCTCATGATCTCGGCCTGGACGTCGAGCTCGCGGGCGAGGACCTCGTTGATCTTCTGCTCGACGTCCGTCAGCACCGTGCCGGGGACGGCGGCGGGCGAGCCGAAGTCGAAGCGGAAGCGGCCCGGCGAGTTCTCGGAGCCGGCCTGGGCGGCCGTCGGGCCGAGGGCGTCGCGCAGCGCCTGGTGGGTGAGGTGGGTGGCGCTGTGGGCGCGGGCGATGGCGCGGCGGCGCTTGACGTCGATGGCGGCGTAGGCGGAGGCGCCCACGGTCACCTCGCCGACCTGCACCGAGCCCTTGTGCACGGAGACGCCGGGGACGGGCTGCTGTACGTCGCGGATCTCGATGACGGCGCCGGTGTCGAGCTTGATCCGGCCCTGGTCGGCGAGCTGGCCGCCGCCCTCGGCGTAGAAGGGGGTGCGGTCGAGGACGACCTCGACCTCGTCGCCCTCGGAGGCGGCCGGTGACGGGACACCGTCGACGAGCAGACCGACGATGGTCGACTCACCCTCGGTCGAGCCGTAGCCCGTGAACTCCGTCGATCCGGAGATGTCGGCGACCTCGCGGTAGGCGGACAGATCGGCGTGGCCGGTCTTCTTGGCCTTGGCATCGGCCTTGGCGCGCTCCCGCTGCTCCTTCATCAGACGGCGGAAGCCGTCCTCGTCCACGGAAAGGCCCTGCTCGGCGGCCATCTCCAGGGTGAGGTCGATCGGGAAGCCCCAGGTGTCGTGGAGCAGGAAGGCCTTGTCGCCGGAGAGCACGGTGCCGCCGGCGGCCTTGGTCTCGGTGACGGCGGTGTCCAGGATGTTCGTGCCGCCCTTGAGGGCCTTCAGGAAGGCGGCCTCCTCGGCCAGCGCGACCGTCTCGATGCGCTTGCGGTCGGTCTCCAGCTCCGGGTACTGCTGGCCCATGGTCTTGATGACCACGTCGACGAGGGCGGCGACGACCGGCTCGGTGGCGCCGAGCATGCGCATGTTGCGGATGGCGCGGCGCATGATGCGGCGCAGGACGTAGCCACGCCCCTCGTTGCCGGGGGTGACGCCGTCACCGATGAGCATCACGGACGTGCGGAGGTGGTCGGCGACCACGCGCATCGAGACGTCCGAGCCGTGGTCCTCGCCGTAGCGGACACCGGTGAGCTCGGTGGCCTTGTCCATGACGACGCGCAGGGTGTCGGTCTCGTACATGTTCTGCACGCCCTGCAGGATCATGGCGAGGCGCTCGAGGCCGAGACCGGTGTCGATGTTCCTGCTGGGCAGGTCGCCGACGATCTCGAAGTCCTCCTTGCCGGAGCCCTCGCCACGCTCGTACTGCATGAAGACCAGGTTCCAGATCTCCACGTAGCGCTCGTCGTTGACGGCGGGGCCGCCCTCGACGCCGAACTCGGGGCCGCGGTCGTAGTTGATCTCCGAGCAGGGGCCGCAGGGGCCGGGGACGCCCATGGACCAGAAGTTGTCCTTCTTGCCGAGGCGCTGGATGCGCTCGGCGGGCACGCCGACGACCTCGCGCCAGATGCGCTCGGCCTCGTCGTCGTCGAGGTAGACCGTGATCCAGAGCTTCTCCGGCTCCAGGCCGTAGCCACCGTCCGCCACGGAGCTGGTGAGCAGCTCCCAGGCGTACTTGATGGCGCCTTCCTTGAAGTAGTCGCCGAAGGAGAAGTTGCCGCACATCTGGAAGAAGGTGCCGTGGCGGGTGGTCTTGCCTACCTCTTCGATGTCCGGCGTGCGCACGCACTTCTGAACGCTGGTGGCGCGCGGGGCGGGCGGCTTGGTCTCGCCCAGGAAGTACGGCTTGAAGGGGACCATGCCCGCGTTGACCAGCAGCAGAGTCGGGTCGTCCGCGATGAGCGACGCCGAAGGCACGACGGTGTGCCCGCGCTCCTCGAAGAAGCTCAGCCAGCGGCGGCGGATTTCAGCCGACTCCATCAGTGGTCCTCATTCCGGTTGTACGAGTGCTTCTCGTAAAGCATCTCGTAGTGCTTCTTGTCCTGCTTCTGGTTTTCGGGAGCGCCGAGGCTCCGCTGCGCGGGGAGCCCGCGGGCGGCGGGTGCCTCGATGCCCAGCGCCTCGCCGAGCTCGGTCTCGCGCTGGACCATTCCGGCCCGGACGTCGAGGGCGAAGTCCTTGAGCCGGTGTCCGGTCTCGATCGCCTTGTTGGCGGCCTGCGCGGCCAGGCTCTCGGGGGTCAGCTGCTTGAGTTTGCGATTGACCTTGGTCGTGGCCCACACACCGGCGGCGGCGCCCGCGGTGAACCAGAACGCACGACGGAACATCGCGGCTCAGCCCTTCTGCTTGCGGCGCCTGGCGGCCGGCACGGTGCGGCCGACGATGACCGTGCGCCGGGACTGCGCGGGCGGCGCGTCGGTCTTGTTGCGGCTCATCGCCCGGCGTACGCCGTAGCCGAAGGCGGCGACCTTGACGAGCGGGCCGCCGAAGGTCGAGGCGACGGTCGTGGAGAGCGCCGAGGCGTTGGAGGTGACCTCCTGGACGTCGGAGGCGATGGCGTCGACCCGGTCGAGCTGGGTCTGCGCGGAGCGCACGGTCGCGGAGGCGTCGGCCAGCAGCGGCACGGCCTGCTCCGTCACGTCCGCCACCAGCTTGGTGGTCGCCCTGAGCGTCTGCGCCAGCCTCACCAGCACCACGGCGAGGAAGGAGACCAGGATCGCCCAGAACACGGCCACCAGGATCCCGGCAACCTCTCCACCGGTCACGCTGCACCGCTCTCTGCTCGTCGATGGGCACTTCGAAAGTCGTCCTCCGACCCTATCGCGCCGGAGGTCGCCCCCCGTACCGGATCAGCGGCCGCGCGAGCCTGAGGGGCGCCACGGTGTCGAAAGGGAGAACGCGCGGAGGTCCCGAGGAACGAGGGACCGAGCACGATCGACCGTCGAAACCGGCTTGGGCGGCCCGGAGGCGAGCCAATGAAGCAGGGACGGGAGTTGCACAGGACGATTGTACGGACTGCTTACATGTAGGTACGCTCCGTGTCCCATGCGACGGAGCAATCTCCCGGCGGAGCCCGACCGGTTCGTGGGACGCGACGACGAACTGTCCGAACTGGAACGCCTGCTGGCGGACTCCCGGCTGGTCACGGTGTCCGGGGCGGGCGGCGCCGGCAAGACCAGGCTCGTTCTCCGCGCGGCGGCCGACGTGGAGAAACGCTACTGCGACGGGGTGCGGATCGCGGAGCTGTCGGCGCTGCGCGACCCGGGGCTGCTGGAGCACACCCTCGTCGAGGCGCTCGGCCTCACCGACCACACCAGCCGGCCCCCGCGCACGGTGCTCCTGGACCATCTCGCCGGCCGCGAACTCCTCCTCGTCCTCGACGGGTTCGAGCAGCTCCTCGAGGACTGCGCCGCGATCGTACGCGAGCTGCTGCGCCGCGCGCCCGGGCTGCGGGTGCTCGCCGCGGGCCGCCGGCCACTGCGGATCGCCGGCGAGACCGTCCTGCCGCTGATGCCTCTGACCGGGGACGACGCGGAACGGCTGTTCGCGGACCGGGCCGCCGCGGCGGCGCCGGACTTCCGGCTGACCGACGACAACCGTGCGGCGGTGCGGGAGCTGTGCCGGCGCCTCGACGGCATTCCGCTGGCCCTGGAGCTGGCGGCCGGACGGCTTGCGGTGCTCGCCGTCGACGAGGTGCTGCACCGGCTCGACGACCGCTTCCGGCTGCTGACCGGCGGCGCCAGGGGCGAACTCGCGCGCCACCGGACTCTGCGGACGGCGGTCGGCTGGAGTCATGAACTGTGCACCCCGCAGGAGCGGCTGCTGTGGGCGCGGCTGTCGGTCTTCGCCGGGCACTTCGACCTGGAGGCGGTGGAGTACGTCTGCGGCGGGCCCGAGCTCCTGCCGGAGAACATCCTGGACGTGCTCGCCGAGCTGCTGGCCCAGTCCGTGGTGTGCCGGGAGGAGACCCCCGCGGGGGTGCGCTACCGGATGCTCGACACTCCCCCTACGCCCTGCGGGCGTGGTGGGTCCCCCAGCGCGCGTACGGCGCGGAGTGGCTGGACGCGCTGGGCGACACCGCGCGGATGCGGCGGCGCCACCGGGACTGGTACATGGGTCTGGCGACCTGGTGCGAGCTCGACTGGTTCAGCCCGCGCCAGGTGGAGATCGCGGCGTGCACGGACGCCGCGCTGCCGGACCTGCGGGCCGCGCTCGAGCTGTGCCTGGAGAACCCGGAGGAGGCACATCTGGCGCAGTATCTGGCCGCCACGCTCTGGTTCTACTGGGTCGGCTGCGGGCGGCTCGCCGAGGGACGGCACTGGCTGGAGCGGGCGGTGGCGCCGGCGCCCGGCGACGAGGGGCACCACGACACGAGGCTGAAGGCGCTGTGGGTGCTCGGCTATGTGGCGATCCTGCAGGGGGACGGCACGGCCGCGGTGGGCGCACTGCACGAGTGCGGTGAGACCGCCGCCTCGACCGGGAACCGGCTGGCTGCCGCGTACTCATCGCACCGCATGCGTGCGGTGCGGACGGGCGCCGTCCGCCCCTGGAACGCGAGAGCCCGCCGGCTCCCCCACCGGTAGGGGTGGGGAAGCGGCGGGCTCGGGCGCGTGAGGCCGGTGGTGCTACGACCGCTGGATCAGCGGGCGTAGTACTCGACGACGAGCTGCTCGTCGCAGATCACCGGGATCTCCTTGCGGTTCGGCTCCCGGTCCATGCGGAAGGCGAGCGCCTTGAGGTTGACCTGCAGGTAGCGCGGGGTCTCACCGTCGGGCGCGTAGCCACCCTCGCGGGCGACCTGGAACGGGTGCTTCTCGCGGGAGCGCTCGCGGACCGTGACGACGTCGTCCGGGCGGACACGGAAGGAAGGCTTGTCGACCTTGCTGCCGTTCACCTCGATGTGGCCGTGGACGACCATCTGACGGGCCTGGTAGATCGTGCGGGCGATGCCGGAACGGAGCACCAGGGCGTCGAGACGGCGCTCGAGCTCGATGATCAGCGCCTCGCCGGTCTTGCCCTGAACCTTGCTGGCGCGCTCGTAGGCGCGGACCAGCTGACGCTCGGAGACGTCGTACTGCGCACGAAGGCGCTGCTTCTCGAGCAGACGGACCTTGTAGTCCGAGTTCTGCTTACGGCCACGGCCGTGCTCACCCGGCGGGTACGGGCGGGCCTCAAAGTACTTGACGGCCTTCGGGGTCAGAGCGATGCCGAGCGCACGCGACTTCTTGACCTTGGGTCGCGACTGGTTCACGTGGAACCTACCTCCATGTAAGTTAGGTGAGCCTTACCTTATTCGAGGAGGACGTAATGTCTCGACCGCATGGGATCCCCCTGCCCAGTGCGCATCGCAGTTCAGACGACTCGAAAGAATCGATGTCTGCTTACGACGACGATGAACAAGGTCAGCCGCGTCCCAGGGAAGGCGCTCGACAGCCCACCATGGCCGAGCGCGTACGAACCCTCGTTGAGTACAACGCCTCAGTATCCCTCACGCTGCCGGGTGCTCGCGACCATGGCCCCGGCTTCTGGGAGCCTGCCGCGCGCACCGTCACGCCAGAGGGTGACGTCGTTCTCCTTGTGCCCTGGGATTCTCCCACCGCCAGGGCCGCCGCGTACGCCCAGGACGACGACCTGACCGCCGTGATGGAGATCACGGACGTCGCCCCCGTCGCGGTGCGCCAGCGGATCCGCGGCCGCGCCTGGCTGGCCGGCTGGCTCACGGCCGTGCGCAACGAGGACCGGGCCCGGTACACGGAGCTGCTCGCCGAGCGGCACCCCGTGGGCGCCGTGCTGGAGACCGGCCAGGAGCGGCCCGCCTGGATGCTGGTGCGGCTGGAGGTCGGTGAGATCTCGGTGGACGACCTGTGGGGCGCGGGCTGTGTGGAACCCGAGGATCTCGGGCGTACGGAGCCGGATCCGATCGCGCGGCACGAGGCGGAGCTGCTGCAGCATCTGCACTCCGCGCACAGCGACCAGGTGCGCGGCCTGTCCACCCTGCTCGGCGACCGGACGGACGAGACGTACGTGGCGGTGCGGGAGGTGGTGCCGGTGGCCCTCGACCGGTTCGGCCTCCGGGTGCGCTTCACCGGGCCGGAGACGCGTACGTTCGACGCGCGCTTCGACTTCCCCGAGCCGGTGCGGGACGCCGGGGGTCTGCGGCACGCGATGCACACGCTGTTCGCCGCGGCCACCCGGTGAGAAAGTCGAGAAAGTGAGGAAGCCGGCCGGCGGGGATGCCCGCCGGCGCCCTCATGCGCCGGACGGGCTCTCGCCGCGCAGACGCTCACGGACCTTCTCCACCACGTCCGCGTAGCGCGCCTCCGCGCCGTACCGGGTCGGTTCGTAGTAGCGCTTGCCGTGGACCGCGTCCGGAGCGTACTGCTGCGGGGCAATGGCGCCCGGGACGTCGTGCGGGTACACATACCCCTGGGCGTGGCCGAGCTTGGCCGCGCCCTTGTAGTGGCCGTCGCGGAGATGGGGCGGGACCGGGCCCGCCAGGCCCTGGCGCACATCCGCCAGGGCGGCCCCTATCGCGGTCGTCGCGGCGTTGGACTTCGGGGCGAGGGCCAGGGCGATCGTGGCGTGGCTGAGTGTGAGCGCCGCCTCGGGGAAGCCGATCATGGCGACGGCCTGAGCGGCGGCGACGGCGGTCGGCAGGGCCGTCGGGTCGGCCAGCCCGATGTCCTCGCTGGCCGAGATCATCAGCCGCCGCGCGATGAAGCGCGGGTCCTCCCCCGCCTCGATCATGCGGGCCAGATAGTGCAGCGCCGCGTCGACGTCCGAGCCGCGGATGGATTTGATGAGGGCGCTCGCCACGTCGTAGTGCTGGTCGCCGTCGCGGTCGTACTTCACCGCCGCGCGGTCGACCGTCTCCTCCACCGTCGTGAGGAAGATGTCCTGCTCGCCCTTGGCGAGGGCGGCACCGGCCGCGGCCTCCAGCGCGGTCAGCGCCCGCCGGGCGTCGCCCCCGGCGATGCGCAGCAGATGCGCCTCGGCGTCGTCGGGCAGCGTCACGGCGCCGCCGAGGCCGCGCTCCTCGGTCAGCGCCCGCTTCATGAGCCCGCGCAGATCGTCGTCGGTGAGCGGCTCCAGCGTGAGCAGCAGGGAGCGGGACAGCAACGGGGAGATCACCGAGAAGTACGGATTCTCGGTGGTCGCGGCGATCAGCGTCACCCAGCGGTTCTCGACGGCGGGCAGCAGGGAGTCCTGCTGGGCCTTGCTGAAGCGGTGGATCTCGTCGAGGAAGAGGACGGTCTCCTTGCCGAAGCCGCCGGCGGCGCGGCGGGCCCCGTCGATGACCGCCCGGACCTCCTTGACGCCCGCGGTGATCGCGGAGAGCTCGACGAAACGCTTGTTGGTCGCCTTCGACACCACGTACGCGAGGGTCGTCTTGCCCGTGCCCGGCGGGCCCCACAGGATCACCGACGAGGCGCCCGCGGGCCCGCCGCTGCCTTCTGCCCCTTGCTCCACGAGTCGACGCATCGGCGACCCCGGCTTCAGCAGATGCTGCTGGCCGACGACCTCGTCGAGGGTGCGCGGACGCATCCGGACGGCCAGGGGACTCGCGGACGGGTCCTTCTCCTGGCGTTCCTCAGCGGCTGCGGTAAAGAGATCGGGCTCCACAGGGACGAAGCCTAAGTGAGGGCACTGACAACGCGGCCGCGGACCGCGCGGCCGCTGCCCGTCAGCTGATCCAGAAGTCCCACCAGCGGGTCAGGATCAGCATCCCGATGACGCCGGTGTGCAGCACCGGCAGGACCCAGGTGAACTCGGAGAGGAAGTTCTTCGCCCACGTCGGGGCGGGGAGCAGGCCGGCCCTGATGTTGTGCGAGGTCACGTACCAGAACATGAAGATCGTGGCGACCCAGGCGAGGCAGCACCACAGGCACAGCGCGTTGATGTTGTACAGCGACTGGTATTGGAGCCAGGTGCAGAATGCGACGCCGAAGAGCGTGCCCGCGTTGAACGTCAGCCAGTACCAGCGGCGGAAGCGGGCGCCGGCGAGCAGGCTCATGCCGACGCAGATCACGATCCCGTAGGCGACGAGCCCGAGCATCGGGTTGGGGAACCCGAAGGCGGAGGCCTGGTCGCTCTCCATCACGCTGCCGCACGAGACGATCGGGTTGAGGCTGCAGCCCGGGGTGAAGGTCTTCCCCGCGATCTTGGCCTCGAGGATCTTGAACTTGTCGATCGTGATGACCCAGGCGGCCAGCAGTCCGGCCGCGCCGGTGATCACGAGCAGCCACCCGAACGCGCGGCTGCCGCCGACCGTGCCGCGCACGCCCTCCACTTCCTGGCCGGAGGACACGCCGTCAACCGCTGCAGTCGTCATATCGCCGTTCCATCACTCGGTCACTGCTGGGGCATGGTCATTCTGCCGCACGCCCGCCCGTGTCCACCGTTCGATGGGGATAAGGAGGTCCGGGATCCGGCCACGGCACGGGGCCCGGACCGTCGGGAAACGGTCCGGGCCCCGTGGGTACAGCCTGCTCAGGAGAGCTACGTGGTCACCGCCTGCTCAGGAGAGCTTCGCCCGGATCTCCGCGATGACCGCGTCGAGGGCGACCGGGGTCTGCTCGCCGGACTCCATGTCCTTGAGCTGGACGACGCCCTCGGCGAGGTCGCGCTCGCCGGCGACGATCGCGTACCGCGCACCGCTCCGGTTCGCGTTCTTCATGGCGCCCTTGAGGCCCTTGCCGCCGTACGAGAAGTCCGCGGCGACGCCTTCCCTGCGCAGCTGCGTGACGACTCCGAACAGGACGCGGCGCGCCTCCTCGCCGAGCGGGACGGCGAACACGCTGGTGGTGGCGGGCAGTTCGAGCTCGATGCCCTCGGCCTCCAGCGCCAGGACCGTACGGTCGACGCCGAGGGCCCAGCCGACGGAGGGAAGCGCAGGGCCGCCGATCATCTCGGACAGTCCGTCGTAACGGCCGCCGCCGCCCACCGCGGACTGCGAGCCGAGACCGTCGTGGACGAACTCGAAGGTCGTGCGCGTGTAGTAGTCGAGGCCGCGCACCAGCTTCTCGTCGTCCTCGTACACCACACCCGCCGCGCCGAGCAGCTCGCGCACCTCCTCGTGGTACGCCTTGCACGCGTCGCACAGGAAGTCGCGCAGCAGCGGCACACCCACGAGCTGCTTCTGGACCGAATCGCGCTTGTCGTCGAGGACCCGCAGCGGATTGATGTCGACGCGGCGCCGGGTGTCCTCGTCCAGGTCGAGCGCGCGCAGGAAGCCCTGGAGCGCGTCGCGGTAGACGGGACGGCACTCCTTGTCGCCCAGCGAGTTCAGCAGGATGCGGAAGTTCGCGAGGCCCAGCGAGCGGTACGCCTGGTCGGCCAGGATGATCAGCTCGGCGTCGAGCGCCGGGTCCTCGGCACCGATCGCCTCGGCACCGACCTGCGAGAAGTGCCTGTAGCGGCCCTTCTGCGGGCGCTCGTACCGGTAGTACGAGCCCGAGTACCAGAGCTTGACGGGCAGGTTGCCGGCCTTGTGGAGGTTGGCCTCCAGCGCCGCGCGCAGCACGGACGCGGTGCCCTCGGGACGCAGGGCGAGCTCGCTGCCGCCCTTGGTCGTGAGGGTGTACATCTCCTTGGTCACGATGTCGGTGGACTCGCCTACACCGCGTGCGAACAGCTCGACGTTCTCGAAGCCGGGCGTCTCGATGTAGCCGTAACCGGAGTTCTTCAGCGGTGCGGAGATCGCGTCCCGCACCGCCAGGAACTTCGCGGAGTCCGGCGGAATCAGGTCGTACGTGCCCTTGGGGGCCTGGAAAGTACTCACGTGAAGAGTCTCGTCACATTCCTCGTCGGGGAGCGGCCTGTGCGCTCCCGAGGCCGGCGGCCACGTCCCTCAGATAGGGGTTGGTGGCGCGCTCGCGGCCGATGGTCGTCTGGGGGCCGTGGCCGGACAGCACCACGGTCGAGTCGTCGAGCGGCAGGCACACGCGGGCCAGCGAGTCGAGCATCTCGGCCATGTCACCGCCGGGCAGGTCGGTGCGTCCGATGGAGCCGGCGAAGAGCAGATCACCCGAGAAGAAGACGGACGGGATGTCCGCGGCCTCGGGCATCTGGAAGGTCACCGACCCCTTGGTATGGCCGGGCGCATGCGCGACCGAGAACTCCAGACCGGCCAGACCCAGCTTCGCGCCGTCCGTCAGCTCGTGGACGTCGTCCGGCTCCCCCACGGTCAGCTCGCCCATGAGCGGCATCCCGATGGAGCGGCCGAGGGCCTTCTCCGGGTCGCTCATCATGTACCGGTCGGCGGGGTGGATCCACGCCGGTACGTCATGGGCTCCGCACACCGGGACGACCGAGGCGACATGATCGATGTGGCCATGGGTGAGCACGACGGCTACGGGCTTGAGCCGATGCTTCTTGAGCGTCTCCTCGACTCCCTGGGCCGCCTGGTGGCCCGGGTCGATGATCACGCACTCCTCGCCTGCGGCCGGGGCGACCAGATAACAATTGGTCCCCCAGGCCCCGGCGGGGAACCCGGCAATAAGCACGATCGTCCTCGGTGTGTAGTCCGACGGGAATGCTGTCCCAAAGCCGCCTCGAAGCAGTTTCGGAATGCAGCAGACCAGAGCCTACCGGCGCTGCTCATTACACAGCCAACCCGTATACGGTACGGGCACAATCGGCCGGACAGATTTGACGCATACGACGTACAAGGAGAAGACCCGGTGGTCAGCAGCGATCAGCGGCGGCGCCAGCTCGCCAGGGAGAAGTTCGAGCGGCAGCAGCGGCGCCGTGAGGAGGCCCGCAGGCAGGCCAAGCGCCGCAACACGATCATCGCGGCCGCACTCGCCGTGGTCCTGGCGGCGGGTGCCGCGGCGTACGCCTCGGTGGGTCTGTCGGACAACCGCTCGGGCAATGACGCGTCGGCGCAGGAGCCCGGCGCGACCCCGACGCCCACGCAGAGCGAGAGCAGCGTTCCCGAGCCCAAGATGGCCATCGACCAGAAGGCCACGTACACGATGTCGCTCAAGACCACCCAGGGCGACATCACGCTGACCATGGACGCGGCGAAGACCCCGCGCACGGTGAACTCGTTCAAGTACCTCGCGGACAAGGGCTTCTTCGACAACACGAAGTGCCACCGGCTCACCACGCAGGGCATCTTCGTGCTGCAGTGCGGTGACCCGAAGGGCGACGGCACCGGTGGCCCGGGCTACACGATCCCGGACGAGAACCTGACGGGGCTCGGCAAGGCGGGCGCGGACGGCACGGTGACGTACAAGGCCGGCACGGTGGCGATGGCCAACACGGGGCAGCCGAACAGTGGCGGCAGCCAGTTCTTCCTCGTCTACAAGGACAGCAAGCTTCCGCCGGGCTACACGCCGTTCGGCACGATCGACGCGCAAGGACTGACGGCGGTCACGACGGTGGCGGCGGCCGGAGTCGAGGGCGGCGCCAAGGACGGAGCCCCCAAGAAGGCCGTCACCATCAAGAAGGCAGCGGTCAGCAAGGGGTGACCCGGCGAATTCGCCAGCGCCGAGTGCGGACAGCCGGGCGGCCGGTCGCCTAGATTGGCGTTGTGCAGCGCGGGCTGATGTCGCGTTGTGGAGGGCGGGCGAGGCCCGTCCAGGAAACTGTGGACGATGCCCGGGGGCGGAGCCCCTCGCAGGCATCATGTGGAGGAGGCGCTGTGAGCAGCGACCCGTGGGGCCGCGTCGACGAGACGGGCACCGTGTACGTGCGGACTTCCGAGGGCGAGCAGGTCGTCGGATCGTGGCAGGCCGGAACTCCCGAGGAGGCACTGGCTTACTTCGAGCGCAAGTACGAGGGCTTGGTTGTCGAGATCGGCCTCCTCGAGAAGCGGGTGAAGACCACCGATCTGTCGGCCAAGGACGCGACGGCCGCGATCGATCACATCCGTCAGCAGGTCGACGAGCATCACGTCGTCGGTGACCTCGACGCGCTGCGCAAGCGGCTCGACGCGCTCGTCGCGACCGTCGACGCGCGCCGTGAGGAGCGCAAGGCGCAGAAGGCGAAGCAGACCGACGAGGCCAGGCACGCCAAGGAAGCGCTGGTCACCGAGGCCGAGGAGCTGGCGCAGAGCGAACAGTGGCGGGCCGCCGGTGAGCGGCTGCGCGCGCTGGTGGACACCTGGAAGGGCCTGCCCCGGCTCGACCGGAAGTCCGACGACGAGCTGTGGCACCGCTTCTCGCATGCGCGCTCGGCGTTCTCCAAGCGGCGCAAGGCGCACTTCGCCTCGCTGGACGCCCAGCGCGAGGTGGCCCGGCAGACGAAGGAGCGGCTGGTCGCCGAGGCCGAGTCGCTGTCCGGATCGACGGACTGGGGCCCCACGGCCGCCCGCTACCGCGAGCTGATGGCGGAGTGGAAGGCCGCGGGCCGTGCCCAGCGCGAGTACGAGGACGATCTGTGGAACCGTTTCCGCGGTGCCCAGGACGTCTTCTTCGCCGCGCGCAGCGGGGTCTTCGCCGAGCGTGACGCCGAGCAGGCCGAGAACCTGAAGCTGAAGGAAGAGCTCGCGGTCGAGGCCGAGAAGCTCCTGCCCGTGACGGATCTGAAGGCCGCACGCGCCGCCTTCCGCTCCATCAACGAGCGCTGGGAGGCCATCGGCCATGTCCCGCGCGACGCCCGGCCGAAGGTCGAGGGCCGGATGCACACGGTCGAGCGGGCGATCCAGGAGGCCGAAGAGGCCGAGTGGCGCCGCACCAACCCGGAGGCGCGGGCTCGCGCTGCGGGTCTGACCGGTCAGCTGCAGGCCGCCGTCGACAAGCTGCGTCAGCAGATCGACACGGCGCGTGCGGCGGGCAACAACGCGAAGGCCGACAAGCTCGCGAAGGAGCTCGAGGGCCGGCAGGCGCTGCTGGACCAGGCGCTGAAGGGCCTGGAGGAGTTCGGCGGCTGATCTGCCGTCACGAAGGCCCCGGTACGGGTTTCCCGTACCGGGGCCTTCGTATGTCCGTCTGGGACTCGCCCCAGCGCTGCGGACGCTACGGACGCCGCGCCGATGTCACCCGGTACACGTCGTACACGCCCTCCACGCCCCTGACCGCCTTCAGGACATGGCCCAGGTGCTTGGGGTCGCCCATCTCGAAGGTGAAGCGGGAGGTGGCGACGCGGTCACGGGAGGTCTGGACGGCCGCGGAAAGGATGTTGACGTGCTGGTCGGACAGGACGCGGGTGACGTCCGAGAGCAGCCGGGAGCGGTCCAGGGCCTCGACCTGGATGGCGACCAGGAAGACCGACGACTGGGTGGGGGCCCATTCGACGTCGAGAATCCGCTCGGGCTGCTGGGACAGGGAGTCCACGTTGACGCAGTCCGCACGGTGGACGGAGACTCCGCTGCCACGGGTGACGAAGCCGATGATGGGGTCGCCGGGGACAGGCGTACAACAGCGGGCCAGCTTCACCCAGACGTCCTCGACGCCCTTGACGACGACACCCGGGTCGGCGGCGGCCCGGCGCTTGCGGCCGCGGACCCGGGACGGCGGAGCGGTTTCGGCGATGTCCTCGGTGGCGGCCTCCTCACCGCCGAGGGCCTGGACGAGCTTCTGGACAATGCTCTGGGCGGTGACATGACCCTCGCCGATCGCCGCGTACAGCGAGGAGATGTCGCTGTAGCGCATCTCGTGGGCCAGCGTCACCAGGGAGTCGCCGGTGAGGATGCGCTGGATCGGCAGGTTCTGCTTGCGCATGGCGCGCGCGATGGCGTCCTTGCCCTGCTCGATCGCCTCGTCGCGGCGCTCCTTGGAGAACCAGGCGCGGATCTTGTTGCGGGCGCGCGGCGACTTGACGAAGCCGAGCCAGTCGCGCGAGGGGCCCGCGCCGGTGGCTTTGGAGGTGAAGACCTCGACCAGATCGCCGTTGTCGAGGGTGGATTCGAGCGGCACGAGGCGTCCGTTGACGCGGGCGCCTATCGTGCGGTGGCCGACCTCGGTGTGCACGGCGTACGCGAAGTCGACGGGGGTGGCGCCCGCGGGGAGCGCGATGACGTCGCCCTTCGGCGTGAAGACGAAGACTTCGTTGCGGGACAGGTCGAAGCGGAGGGACTCCAGGAACTCGCCCGGGTCCTCGGTCTCCTTCTGCCAGTCCAGGAGCTGTCGCAGCCACGCCATGTCGTTGATGGCGTCCTTGTCCTTGCCGACGCCCTTGGGGACGTCGGTACGCACCTTGGAGGCACCGGCGGAGGGATCCTGCTTGTACTTCCAGTGTGCGGCGATGCCGTACTCGGCACGGCGGTGCATGTCGAACGTGCGGATCTGGAGTTCGACGGGCTTGCCGTTGGGTCCGATGACCGTCGTGTGCAGCGACTGGTACATGTTGAACTTCGGCATCGCGATGTAGTCCTTGAACCGCCCGGGGACCGGGTTCCACCGGGCGTGGACGGTACCGAGCGCCGCGTAGCAGTCGCGGACGGTGTCGACGAGGACGCGGATGCCGACCAGGTCGTAGATCTCCGCGAAGTCACGGCCGCGGACGATCATCTTCTGGTAGACGCTGTAGTAGTGCTTCGGCCGGCCGGTGACCGTCGCTTTGATGCGGGCGGCGCGCAGATCGGACTGGACCTCGTCGGTCACTATGGCGAGGTATTCGTCGCGCTTGGGCGCCCGCTCGGCGACGAGCCGCACGATCTCGTCGTACATCTTGGGGTAGAGGATCGCGAAGGCGAGGTCCTCCAGCTCCCACTTGATGGTGTTCATGCCCAGCCGGTGCGCCAGCGGGGCGTAGATCTCCAGCGTCTCGCGGGCCTTCTTCTCCTGCTTCTCCCGCTTGAGGTAGCGCATCGTGCGCATGTTGTGCAGACGGTCGGCGAGCTTGATGACCAGGACGCGCGGGTCCTTGGCCATGGCGACGACCATCTTGCGTACGGTCTCGGCCTGCGCGGCCTCGCCGAACTTGACCTTGTCGAGCTTGGTGACGCCGTCGACGAGGAGGGCGACCTGGTCGCCGAAGTCACGGCGCAGGGTGTCCAGGCCGTACTCGGTGTCCTCGACGGTGTCGTGCAGCAGTCCGGCCATCAGGGTGGCCGGGTCCATGCCCAGCTCGGCGAGGATCGTGGTGACGGCGAGGGGGTGCGTGATGTACGGGTCGCCGCTCTTGCGCTTCTGGCCGCGGTGCCAGCGCTCGGCGACCTGGTAGGCGCGCTCGACCTGGCGGAGTGTCGAGGTCTCGATCTTCGGGTCGTTGCTGCGGACGATCCGCAGCAGGGGCTCCAGCACCGGGTTGTACGGGCTGGAGCGCTGCACGCCGAGCCGTGCGAGGCGGGCGCGGACCCGGTTGGAGGAGCCGCCGGAGCGTGTCGCAGGAGCCGGAGCAGGCGCGGGGGTGGGCTTCGGAGCCGACACAGACGCAGCGGTCGAGCCGTTCGCGCTCCCCCAGCCCTCGGCCGGGGAAACCCCCATCCGGCGCTCGGGCGCTGCTGACCCGGTCTGCTCCGCGGACTTCTTCTCGGGCGTGACAGGGGCCGCCACAGCCTTGTCGGCCTGCTGGTCGGGCTGCGCGGTCGCGGGCTGGGCCTCGTCTGGCAAGAGCGCTCCTCGTGGGATCCGGGTCCCCCGGTCAGGCCCGGAAATCCCATGGTATCGATCCCGGGCGCCGGGCTCGCCCCGGGACGGTGGACTGTCCAGAACGCGGAACGGGCACCCGGTGTTCCCGGGTGCCCGTTGCGTATGCCTCGAAGGCTGGTCAGAGGGTGATCAGAGCCTTGAGCGGGGCTCCGCGCAGGGCCGGCTCCAGGCGGGCCCGGCCGCCGAGGAAGCCCAGCTCCATGAGGATCGCGACGCCCGCGACCTCGGCGCCTGCCCGCCGGATCAGCTCCAGCGACGCCTCGGCCGTGCCACCGGTGGCGAGGACGTCGTCGATGACCATGACGCGGTCGTCCGCGTCGAGGTCCTCGGCGTGCACCTCGATCTCGGCGCTGCCGTACTCCAGCTCGTACGCCTGCGACAGCGTCGCTCCGGGGAGCTTGCCCGCCTTGCGCACGGGGACGAAGCCGAGGCCCGCCCGTACCGCCACCGGCGCGGCCAGGATGAAGCCGCGCGCCTCCAGGCCCACGATCTTCGTCGCGCCGTGCGTCACGCACAGCTCGGCGAGGGCCTCGGTGAGCGCGGTGAAGGCCGCCGGGTCCGCGAGGAGGGGTGTGATGTCCTTGAACAGCACGCCCGGCTTCGGGTAGTCCGGCACATCGCGGATGCGGCTGAGCAGCAGCTCCTGCGTGGTGGCGGTCATCGGCGCTTCCCCGAGGGGCGGCCCCGGCCGCGGCCGCGCTGGCCGACGACGGCACCGGCCCCTGCGGCCGCACCCGGCCGCGTGTCCTGCGGCGCGTCCGGGCCCGCAGCGTCCGGCTCCTCCGCGGACTCGCCCTTGGCGGCCGCGGCCGCCCGCTTGGCGAGGACCCGCTTCTTCAGAGCCTTCATCTGCGGCTCGCGTTCCTTCAGGTCGGCGACCAGCGGAGTGGCGATGAAGATCGACGAGTACGCACCGGCGGCGAGACCGACGAACAGCGACAGCGAGATGTCGTTGAGCATGCCCGCGCCGAGGAAACCGCCACCGATGAAGAGCAGACCGGCGACCGGCAGCAGCGCCACGACCGTGGTGTTGATGGAACGCACCAGCGTGCCGTTGATCGAACGGTTGGCGATCTCGCTGTACGTCCAGCGGGTCTGCTTGGTGATGTCCTTCGTGCCTTCCTTGAGGCTGTCGAAGACGACCACCGTGTCGTACAGCGAGTAACCGAGGATCGTGAGCAGACCGATCACCGTACCCGGCGTGACCTCGAACCCGACCAGGGCGTAGATACCCACCGTGATCGTGATGTCGTGGATGAGTGCCACGAGAGCCGCGACCGCCATACGCCATTCGAAGGCGATCGCCAGATAGATCACCACGAGGATCATGAAGACGCCGAGGCCGGTCCAGGCCTTGTTGGCGATCTGCTCACCCCAGCTGGGGCCGACCAGCTCCGCGTTGATCTCGTCCGCGGGGAGCTTCATGTCGTCGGCGAGCTGCTTGCGCACCTCGTTGGACTGCTGGGTGTCCAGCTCGCTGACCTGGATACGCAACGTGTCGTTGCCGAGCTTCTGGACGATCGCCGGGTGGCCGGAGGCCTCCTGTGCGTACTCCTGGGCCTGGGTGACGGACACGCTCGTCTTCGGGGTGGTGAAGACGGCACCGCCCTTGAACTCGATGCCCATGTTGAGACCCCGCACCGCCAGGCCGACGATGGCCGTGATGGTGATCAGGATCGAGATGCCGTACCAGATCTTCCGCTTGCCGATGAAGTCGTAGCCGACCTCACCGCGGTAGAGCCTGGCGCCGATGGTGCCGAGACGCGACATCTCACGCCTCCTTCGGGTCGATGGGGGCGGAGACACGGCGCGTGCGGCGCAGCGGGGGCTTCGCACCGAGACGCTTCGGGTCCAGTCCGGACCACGGGTGGCCGCTCGAGAAGAACTTCGTCCGGGCGAGGACCGTCATGATCGGCTTGGTGAAGAGGAACACGACGACGACGTCGAGCAGGGTGGTCAGGCCGAGCGTGAACGCGAAGCCCTGGACCTTGCCGACGGTGACGATGAAGAGCACCGCCGCGGCGAGGAACGACACGAAGTCGGAGACCAGGATGGTGCGCCGGGCGCGCGGCCAGGCCCGCTCGACGGCCGGGCGGAGCGTTCGGCCTTCGCGGATCTCGTCACGAATGCGCTCGAAGTACACGATGAACGAGTCGGCGGTGATACCGATCGCGACGATCGCACCGCAGACCGCCGGCAGGTTCAGCGCGAAGCCGATGGCCGGGCCGAGCAGGGACATCAGGGTGTACGTGAGGATCGCCGAGACCAGGAGGCTCAGCAGGGCGACCAGGGACAGGCCGCGGTAGTACACCAGCAGGTAGATCACGACCAGCGCGAGGCCGATGGCGCCCGCGATGAGGCCCGCCTTGAGCTGCTCACCGCCGAGCGCGGCGGTGACGGTCGTGACGCTCTGCTCCTGGAAGCTCAGTGGGAGGGCGCCGTAGCTCAGGATGTTGCCCAGGTCCTGGGCGGACTGCTGGTCGAAGCTGCCGGAGATCTCGGCGCTCGCGCTGAGCGTCTGGTTGACCTGCGGGGCGGAGACGACCTCGCCGTCGAGCACGATCGCGAACTGGTTCATCGGCGAGGGCTGCTGCGACAGCTTGCTGGTGATCGCCTGGAACTTCTTCGAGCCCGCGCTCGTGAAGTCCATCTGGACGATCCAGATGCCGCGCTGCGGGTCGAGGACGCCCTTGGCGTCGTCGACGTCCTTGCCGTTGACCTCGGCCGGGCCCAGGAGGTACTTCTCCCAGATTCCCCCGCTGTTCTTACCGCAGGCGACGGTCGGGTCCTCGGGCTTCACGCCCTTGCCGGCGTTGGCACGGGCCGTCTTGTCCAGGCAGTTCAGCGTGGTGAACTTCTTCTCCGCCGCGGCCGTGGCAGCGTTGCCGGTGGGCGTCGGCGCCGGCGGCTCGGGGGCCTTCGGCTTGTCCGTGGCAGGGCCGGTCGGGGTGGGCGTGGGCGCCTTCAGCGCGTCGGTGACGGCACGGCCCTGGGTGGTGGGGCTGGTGCTGGGTGCGGTCGCCTTGTCCTTACCGTCCGTGGCCTTGTCCCCCGGCTTACCGGACGGCGAGGCGCTCGGGCTGGCGGAGGGCTGCGGCGTCGCCGGGCCACCGGCCGCGACATTGAGCACCGGGCGGAAGTACAGCTGGGCGGTGGTGCCCACCTGCTTCTGGGCCTGCTCCGAGTTCGTCCCCTTGGGGATGTTGACGATGATGTTCTCGCGGCCCTGGGTCTGGACCTCGGACTCGGAGACGCCCAGACCGTTCACACGGCGCTCGATGATGCCGACCGCGGTGTTCATGTTGGTCTCGTTGACCGAGCTCTCCTTGCCGGGCTCCGGCACGGCCTTGAGCGTGATCGTCGTACCGCCGGCGAGGTCGATGCCCAGCCGCGGGGTGGTGTGCCCCGACCAGAACATCCCGCCGGTCAGCGCGGCCATGACGACCAGGATCAGAACCAGGGCACGCCCCGGCTTGCCCTGACCTCCCGGCGCCCTTCGGCCCTTCTTCGGTGCTGCCACCTTCTCGTTTCTCCCTGTCCTACCGTCCCGCGCCGGGTGTGCGACGTGACGGCCACGAAGTGTTGTGGGGACCTGCCCCCGCGGAAGAAGTCGGCACGCACCGGGGACCGCGGGCGCCGATGGGCGCGCCGCGGTCCCCGGTCGCGGCTACTTCGCGTCGGTGTCGCCGTCGCTCTTGTCGTCGCCCTTGGCGTCCTTGGCCTCGGGCGCGGCCTCGGCGTCGTCCGCCTCGTCCTTCTTGCCCAGGTCGATCTTGGCATCCGCGGCGTCGTCGGGGGCCCCGGCGTCGGTCAGCGAGGTGGGGGTACCTCCCGCGCCGCCAGGCGCAGGGGGCGCGTCGTCCGGGACGGGCGGGGTGTCGCTCTTGAGGTCGCTGTCACCGTCGCCGTGCACGATGCGGTTGTACTCCTCGTCGTCGAGGACGGCCCCGATGGCGTTCTTCGCGAACACGAGGTGGACGCCGGGCGCGGCCTCGAGGAGGACCGTGTCGTCGTTGACGTCCTTGACGGTGGCGTAGAGGCCGCCGATGGTCCGCACGCCGGCGCCGGGCTGCATCTGGTTCCGCATGTTCACCGCCGCCTGCTGCTTCTTCTTGGCAGAGCGGGTCATCAGGAACATGGCCCCGATGAGCACGATGAAGGGGAGAAGGGTCACGATATCCACGGGACGGAATTCCTTCGCACGACCGCGATGGGGAGCGGCCTGATCTACGGGGGTGGGTACGCCGTCCTGGACGGGCGGCATCGGCGGAGTCTAAGCGAGTCCGCATCGATGGAACAACGCCCAGCATGGCACCCCGGTTCCCGGCCCGGCGACCCTCCGCGCCGTCACGCCCCGAACAGGCCCTGTTGTCCGCTTGCGCCCGCGCCCTGCTGCTGCGGCGGTACGAGGCCGAGATGCGCCCATGCCGCGGGCGTCGCCACCCGGCCGCGCGGAGTGCGGGCCAGCAGCCCCTCCCGTACCAGGAACGGCTCGGCGACCTCCTCGACGGTCTCACGCTCCTCCCCCACGGCCACGGCGAGGGTCGACAGGCCGACCGGCCCGCCGCCGAACAGCTTGAGCAGGGCCTGCAGCACCGCCCGGTCGAGCCGGTCGAGGCCGCGCCCGTCCACCTCGTACACCCCGAGGGCCGCGGCTGCGATGTCGCGGGTGATCCGGCCGTCCGCCTTGACCTGGGCGTAGTCCCGGACGCGGCGCAGCAGCCGGTTGGCGATTCGGGGCGTGCCGCGGGAGCGGCCGGCGATCTCGGCGGCGCCTTCGGTGTCCGTCTCGACGTCGAGGAGCCTGGCGGAGCGGTGGATGACCCGCTCCAGCTCGGCGGGCTCGTAGAACTCCATGTGCGCGGTGAAGCCGAAGCGGTCGCGCAGCGGCGGCGGCAGTAGTCCGGCCCTGGTCGTGGCGCCGACCAGGGTGAACGGAGGGAGCTCCAGCGGGATGGCGGTGGCGCCGGGGCCCTTGCCGACGATGACGTCGACCCGGAAGTCCTCCATCGCCATGTAGAGCATCTCCTCGGCGGGCCGCGACATGCGGTGGATCTCGTCGAGGAAGAGGACCTCGCCCTCCTGGAGGGAGGACAGGATCGCCGCGAGATCACCGGCGTGCTGGATGGCGGGGCCGGAGGTGATGCGGATCGGGGCGCCCATCTCCGCCGCGATGATCATGGAGAGGGTGGTCTTGCCGAGTCCGGGCGCGCCGGAGAGCAGGACGTGGTCGGCGGTGGCGCCGCGCGCGAGGGCCGCCTTCAGGACCAGGTCCAGCTGCTCCCGTACCCGCTCCTGGCCGACGAACTCGTCGAGCGACTTGGGGCGCAGCGCCGCCTCGACGGCCTGGTCCTCCCCGTCGGCGGCCGCGCCGACAAGCCGTCCGTCGGCGGAGTCGTCGGTCGGCGGTGCGGTGTCGTCCCAGTTCACAGTGGATTGCCTCGCGGGTTCGGCGGGTTTCAGCGGATCGCGGATCGGGGGCTGCGGGTCAGCGGGTGCGGTTGAGGGTCTGGAGAGCGGACTTCAGAAGCCGGCCCACGTCCGGCGCGCCGCCCGCCGCCTGCGGCGCGACCGCGGTGACCGCCTCGTCGGCCTCGCGCGTCGCGTAGCCGAGGCCGATCAGCGCGGCGTGCAGCTGGTCGCGCCAGGACTGGCTGACCGGGGCGCCGACGGCCGGCGCGGAGCCGAGCGGTTCACCCAGCCGGTCCTTCAGTTCGAGCAGCAGCTTCTGGGCGCCCTTCTTGCCGATACCGGGGACGGCGGTCAGCGCCTTCTCGTCGTCGGTCGCGACCGCGCGCCGCAGCGCGTCGGGGCTGTGCACGGCGAGCATCGCCTGGGCGAGGCGCGGGCCGACACCGCTCGCGGTCTGGAGCAGCTCGAAGACCTGCCGCTCGTCGTCGTCCGCGAATCCGTAGAGCGTGAGGGAGTCCTCTCTCACGACCAACGACGTGGCGAGCCTGGCCTCCTGACCGATCCTCAGCTCCGACAGGGTGTTCGGCGTGCACTGGACGGCCATGCCGACGCCGCCGACCTCGATCACGGCGGTGGTGGGAGCGAGGGCGGCCACCGGGCCGCTCACAAAGGCGATCATGAAGTGCGGCCTTTCGCTGCGTGCAGGGCGACGGCCTGCTGGAGCCGGTTCTGGGCAGGGGCCCGCCAGATGTGACAAATGGCGAGGGCGAGGGCATCGGCCGCGTCGGCGGGTTTCGGCGGGGCGTCGAGCCGCAGCAGCCGCGTCACCATTGCGCCGACCTGCGCCTTGTCGGCGCGGCCACTGCCGGTGACGGCGGCCTTGACCTCGCTCGGGGTGTGCAGGGCGACGGGCAGGCCGCGGCGGGCGGCGCAGAGCATGGCGACCGCGCTGGCCTGGGCCGTACCCATGACGGTACGCACATTGTGCTGGCTGAACACCCGCTCCACCGCGACCAGTTCGGGCCGGTGCGTATCCAGCCATTCCTCTATGCCGCGCTCGATGGCGACCAGCCGGTGGGCGATGTCCGCATCGGCGGGGGTGCGCACGACACCGACGCCGAGCATCGTCAGCGGGCGGCCCGCGACGCCCTCGACCACGCCGATTCCGCACCGGGTCAGCCCCGGGTCCACCCCCAGCACGCGCACGCGCCACCCCTCCCTTCTTTGCAGCTGAACCCCCGCCGCTCTCGCGGAGCCGGCCACTCGCCGTCCTTGCTGCTCAATCCATGGTCGCGGTCGTCAGACTAACCGCTGCCTCCGACAACGCGACGGGCCGACGGGGTGTGTCCCCGTCGGCCCGTCGTACGAAGCCCGTTGAGCAGCCGGTCAGGCGGCCGGATCAGGCGTCGACCTTCTCCATGACGTCGTCCGAGACATCGAAGTTGGCGAAGACGTTCTGCACGTCGTCGCTGTCCTCCAGCGCGTCGATCAGCTTGAAGATCTTGCGCGCACCCTCCTCGTCCAGCTCGACCTGCATGGTCGGGACGAAGTTGGCCTCGGCCGAGTCGTAGTCGATGCCGGCTTCCTGCAGCGCGGTGCGGACCGCGACGAGGTCGGTGGCCTCGCTGATGACCTCGAAGTTCTCGCCGAGGTCGTTGACCTCCTCGGCGCCCGCGTCCAGGACCGCGCCGAGCACGTCGTCCTCGGACAGTTCTGCCTTGGGCAGAACGACAACGCCCTTGCGGTTGAAGAGATACGACACCGAGCCGGGGTCGGCCATGGAGCCGCCGTTGCGGGTCATGGCGACACGGACGTCGGAGGCGGCGCGGTTGCGGTTGTCGGTGAGGCACTCGATGAGCACCGCGACACCGTTCGGGCCGTAACCCTCGTACATGATCGTCTCGTAGTCGGCGCCACCGGCCTCGAGGCCGGCACCACGCTTGACAGCGGAGTCGATGTTCTTGTTCGGAACCGAGCTCTTCTTCGCCTTCTGAATGGCGTCGAAGAGGGTCGGGTTGCCGTCGACGTCGGCGCCGCCCGTACGGGCCGCAACCTCGATGTTCTTGATCAGCTTCGCGAAGAGCTTGCCGCGCTTGGCGTCGATCACGGCCTTCTTGTGCTTCGTCGTGGCCCATTTAGAGTGGCCGGACATCTGCCTGTCTCCTTCGCGTAACCAATCTCTGCTGCGTTCGCCTGTGATCCTACCGGGACCTGGTCAGTGCGCGGCGCGCACCATGTCCACGAACAGCGCGTGCACGCGGTGGTCCCCGGTCAGTTCCGGGTGGAACGAGGTGGCCAGCGCGTTGCCCTGCCGTACGGCGACGATGTGACCGCCGTGCTCGGCGAGCACCTCGGCCGTGGCGCCCACGGACTCGACCCACGGGGCCCGGATGAAGACGCCCTCGACGGGGTCGCCTTCGATGCCCTTGACCGCCACAGCGGCCTCGAACGACTCGTTCTGCCGGCCGAAGGCGTTGCGGCGCACGATCATGTCGATGCCGCCGATCGTCTCCTGGCCCGAGCGCGGGTCGAGGATCTTCTCGGCGAGCATGATCAGGCCGGCGCAGGTGCCGTACACCGGCATTCCTGCGCGCACCCGCTCACGCAGCGGCTCCATCATGCCGAAGAGATGGGCCAGCTTGGAGATGGTGGTGGACTCGCCGCCCGGTATGACGAGGCCGTCGACCTCGGCGAGCTCGTCGGGGCGCCGGACCGGCCTGGCCACGGCATCAGCCGCGGCCAGGGCGATCAGGTGCTCCCGTACGTCGCCCTGGAGAGCCAGGACACCGATAACGGGAGTGGTCATTACCAGCCCCGGTTCGCGTAGCGCTCGGCCTCGGGGAGGGTGTCGCAGTTGATGCCGACCATGGCCTCGCCCAGGTTGCGGGAGGCATCCGCGATGATCTTCGGGTCGTCGTAGAAGGTGGTGGCCTTCACGATGGCGGCGGCGCGCTTGGCCGGGTCGCCGGACTTGAAGATGCCGGAGCCGACGAAGACGCCCTCGGCACCGAGCTGGCGCATCAGCGCGGCGTCGGCCGGGGTGGCGACACCACCGGCGGAGAACAGCACGACCGGCAGCTTGCCGAGCTGGGCCACCTCGGCGACAAGCTCGTACGGGGCACGCAGCTCCTTGGCGGCGGCGTACAGCTCGTTGTTGTCGAAGCCGCGCAGCTTGGCGATCTCGTTCTTGATCTGGCGCAGGTGGCGGACGGCCTCGACGACGTTGCCGGTGCCGGCCTCGCCCTTCGAGCGGATCATGGCCGCGCCCTCGGCGATCCGGCGCAGAGCCTCGCCCAGGTTGGTGGCGCCGCACACGAACGGGGTCGTGAACGCCCACTTGTCGGAGTGGTTGACCTCGTCGGCCGGGGTCAGCACCTCGGACTCGTCGATGTAGTCGACACCGAGGGACTGCAGGACCTGGGCCTCGACGAAGTGGCCGATCCGGGACTTGGCCATGACCGGGATGGAGACCGCCTCGATGATCTCCTCGATCATGTTCGGGTCGGACATCCGGGCCACGCCGCCGTCCTTGCGGATGTCGGCCGGGACCCGCTCAAGGGCCATGACGGCGACGGCGCCCGCGTCCTCGGCGATCTTCGCCTGCTCGGCGTTGACCACGTCCATGATCACGCCGCCCTTGAGCTGCTCGGCCATGCCGCGCTTGACGCGCGCGGTGCCGGTCTCGGGGGCCTGCGGGGGGGTGGGAAGCGTGCTCACGGATCAACCTCACTCGGATGTGACGTATTGGTGCACCGAGAGAAAACCCTCCGCGACCAGTCCACCGCAAGGGCCAATGGGGAGCCCGTGGCTCGTTTTCAGGATCCCGGGCGGTCCGCGAGCGCCGCGGGGGGCTCGTCGTCCATCTCGAACGCGAGGGGGAAGGGGGCGTGTCCGGCGAGCCGGAACCACCGCACCTTGCGGTGCCGCCGCAGCGCCCTCGCGGCGCGTACGGCGTCGTTGTGGAACCGGCGCGCCATGGGTACGCGCCGCACCGCCGCGGCCAGCTCCCCGGCGGCGTCCTCGCCGCCCGGGGCCTCCCGGACCGCGTCCACCTGTGCCTGCTCCGCGAAGACCGCCCTCAGTGCCTGACTCAGCTCGCTCTCGGCGACCTCGCGCTGCTCCTCATCGGCCTGGCGGGCCGCGTGCGCGGCCTCGTACAGGACGATCGACGCGGCCGGATCCAGCACGCCGGACGTCGCGAGCTCCTGCGTGACCGATGACCTCCGCACGAGCTGGGCGTCCAGCGCGGCGCGGGCGGCGTCGATCCGCGCGTGCAGCCGGTCGAGCCGTCCGGCGGTCCAGCTGAGGTACAGCCCGATGGCGATGAGCCCGACGAGTGTCCAGATCAAGGTTGCGGTCACGGGCGGCAAGGCTACCGGTGCCCTGACCTCCGGGGTCTGTGCCCCTGCCCCGTGCGGGGAACGCTCTGCGTGCCGCGCCGGAAGGATGTGTTCCCCCCACCCCGCCCCTTCCCGGAACTGAGGGCTCCGCCCCCAGCCCCCGGAAGGGGAGCCGGTGCCCAACCCACCCACGGCCCGCACCCGGTGACCGGACCTGGCGCAAACGGACCCCACCACCCACGGCCCGCAGTCGGCGGACGGGCAGGGGTGGGGCCGTGCAGGGTCGGCCCCGCAGGGGCGGCATCGTGCCGGGGCTCATGGGTCCCGGGCCGGATGCCGCCCCGAGGAGTCGAGCCCGGAGGGGCCCCGCCCCACCCCCCACCGGCAGCAGCCGCACCAAGCCCGTCTGGGGGTCCCCCCACGCCCGCAGGGCGTAGGGGGAGATTGAGGACGGACACACCGGGTCACCCGCGGTACCGGGCAACACCGCACCCGCACGCGCACCCCGCACCCCCGGAGGGCTACGCCTCAGTCCCGCGCGAGTCCGAAGCGCGCGCGCAACCCCGGACGTTCGTCCGCCGCGACCGACGCCGCGCCGTCCGTCACCGTCTCGTACACCGCGAGAATGTCCGCGCCCACCGTCGACCAGTCGAAGCGCCGGACGTGCGCGCTGCCCCGGTCACGGAGTTCCGCGCGGCGCCCCGGGGAGCCCAGCAGCCGGAGCGCCGCCTCGGCCAGCGCGTCCGCGTCCTCGTTGGCGAAGAGTTCGCCCGCCGCGCCCTGGTCCAGGACCTGGGCGAACGCGTCGAGGTCGGACGCGAGGACCGGCGCGCCCGCCGACAGCGCCTCGACGAGGATGATCCCGAAGCTCTCACCGCCCGTGTTGGGCGCGACGTACACATCGACGCTGCGCAGCAGCCGTGCCTTGTCCTCGTCGCTGACCATGCCGAGGAACTCCACCCGCGAGCGCATCTCCTCGGGGAGGGAGGCGACCGCCTCCTCCTCGTCGCCACGGCCCGCCACCAGCAGCCGCGTCGCCGGCCGCTCGGCGAAGATCTTCGGCAGGGCCTTCATCAGCACCGGCAGACCCTTGCGCGGCTCGTCGATCCGGCCGATGAACCCGAGCGTGTCGCCCTGCCACTCCGCCTTCGGCTCGGCCCTGGCGAAGAAGTCGACGTCCACCCCGTTCGGGATCACGACCGCGTCACCGCCCAGATGCTCCACGAGCGTCCGGCGCGCGTACTCGCTCACCGCGATCCGCGCGCTGATCTTCTCCAGCGCGGGCTGCAGGATCGGGTACGCCGCGATCATCGCCCGCGATCGCGGATTCGACGTGTGGAACGTGGCCACGATCGGCCCCTGCGCCGCCCAGCAGGACAGCAGCCCCAGCGACGGCGAGGCCGGCTCATGGATGTGGATCACGTCGAACGTGCCGTCGTGCAGCCAGCGCCGCACCCGCGCCGCGGACAGGAAGCCGAAGTTGAGCCGGGCGACCGAGCCGTTGTACGGCACGGGCACGGCCCGTCCCGCCGAGACGACGTACGGCGGCAGGGGCGTGTCGTCGTCCGCCGGGGCGAGGACGGACACCTCGTGCCCGAGCCGGATCAGATGCTCCGCCAGGTCCCTGATGTGGAACTGGACACCACCGGGCACGTCCCACGAGTAGGGGCAGACGATACCGATCCTCACGTCTGCCGCTCCCCTGTGTCACCCGTGTCCCCGCGGTCCAGGTCAGCGAGCCACAGCCGCTGCAGCATGTGCCAGTCCTCCGGGTGGTCGGCGATTCCCGTGGCGAAGGCGTCTGCCAGCGCCTGTGTCATCACAGACGTCTTTTCGGCCCGCGTACCTGTCTCGGGTACGTCGAGGGGCGGGTGGATGCGGCCCTTCATGACCGAGGTCTCGTCGTACCAGAGGGTCACGGGGAGCAGCGGGGCGCCGGTCTGCAGGGCGAGCAGCGCGGGCCCCGCGGGCATCCGGGCCGTCTCGCCGAAGAACTTCACCTCGACGCCCGAGGCGGACAGGTCGCGGTCGGCGACCAGGCACACCATGCCGCCGTCGCGCAGCCGCCGGGCGAGCGTGCCGAAGGCGGAGCCGCCGGTGTGCGGCAGGACCTCCATGCCCAGCGACTCGCGGTAGGCGACGAACCGGTCGTAGAGGGTCTCCGGCTTGAGCCGTTCGGCGACCGTGGTGAAGGGGATGCCCAGGGCACGGGTGACCCAGATCCCCGCGACGTCCCAGTTGGCGAGGTGCGGAAGGGCGAGGACGGCGCCCTTGCCGGCGGCCATCGCGTCGGTCAGATTGTGCACGCCGGTGGGGTCGAAGCTGCTCTTGGCCCGCTCCTGACTCCAGGTCGGCAGGCGGAAGGACTCCATCCAGTACCGCATGTAGGAGCGCATACCGGCCTTCGACAGCTCGGCGAGCCGCTCCGGTCCCGCGTCCGGGACCACCCGGGCCAGATTGGCCTCAAGACGCAGCACGCCCTTGCCGCGCCGCTTCCACGCGGTGTCGGCGATTCTGCGGCCCAGCGCGGCGGCCACCGGTTCCGGGAGCTTCTTGACCGTCCCCCAGCCCAGTCCGTACAGCGCGTCGGTCAGCCGCTCCTTGGCAGCGCTCATGCCCCACTCCCCTGCGAGGTCCCGTGCGGAGAGGCCCCGGCGTCCGCTTCCGCCGCCTCCCGGCGTACCGTCACCACCCGCTGCCCCAGCGTCACCAGCGAGCCCACCGCCACGATCCACAGCGCGATCGGCAGCAGGATCTCGATTCCGGGTACGCCGAATCCGTGCAGCCCGGCGAGCCCCGCCGCGACCAGCGAGATCACCAGCCGTTCCGCCCGCTCCACCAGCCCGTTCACCGCGACCGGCAGTCCGATCGACTCGCCGCGCGCCTTCGTGTACGAGACGACCTGACCGCTCGCCAGACAGAAGATGGCGACCGCACACAGCACATTGTCGTCGCCCTTGCCCGCGTACCACAGCGCGAATCCGCCGAAGATGGCACTGTCGGCGACCCGGTCCAGGGTCGAGTCGAGGAAGGCGCCCCAGCGGCTGGAGGTCCCGGCCTGGCGCGCCATGTTCCCGTCGACGAGGTCCGAGAAGACGAACAGGGTAATGACGATCGTCCCCCAGAAGAACTCTCCGCGCGGGAAGAAGACCAGTGCGCCCGCCACGACTCCGGCCGTGCCGACGAGGGTGACGGCGTCGGGAGTCACTCCGCGGCGGAGCAGAAACGCGGCGAACGGTGTGAGGACACGCGTGAAAAACGCACGCGCGTACTTGTTCAGCATGGCCTTCCCGAGGGGTCGGTGGGCCGCGCGGCCCCAACGGCCACCGGCTGGCCCATCGTAGCCAGGCACGTTCCACGCCAGCGGCCTGGCCCGGTCGCGTACGACGTATGGACGCACCGTGACGGGAGTGGAAAGCTCGAAAGACAACCGCGGGCATCGCCGGAGCCCCCCGGACTCCGGCCGGGGGTACCCCCCATCGCGGCTCCCCCGGTCCGCGCCCTCACCTCACCGTGCAATCAGTCGGGAGGAACGAATCATGGGCGACAAGGCGAACGCACAGCCCGGAGCCGCCGGCAGGGCTACGACGGCCGACCGGCCGACATCCGTTCGGAATGTGGTGCTGGTCGGCCACAGTGGATCGGGCAAGACGACGCTGGTCGAGGCTCTCGCGCTGGCCACGGGAGCGGTCAACCGGGCGGGCCGGGTCGAGGACGGCGGCACGGTCTCCGACTACGACGAGATCGAGCACCGCCAGCAACGTTCCGTACAGCTCAGCCTCGTACCGGTGGAATGGGGCGGGTACAAGATCAATCTGCTGGACACCCCCGGATACGCCGACTTCGTCGGGGAACTCAGGGCCGGTCTGCGAGCCGCGGACGCGGCCCTTTTCGTTGTGTCGGCCGCCCAGGAGGCCGACGCCGTCGCGAGTTCGACGCGCATGGTGTGGGAGGAGTGCGCCGCGGTCGGGATGCCCCGGGCGATCGTGGTCACCCACCTGGAGACGGCGCGCACCGGCTACGAGGAGCTCACCCGGGTCTGCGGGCAGATCTTCGGCGGCGACGATCCCGACGCCGTACTGCCGCTCTATCTGCCCCTGAACGGTCCCGAGGGGGCGGACGGACACGCCCCGGTCACCGGACTGATCGGGCTCCTGTCGCAGAAGCTGTTCGACTACTCGTCCGGAGAGCGTACGGAGACGCCTCCGGGCCCCGACCAGCTGCCGCTCATCGAGGAGGCCCGCAACCGGCTCATCGAGGGGATCATCGCGGAGAGCGAGGACGAGACCCTCATGGACCGCTATCTCGGCGGTGAGGAGATCGACGTCAAGACGCTCATCGACGACCTGGAGAAGGCCGTCGCGCGGGGCGTCTTCCATCCCGTGCTCGCCGCGGCACCCCCCTCCGACGGCGGGAAGCAGGGCCTCGGCACGGTCGAGCTGCTGGAGCTGATCACCGGCGGGTTCCCGACCCCGCTGGAGCGGGAGGCCCCGGTGGTCACCACCCCGGCGGGCAAGGCGGGCCCGAAGATCAGCTGCGATCCGGCAGGGCCGCTGGTCGCCGAGGTGGTCAGGACCGCCTCCGACCCGTATGTCGGGCGCCTGTCGCTGGTCCGGGTCTTCTCCGGCACGCTGCGGCCGGACGAGACCGTGCATGTGTCCGGCCACGGCCTGGAGGACCGCGGGCATGAGGACCACGACGTCGACGAGCGCGTCGGCGCACTGTCCCAGCCGTTCGGCAAGCAGCAGCGCACGGTCGGCCAGTGCATCGCGGGCGATCTCGCGTGCGTCGCGAAACTGTCGCGAGCCGAGACCGGGGACACCCTCTCCGCCAAGGACGATCCGCTGCTGATGGAGCCGTGGGCGATGCCGGACCCGCTGCTGCCCCTGGCCATCCAGGCGCACAGCAAGGCGGACGAGGACCGGCTCTCGCAGGGTCTCGCCCGGCTGGTCGCCGAGGATCCGACGATGCGGCTCGAACAGAACAAGGACACGCACCAGGTCGTGCTGTGGTGCCTGGGCGAAGCCCATATGGATGTGGCCCTGGAGCGGCTGCGCAGCCGCTACGGAGTCCAGGTCGACGTGGTCCCGCACAAGGTGTCGCTGCGGGAGACGTTCGGCGAGCCGTCGGCCGGGCGCGGCCGGCATGTGAAGCAGTCCGGCGGCCACGGGCAGTACGCGATCTGCGAGATCGAGGTCGAACCGCTGCCGCCCGGCTCCGGTGTCGAGTTCGTCGACAAGGTCGTGGGCGGCGCGGTGCCCCGGCAGTTCATCCCGTCCGTGGAGAAGGGGATCCGCGCGCAGGCGGCCCGTGGTGTGGCGGCCGGCTATCCCCTGGTCGACGTCCGGGTGACGTTGCTGGACGGCAAGGCACACTCCGTGGACTCGTCCGACGCCGCGTTCCAGACCGCGGGCGCGCTGGCGCTGCGCGAGGCGGCGGCCGAGGTGCGGATCCATCTGCTGGAGCCGGTGGCCGAGGTGCAGGTCATGGTGCCCGACGAGTACGTCGGGCCGGTGATGAGCGATCTGTCGGGGCGGCGCGGCCGTGTGATCGGCACCGAACAGGCAGGTCCCGGCCGGACACTGGTACGGGCCGAGGTGCCGGAGATCGAGATCGGACGGTACGCGGTGGATCTGCGGTCCATCTCGCACGGCACGGGCCGCTTCGACCGCTCGTACGCGCGGCATGAGGCGATGCCTCCGCAGCTCGCGGACAAGATCCGTGAACAGGCGGAATCCGGCACCTAGTCGGGAGTGCGGCCCCGGTGCCGCCCGCCGTGTTTCCCTTGCGGCGGGCGGCACTTCGGGGCGTGGACCTCTCCCGGGTGAGCATTTCAGGTGGTGCTGACGGGTGGGCCGGTGCCCGGATACGCTGGGGTGCCCAGCTCAGAAGGTGTGCGGGGCGCGGTAGTTGGGAACAGGCCGCAGTGCGGACGGTGGCGGCGATGGGGGCGGCAGTGGCGGACCAGGCATTCGATTTCTCTCCCGGGGCGCAGGTCCCGTTGCAGGGCTCGGCCGGCCAGACGGCCGCGACCCACGCCCTCGCGTCCGCCGCGTACCGTGACACCCCGGTCGACGAGATACTGAAGGCCAACAACGAGTGGCACGAGTCGACGGTGAAGAAGGGCAAGTTCTCGCTCTTCGAGCCGAATCTGGGCGAGGCCTTCTCGCGGGCCGTGCAGGTGCGGATGCTGGGCGGGGCCCGTAAGCCGCTCATCCAGTCGTTCGGCACCGAGCCGCAGGCCGTGGTGGAGCACGCGCTCGCGGCGACCAGGATCCGCAAGGAGCGGGATGCACGGCTGACCGTGGTCATGGTGCTGTTCGGGCTGCTGTTCCTGCCCGGACTGCTGCTGTGGATGGGTATCTTCCAGCTGCGGCGGACGATCGCGGGGGCGCAGGACAAGCGCGCGGGCGCGCTCGGTACGGCGCTGCTGGTCGCCGTCGCCGGCCTGGCGGTGATCTTTCTGGTCCGGCTGCCGTTCACCGGCCTCTGGGCGTACTACCTGCGCGGGATGATCGTCGCCCCGGTCATCGGCTGGCTGCTGGCGAAGCGGATCTGCGAGTCCACCGCGAAGGACATGCGGGAGCGCTGGGAGAGCCTGCTCTCCGGGGGCGCCATCGGAGCCAAGGTTCCCGAGGCCGTCCCCGGCAATCCGAACGAGACGGCCGCCGAGCAGCTGCGCCAGGCCCTGGAGAAGCTCACGGCCGAGCAGCAGTCGAACTCGGTCTTCTACGCCGGCCCCAAGGGAATACTCGGCATGGGCACCCGCTGGGGCAGCTGGCAGCTCGCCGAGGAGCTGGTGGCCAAGGAGCCGGGCAAGGAGTTCCACCAGTTCCGCAGCTGGGACGTCATCAAGGTCATTCACGATCAGCTGACGCTGCTGCAGCGCGGCCCGCTGCACACGGGGGGCTTCCCCAAGCCGTCCGTGAAGCACTGGATCGTGGTGCCGGTCGGGGAGGGCGCGAAGGAGGTGGCCCGGCCCGAGGGCCAGGACGTGGACACGTTCCAGGTGAAGCGCCACGAGATACAGCGGATCTGCGACCACCAGCAGTTCGGCAGCGGCAACCGCCACTATCTGGGCGTGCAGTTCACCCTGTGGGACGGCCAGCTGGTGATCACCATGCTGATCACGGTGACGGTGCTGTACGAGACGCTGCGCATCGAGGTGACCGGCCACGCGCTCGGCCCGGTCCACTCCCTGTTCACCACCAAGCCGACGCCCAAGACGGTCGAGGTGGCGAAGACCGTGCGGTTCTGGGAGACCGTCGAGCGGCATCTTCCGCTGGTGGAGACGCGCGAGGTGGTGCGGCTCGCGGTCCGGGCGCCCTTCACCTGGTATCCGCCGCTGCTCGACTTCCTCGGCGGGAAGCTGGTGCTCCCCGAGCCGTTCGGGCTGCGGCACGCCTGGGCGGAGCAGCCCTGGCGGCACCGTTTCATGGCGGACGACGCGATGCGCGCGGCGACGCCGGTGCTGCGGGTGACGCACGCGGCCGCGATGAAGGTGCTGGAGGAGAACGGCGTGAACACCGAGCGCTTCAGCAACCGGTCCATGATCGTCAGCGGTCTGGTGCAGGACGCGTCGCCGCGCAAGGCGGACGCCTACGACGCGTAGGGCCTGTCCGGTATCAGGCCCTGGCCTTGCCCATGGCCGTAGGGGGTGCCCCGCGGGCTGTGTCGTACGACGGCGTTGCGGCGTTACGCCGGCGGCCAGGCGTCCGCGAGCATCTTCCGGGTGTCGGCGAGGAGTTGGGGCAGCACCTTGGTGTGGCCGACGACCGGCATGAAGTTGGTGTCGCCACCCCAGCGCGGCACGACGTGCTGGTGCAGATGGGCCGCGATGCCGGCCCCGGCGACGGTGCCCTGGTTCATGCCGATGTTGAAGCCGTGCGCCCCGGAGGCCGTCCGCAGCGCTGTCATCGCCCGCTTGGTGAACGCGGCGAGCTCGGCGGTCTCCGGCTCGTCGAGGTCCGTGTAGTCGGCGACGTGCCGGTAGGGCACCACCATCAGATGCCCGCCGTTGTACGGGTACAGGTTGAGCACGGCGTACACGCTGTCGCCGCGCGCTATGACGAGTCCGTCCTCGTCGGACTTGGCGGGGATGGAGCAGAAGGGACAGCCGTCTTCGGCCCCGGGCCCGGTCGGCTTGTTCTCGCCCTGGATGTAGGCCATCCGATGGGGCGTCCACAGGCGCTGGAAGGCGTCCTGGATGCCGACTCCGATCTGCTGCTCCGGCTCACTCGTCATGTGGTGCAGCATATGACTTCGCCCGTCCGGAACGTGTCGCCGGGGGCGGACCCGGAGGACGCCCGCGATGCTGGGCCGATGGACGTCGACGAAGGAGAGACCCCGCTCCAGCGCTGGGAGGGGCGGGTCGAGCTGCCACTGTTCTGGGCCTCACTGGTCTTTCTCGCCGCCTACTCGGTGCGCGTCCTGGCCGGGGACGTGGACCGGATCTGGCGGGAGATCGCGTTCGCGGTGATGCTGCTGATGTGGATGGGGTTCACGGCCGACTACGTGGTGCGGCTCCGGCTGAGCGGACAGCGGCTGCACCGCTTCCTGCGGACCCACTGGCTGGACACGCTGGTCCTGGTCCTCCCGCTGCTCCGCCCCCTGCGGCTGCTCAAGGTCTACACCGCGGTGCAGCGACACCGGGACCAGCCGCGGCTCAGCCTGCACGCACGCGTGATCGCGTACGCGGGCGTGACGGCGGTCCTGCTGGGCTACTCGGGGGCGCTCACCGTCTACCACCAGGAACACCGGGCACCCGGGGCGACGATCCGTACCTTCGGGGACTCCCTGTGGTGGGCGAGCGAGACGCTGACGACCGTCGGGTACGGGGACGTGACGCCGGTGACGCGGCTGGGCCGGCTGATCGCCGTCGGGATGATGATCTGCGGGCTGGCCCTGCTGGGTGCGGTGACCGGCTCGTTCTCGTCCTGGCTGGTCCAGATCTTCGCCCGGGAGGACGAGAAAGGGCCCCCGGAGGACGGGCGTCCTCCAGGGGCCTCTCCATAAGGCACCGCGGGCCTTGAGGGACCGCGGGCCTTGAGGGACCGCGGGCCCCATCAGATCTCGGTGCGCTCCTCGACAACCTTCGCGATCTTGGCGATGGCCTCGTCGACCGGAATGCCGTTCTCCTGGGAACCGTCGCGGTAGCGGAAGGACACCGCGCCGTTCTCCATGTCCTCGTCGCCCGCGATGACCATGAAGGGCACCTTCTGCTTCTGGGCGTTGCGGATCTTCTTCTGCATACGGTCCGAGGAGGCGTCCACCTCGACGCGCAGTCCCTGCTTCCTCGCCTTGGCGGCGAACTCCTGCAGATACGGGACGTGAGCGTCGCCGATCGGGATGCCCAGCGCCTGGACGGGCGCCAGCCACGCCGGGAAGGCACCCGCGTAGTGCTCGAGCAGCACCGCGAAGAAGCGCTCGATGGAGCCGAACAGCGCACGGTGGATCATGACCGGGCGGTGCTTGGTGCCGTCGGGGCCGGTGTACTCCAGGTTGAAGCGCTCCGGCAGGTTGAAGTCGAGCTGGACCGTGGACATCTGCCAGGTACGGCCGATCGCGTCCTTCGCCTGGACGGAGATCTTGGGGCCGTAGAAGGCCGCGCCGCCCGGGTCGGGGGTGAGCGGGAGGCCCTGCTTCTCGGCCACCTGCCGCAGCACCTCGGTGGCCTCCTCCCAGACCTCGTCGGAGCCGACGAACTTCTCCGGGTCCTTGGTGGACAGCTCCAGGTAGAAGTCGGTCAGACCGTAGTCGCGCAGCAGGTCGAGGACGAAGGTGAGCGTGGTGTCCAGCTCCTCCGCCATCTGCTCCTTGGTGCAGTAGATGTGCGCGTCGTCCTGGGTGAAGCCGCGGGCCCGGGTGAGGCCGTGCACGACGCCCGACTTCTCGTACCGGTACACGGTGCCGAACTCGAAGAGGCGCAGCGGCAGTTCACGGTAGGAACGCCCGCGCGAGTCGAAGATCAGGTTGTGCATCGGGCAGTTCATGGGCTTGAGGTAGTAGTCCACACCCTCGTCGAGCTGCATGGGCGGGTACATGCCCTCGGCGTACCAGTCCAGGTGGCCCGACTTCTCGAACAGCTTGCCCTTGGTCGCGTGCGGCGAGTACACGAACTCGTAGCCGTGCTCCTCGTGGCGCTTGCGCGAGTAGTCCTCCATGACCCGGCGGATGACGCCGCCCTTGGGGTGGAAGACCGCGAGACCGGAGCCGACCTCGTCCGGGAAGGAGAACAGGTCCAGCTCGTTGCCCAGCTTGCGGTGGTCGCGCTTCTCGGCCTCGGCGAGGAAGTCCAGGTGGGCCTTCAGCTCTTCCTTGGACGGCCAGGCGGTGCCGTAGATGCGCTGCAGCATCGGGTTCTTCTCGCTGCCGCGCCAGTACGCCGCCGCGTTGCGCATGAGCTTGAACGCCGGGATGTTACGGGTGGTGGGCAGGTGGGGACCGCGGCAGAGGTCCTTCCAGCACAGCTCGCCGGTCTTGGCGTCCAGGTTGTCGTAGATGGTCAGCTCGCCGCCGCCCACCTCGACATTCGCGCCGTCGTCGGTCGACGCGGAGCCCTTGATGCCGATGAGCTCCAGCTTGTACGGCTCGTCGGCGAGCTCCTCGCGGGCGGCCTCGTCGGTGACGACGCGCCGCGAGAAGCGCTGGCCGCGCTTCTGGATCTCCTGCATCTTCTTCTCGATGGCCTTGAGATCCTCGGGGGTGAACGGCTTCGCGACATCGAAGTCGTAGTAGAAGCCGTCACGGACCGGCGGGCCGATGCCGAGCTTGGCCTCCGGGAACAGCTCCTGCACGGCCTGCGCCATGACATGCGCGGTGGAGTGCCGCAGGATGTTGAGGCCGTCCTCGGAGGAGATCTCGACGGGCTCGACGGCCTCGCCGTCCTTCACCTGGTACGAGAGGTCCTTCAGATCCCCCGCGATCCGCGCGGCGATCACGGTGCGCTCGCCGGCGAAGAGCTCGGCTGCCGTGGTGCCCGTCGTCACCACTCGCTCTTCCCGCTCGGAATCGCGTTGGATGATCACACGGACGTCTGACACCGGTCTCTCCTGTCTGAGGGGGAGCACGCACTGACACATCGCGCATGCATTACGCCATGCTACCGAGCCGTGCAGGCCGCTCGCGAAACGGTTTCTCCGGGGGCGAGCCGCTGCAACGGCCGGGGCTCCGCCCCGGACCCCGCGCCTCGATCTCCCCTGCGCGCTGCGGTCGTGGGGCCCCGGCCGGGCTCATTCCTGGCCCGTCCGGCGTTCGAGGACGGGCACACCGGCCCACCCGGCGGCGCCGGCGCGCTGCGAAGCCCGCCCGAAGGGCGTCCGGGGCCCGGGGCGGAGCCCCAGGGGGGCGCCCCCGCCGTGACGGCGGAGGCGCCCAACCCGTCGGTCGTCAGTCGTCGCCGCCGCACGCTTCTTCGAAGAAGTCGAGGTTCTCGTGGAGCGCCTTCATCAGCCGGTCCCGCTCCGCCTCGTCCACCTGCACCGGCACCACACCCGTCGCGTCGGTGAGCCGGCGGAAGCCGCCACGGCTCTCCAGCCGGCCGATGACCCGGATGGGGAGCCCGACCAGATGGGCGTGTCCGGCAATGCGGTACGACTCCTCGTCGAGGACGGCCCGTACATGCGGTACCTCCGCGCCCGCGAGCACTCGCAGCCGTACTGTCCCTTCGCCACGCGGGCCGGAGCGCCGCATCCGTACCACCGCGCCGGTGACGCGGACGGGTACGGACGGCTCGTCGCGCAGATAGCGGGCGCCGGCCGCCCGCAGCGCGGGCAGATCGCCCGGCGAGAACTCGATGGGCTCCGGTCGCGCCGCGCAGCCTTCGGGCACCCCGGCCGCGGGTGACCAGGCCAGGGCGATCCGCGCCCCCTCGGCGCCGCGCACCAGTGCGACGACCGCCTCCGTCAGCTCACGGCTGACCCCGGCCTCGACCGCGGTGTCGAAGGCCTCCATCCCGCCGGTCGCGCGCTGGTAGTCGACGGCTTCGCGGGTGGCGTGCAGCGCCTGGTGGAGGCGTACGACGACGGAGCGGCCGGGCTCCACGGGAACGAAGGCGGTCAGCCCGCGGCCGCCGGGCGCCGGCCCGACGAGCACACCCTCCAGTGCCGCCTGCGCCTGCCGGCGGTGCCGCGCGCCGTAGTACCCGGCCCGGCCGCGGGCGGCGAGCGCGCCGGCGAGCAGCAGTTGCCGGGCCGCGGACCTCAGCTGTTCCTGGACGGTCCAGGCCACCGCACCCGAGGGACCCTGCGGTACGTCACGCCACCAGCGGATCTCGTCGCTGGGGACGGCGAGGCTGACGAGCACCTCGCGGGCGGAGGGCGCGGCGGAGCGGGCGAGGGCCGTGAGCGCCTCGCCCAGCAGGTCCTCGCAGTCGGGGAAGGCCCGGCTCTCCGGGACGAGCAGGCTCGTGCTCCCGGAGGCCGGACCGGGTGGGGTCCATCGCGCGTACCGTCCCGGAGCGCCGCCGCGCCGCCGCCAGCCGTGCCGGTCGAGCAGCGCGCCCAGCACGAGGGGGTCGACATGCGCGGGGTCGGGCCCCTCGCTGCCGTACCAGGGCGCGGGCACGTCGTCCGGCAGTGGTAGTGGCAGCGGATGCGGATGCGGCAGCGGGTGGGAGCCGGAGTGCGGCTGTACGGGTTCGTCGATCGGGCGGTGCATCACGGTCTGCCTCCCACCCCGACCCGGGTCATGATCTCGCAGAGCGCCCGGTCGTCGAAGATGCGCGCGGTCGGGATCCGCACGGTGGTCCTGCGCCGGCCCGTCACCGGGTGGCCGGCCAGGTTGGTCCAGTAGCAGCAGTGCCGCAGATCGAGCCGGTCGTGGCTGGCGCGCAGCCACTCCTCGCGGGTCCTCGGCACGATCATGACGACGAGGATCTTGTGGACCGACACGGGTGTGCGGGCCAGCTTCACCAGGTGTTCGTTGTCGAGCGTGAAGGAGAACGCCGGCCCGGGTGGGTGCGGCGGGATCTGGTAGGTGGCCTTCAACTGCACCTTGATGGTCACTTCGTCGTCGACGGTGTGTCCGGGGGCGCTGTGGCTGACGTGCCAGTCGATCCCGTTGTCAGGGAAGGGCTGGGACAGCGAGCAGCCGGCTGCTGCAGCGACGGCGTGCAGATACCCCACCTGGAGGGTCTCCATGCAGGCGGTGGTGGCGAGTGCCCCGCGCAGCGGTACGGTCCGCTCGGGCAGCGCACCCGGTTCGGGCTGCGCGAGCGCCATGGCTCCGTCTGCCTTCCGGGCTGTGCCGATCGATTTCCCCGATGTGCTCGGTTCGCCTCCGGGGCGCTCACGCGTCTGACGACGGTCGATCGTGCTCGACTGCGCGTTCCTCGCAGTCTCCGCGCGCTGCGGTAGCCGCACATCGATCGCAGTCTCCCTGTCAACGCCCGCGTGCCCCTTCGGCTCACGCGACGGGCCGTCAACCTCACGCCCCGTCATCTGTGTTGTCACCCGCTTGCGTACTGCGCAAACAGGCCGGGTATCACCGATTCGGGCAGGGGGATCACGCCATCTGCCAGGCATGGGCGAGGAGTTCGGGGATGACGCGATGGTATGAGGGGCCCCTGGCCGCATTTGACACCGAGACAACAGGAGTGGACGTCGAGGAGGACCGCATCGTCTCCGCGGCGCTCGTCGTCCAGGATTCGGCGGGAGGACGTGCGCGCGTTACCGGCTGGCTGGTCAATCCGGGCATACCGGTGCCCGAGGAGGCCACGGCCGTGCACGGTCTCACGGACGAGCATCTGCAGCGCAACGGCCGGTGGCCGGCTCCGGTGATGGAGGAGATAGGCCGGGCGCTGGCCGAGCAGTGCGCGGCGGGCAGGCCTCTCGTGGTGATGAACGCGCCGTTCGATCTGACGCTGCTCGACCGCGAGTTGCGCCGCCATCGGGCCTCGTCGCTGGCGCACTATCTGGAGCATGTGCCGTTGTGCGTCCTGGACCCGCGGGTCCTCGACAAGCATCTGGACCGCTACCGCAAGGGCCGGCGCACGCTCACGGATCTGTGCGCGCAGTACGGGGTCGAGCTGGACGGGGCGCATGACGCGTCGGCCGACGCGACCGCCGCGCTGGAGGTCGTACGGGAGGTGGGGCGTCGTTTCGCCACCCGCCTGGACCGGCTTTCCCCGGCGGAGCTGCACACGCTGCAGGCGGTGTGGCACGCGGCGCAGGCGCGCGGGCTGCAGGCGTGGTTCGCGCGGAACGGTTCGGAGGAGTCGGTCGATCCGGCGTGGCCGCTGCGGCCCGAGCTTCCGGCCCAGGCCGCCTAGGCCGTGTCTGGCAAATCCCGCCTGGCGCGCGACGCCCGGCACGCCCACCCAGGCGAAGCTCTGGGGGAGCGTCGCGGGCCCGACCAGATCGCCCGGACAGGGCCCAGGGCCTGAGTCAAGGGACAGGCCCTGAACCCGGGCGCCCCGCGGTGGCGGGGCACCCGGACAGGGCCGTGGTTCAGCCGGTGAATCCGGCGGTGATGGACGTGAACTGCCAGTTGTTCTGGCTGATTCCGGAGCAGTTGCTGGTCACTCCGCCGCCGGGGCAGGGCCGGTCGCGGTTGACCGACCAGAAGGCCAGCCGTGCGATGTGGTGGGAGTTGGCCCAGTCCTTGATCTGGGTCCAGATCGCCGGGCTGGTCAGCTCCTGCTGGTCGCTGAGGCCGTTCATGCCCGAGATGCCGATATGGGCGTAGGCGGTGGCGTCGTCCCAGCCGAAGGTGCTCTTGAGCTTGGTCTTGAGCCCCTCGGTGGCGTTCACGGTGTTGCCGTACATGTCGGCGCCGCCGCCGAAGTCGAACGGCATGATCGTGAAGACGTCGATGTTCGCCTGGAGCGCGTTGGACCGCTCGATGAGCCGGTTGCCCCACCATGTCGGGCCGGTGGTGGAGGTGCCGAAGGTGATGATGGTCTTCAGGCCGGGGTTGTTCTGCTTGACGATCTTCAGGGCGTTGAGGATGCGGTCCTGGACGACCTCGTTCTCGAACTCGTCGGAGTTCTCGATGTCGACGTCGATGGCCTTCAGTCCGTACGCGTTGATCACCTGCTGGTAGGCACCGGCGAGCGCCGCGGGGGTGGAGCAGTTGGGGCCGAGCTTGTTGCCGCTCCAGCCGCCGATGGACGGGACGATGTCGCCACCCGCGGCGCGGATCGCGTTGATGGTGGACTGGTCGGTGCCGCCGGTGAGCGGCCGGTTGCCGTCCCAGGCGGGGTTGCAGCCGCCGGAGGACAGGATGAAGGCCATGGTGAACCATTTGACGCCGGTGGCGCTCATCACGGATGAGGCGCTCGGCGGATCGCCCCAGCCGAGGTAGAGGTAGGGCGCGGCCTGCTTGAAGCCACCGCCGCCACCGCCGCCCGGATCGGTGGTCACGCTCACTGCGGACGAGGCGGGTGAGACGTTGCCGGCCGCGTCGCGGGCACGGACGGTGAAGCTGTACGAGGTGTTCGCCGCGAGGCCGGAGACAGTGGCACCGGTGCCGGTCACCGTGGTCGCGAGGGTGGAGCCGCGGTAGACGTCGTAGCCGGTGACGCCGACGTTGTCGGTGGAGGCGTTCCACGCGAGCGAGACGCTGGAGGACGACTTGCCGGTGGAGCGCAGATTGCCGGGCGTGCTGGGCGCCTGGGTGTCGCCACCGCCTCCGCCACCGGGGCCGTCGAGGCTGATGTCGTCGGCGTTGTACGTGCCCTGGCCGTACCAGCCGTGGACGTAGATCTCGGCGGTGGTCTGCGAGGCGCCGGTGGTGAAGCCGACGGTGAGCCGGGTGTACGAGGTGGCTGACGGGGTCCATGTGGACGGGCCGCCGGTGACGCCGAGGTAGACGTAGTTGCCGCGCACCCAGCCGGAGAGCGAGTACGCGGTGTTGGGCTGGACCTGTACGGTCTGGGTGCACTTGGCGTTGTCACTCGTGCTCGCCGCTCCGGCGAGTGCTTTCGTGCCGCTGTGCACGGGGCTGCTGACGACCGAGCCGAGTCCGCCGGTGCAGGACCAGCCGGACAGGGATCCGGTCTCGAAACCGGGGTTGCTGAGCAGATTCGCGGCTTGGGCGGTGCTGGGCAGGGCGATTGCGGCGGCCGCGGCCAGCAACGCCGCACTGAGGCCCGCCAGCAGGCGGTGTCGGGAACGCACGTGACCTCCCGGTGAGGGGTGGGGACGGTTCGGCGGACCTGTCGCGGCGCCACGATTGGTCTGGACCTGTGTGGCGGATTGAAGCGAATCAGCGTGTCCTCGTCAAGAGCCGGGAGCGCGGCGGCAACTCGCACTGCATACAACAGCTCTGACGACCTGCCAGGAAGAGGCGAAACCCCTGACGGTCGGCCTACGCCTTTTCGGGGGCCGGAGCGACGCCCCGCCGGAAGTCCTGCGACGACACAGGGGCCATCGGCGAAGGACTCCCGTTAAGGCAGGGAGAACCGGGACAACAACAGAAGGCCGGTCCGTCTGCTGACGGACCGGCCTCTCCCGGTGGGCGATACTGGGTTCGAACCAGTGACCTCTTCGGTGTGAACGAAGCGCTCTCCCACTGAGCTAATCGCCCGGGAACGCACTGAACCATACAGGTACCGGCGGGTTTCCTTCAAACTCCATTCAGACCCCCGCCAGATACGCCGTGAGTCCGCGCCGCCCGCCGCGCATCATCAGCGCGTGATTGGCCAGGAAGACCGGACGCCCGGGCACCGCGAGGCGCCGCATCAGCGGACGGCGCACCTCCACCTCCTGGTCGTAACGGGCGCTGGTGCCGCCGTCGGCGCGCGCCGCCAGGGTCCAGCGGGCCCAGCCGGCGAGGTCACCGGTCAGCTCCACCTCCAGCACCAGCGAGTCCGGGTCGCGACGTCGCTCCCGAACGGTGACGACGAGGTCGTACGGGAGGAAGGAGCGGAAGCGGGCGATGCCGCTGCCGTCACCGAGCGGAGTGACCTCGCGGACCTGGCGCCACCAGCGGGGGTACTCCTCCGCCTGCTCCAGCACCGTGAACACGACGGGGGGCGGGGCGGGCAGCTCCCAGAGACTGCGGAATCGGTAGTGGCACCAGTCCATGCTCCGAGTCTGCGCGCGCACCGAGGTACTCACACACCATCTGAGTATCCGCACCGATATCGGCGGAGTGTGTCCTGTCCCACACTCCTCGCCATGGACAACGCTCTGCCGCCCGCCGAGGAACTCCGGCTCCTCGACCGCGAGCTGGCTCAACTCGACGCCCGGCGGGCCCAGTTGCTCGCCCGCCGGGCCTGGCTGGTGCAGGTGCTGCAGGCCCTGCGGCCGATGGTCGCGGGTCCCGCGACCCCTGCGGGTGCGTCCGGTCCCGCGGGGCCGACCGGTCCCGGGGGTGCCGGGTGGCCCTCGGGCCCCCTCCCCGAGACCTCGCCGCCGAGCGCACAGAACGTGCTGCTGACCCTCGGCGGGATCCTGCTCGCCATCGCCGCGATCGCCTTCACCCTGGTCAGCTGGGGTCACATGGGCATCGGTGGCCGTGCGCTGGTACTGGGCGCGGTGACCCTGGCGGCCCTCGGGACACCGGTCCTGCTCATGCGCAGGGGGCTCACCTCGACCGCGGAGTCGGTCGCGGCGCTCGGGCTCGTCCTCCTGATCCTCGACGCGTACGCCCTGCGCCGCGCGACCCTCCCCGACAGCGACGCCATGGCATACGCGGCAGCCGCCTCGGGCGCGCTCGCCGGGCTGTGGGCGGCGTACGGGACGGCACTCGGCACACTGCGGCTCCCGCTGCCGGCGGCCGTGGTGGCCGCCCAACTCCCCCTGCCGCTCTGGGCACTGGCGACGGGCGGGAGTCTCCGGCTGACCGCGTGGGCAATGCTGGCGACCGCGGCGCTCGACATCGCGATCGCGCTCGCCGCGAAGCCGTCGGCCGTCCGGGCGATCGCCGTCATCGGCACCGTCGTGACCGGCGGCTGGTCGCTGCTGGTCGATGCCTGGCTGTCGGTGTCGGCGCACACTCCGTCCCTGGCTCTGGAGCCGGCCCTGCTGCTGCTCGCGGCGGCGGGCCTGGCTCTGTGGGCCGCATGGCGTGCGCCGTCGTCCGCGGTGGCGACGGCCACGGTGGCGGGTCTCGCCGTGGTGGCCGCCCTCGGCGGCGTAGTCCGTACGACGGTGCCGGGCGACTGGGCGGTGCCCGGTTATCTGCTGTGCGCGGTCGCGCTGCTCGCGCTCGTACGGACACGGGCGCCGCGCGGCGTCCGGGCCGGGCTCGCGATCGCTGCGGGCGTGAGCCACGCGGCCTCGGCGGCCTGGGCGCTGCCGCCCGTGGTGCTCACCCTGCTGCGCCCTGCGGCCGGAGCCGGCGACGTGTGGTCGGGCGCCCCGGATCTGAACCTCCCGCTGCCGGGCGCGGTCACCGCCCCGGTGGTCCTGGCCACTGTGGCCACGGTCCTGTGGGCGGCGCCCCGCCTGCTCCCGGTCCTCGCCGAGCGCCGCACCATCACGGCCTGCCTGGCGCTCGCCGTGGCCTGGTGCGCCGCGGTGGCCGCGCCGACGGCTCTGTCCCTGTCCTTCACGGCGACGGTGACGGCCCAGCTCCTGACGGTGACGGCGGCGCTGGCCGCGACGGTCCGCCCGGCCCTCGCCGTTCTTTCCCCGACCGCTTCCGATACGGCGCGGACGGCTCCGGAGGGCGCGTCCGCCGGCGTGCCACAGGCCTCCGCAACCGGCACGCCGCAGGCCGGAGCCGGCGGGGCGTGCGGCGCGCTCGCCGTCACTGCCCTCGTCTGCGCACTGGCCTCAGGAGTGAGCGTCGCGCTGCTGGGGCTGGCCACCCGGCCCGCGACCTTCGTGACGCTCGGTGTGCTGGTGGCTGTGAGCATCGCGGCCGCATCGGCTGCGCGTGGTGTGGTGCAGGCGGTGCTCGCATGCGCTGCGGTGGTCTACGCGACGGGGCTCGTGGCGGCGTCCGCGGCGACCGCGGGACTCCCCGCGCACCGGGTCGCGCTCGCGCTGCTCGCCGTACCGGTCGCTACCGCTCTCCTCGGCGCGCGCCTCGGCCGCCACTCCGTCGCACTACCGGTCGAGCTGACCGGGGCCGTCGCGGCGCTGGTCGCCGTCGGACTGGCGGTGCCGCACCCGTCCACCCTCGCGATGGTGCTCGGCCTCGCCGGCGTCATCGCGGCGGGCACGGCGGTGCGGGCCGAGCGGCGCCCCGCCGCCGGGTACGCCGCCGCGGTGCTGTTCGTCGCGGCCGCCTGGGTGCGGCTCGCCGCCTGGGAGGTGTCGGCGCCCGAGGCGTACACGCTCCCGGTGACCGTCCCGGCGCTCGCCGCCGGTGTGCTGCGGCGGCGCCGGGACCCGGAGGCCTCGTCGTGGACGGCGTACGGTCCCGGTCTCGCCGCGACCTTGCTGCCGAGCCTCCTCGCGGCCTGGAGTGGCGCGCACTGGCTGCGCCCGCTGCTCCTCGGCCTGGCCGCGCTGGCCGTGACCCTGGCCGGTGCCAGGCACCGGCTGCAGGCCCTGCTGGTCCTCGGCGGACTGACCCTGACGCTCGACGCGCTGCACGAGCTCGCCCCGTACGTCGTCCAGGTCGTCGACGCGCTCCCCCGCTGGCTGCCGCCCGCCCTCGCCGGACTGCTGCTGCTGGCCGTGGGCGCCACGTACGAGCAGCGGCTGCGCGACGCCCGGCGACTGCGGGACGTCCTGGGCCGGATGCGCTGACCCGCCCCGCCTGTCGCGTACACGCCGAAGGCCCCGGAGACTCTCGGTCTCCGGGGCCTTCGGTCCGGGTGGTGGGCGATACTGGGTTCGAACCAGTGACCTCTTCGGTGTGAACGAAGCGCTCTCCCACTGAGCTAATCGCCCGGGCGCACCGCAAACATTACCGCATGTCAGCGGTGCTCCATGACCACCGGGACGCGGCCCTGGGTCACTCGTCGATCTTCCAGGGCATCACGATCCCGAACTTCCAGACGTAGATCCCGACCAGCACCGCGATGATCACCAGACCGATCGTCGTGAGGGTGATGTTGCGCCGGCGCACCCGGGGGTCGAGCGCTCGCTGCGCCGCCTCGGTCACTTTCCGTTTCGTCCAGCGCAGCACGAGCTGCGCCCAGACGAATTCAGTGGCCCAGATCGCCATGCCGCCGAAGATCACCAGCCAGCCGGGGCCGGGCAGCGGCAGCATGATCACACCCGCCACGACCACGGCGAGGCCGACGATGAAAACGCCCACCTGCCAGCTGAGATGAAGCGTCCGGCGCGCCTTCACGAACTCGGGCGCCCGCGAGCCGAGAGGCGGCTCTGCCGGCGCGGTCACATCCCCCGTGGCGGGTACGGCGGCCGCCGGGGCGGCGACCCTTTCCCGCTCGTCACTCTCCGCATTCATGAGCCCCAACGTACCCGACGAAACCAGGCTCTGGAATGACCGCACGGTCGTACTTGGGACTCCTCCGTACGGGGTACCTGAAGGATCACAAAACAGACAGAGGGGTTTACAACGGCACCGTAGGTGGCATGTCGATTTCGCCGACGTGCGAATCCCCGAGCGCACACTGAGCGAAAGGCCCTGGCGCTTATGAACACCACGGTCAGCTGCGAGCTGCACCTGCGCCTCGTTGTATCGAGCGAGTCCTCACTGCCTGTACCCGCGGGCCTGCGGTATGACACGGCCGATCCCTACGCCGTGCACGCCACCTTCCACACCGGAGCCGAGGAGACGGTCGAATGGGTGTTCGCCCGCGATCTTCTCGCCGAGGGGCTGCACCGGCCCACCGGCACCGGCGACGTCAGAGTCTGGCCGTCCCGCAGTCATGGCCAGGGCGTCGTCTGCATCGCTTTGAGCTCTCCGGAGGGCGAAGCCCTGCTCGAGGCCCCGGCCCGGGCCCTGGAGTCGTTCCTGAAGCGGACCGACGCCGCGGTGCCACCCGGCACCGAGCACCGACATTTCGATCTCGATACGGAGCTCTCGCACATCCTGGCGGAAAGCTGAACCACGCCGAGAGCTGCTCGACGCCGTCCAACTCGGGGAGACGGCACCGCACGGACAACCACATAAGGCACGCTCCGGCGCCGTCGTCGCGGAATCCACCGTGATGACGGCGCCGTCGCGTTTCCGGGCGACCGGCTAGAGTCAGCGCAATTCGGCGGGCGCCCCGCCCGCAGCAGGCCAGGGAGCGAATCGTGCTGATCCCCCACGACACCCGCGTCGCCCTCGACACCGTCGTCGATCTGGTGAACACCGCACCCGAGAACGACGCGGGCGACGAACTCAAGGACGTCTCGTCGCTGTACTCGTTCGTACGGAACCACAGTGTCAGTGACGTGGGTGATCTGGGTGAACATGACCTGAACGCCGTACGGGAGGTACGCGGCCGGTTCACCGAGGTCTTCTCGGCGCCGGACGCCCGTACCGCGGCCGAGCTGATCAACCAGTTGGTGGCCGCCGCGGGCACTACCCCGCAGCTGACCGACCATGACGGCTACGACTGGCATGTCCACTACTTCGCGCCCGGCGCCTCGGTCGCCGAGCATCTCGCGGCCGACTGCGGTATGGCACTCGCCTTCATCCTCGTGGCGGGCGAACGGGAGAGGCTGCGACGCTGCGAGGCACCGGACTGCGGACGCGCCTTCGTCGATCTGTCCCGCAATCGCTCGCGGCGCTACTGCGACAGCCGCACCTGCGGCAACCGCCTGCACGTCGCCGCCTACCGGGCACGCCGCAAGGAAGCGGCCGGCTGAGGGTCACATCGCTCACAGGGGGCTCACAGCAGGAACAGATCGTGGACCGCGGCCATGAGCAGGAGACAGCCGATCACCCCGAGGAAGATCATCAGGGGCGGCTGGGAGAGCGCGAAGAGGCAACCACGCGGCTCGTCGGCGGGGGCGGGGGCCTGGCCCCGGGAGGTATCCAGCATCTCGGGGTGATGATGACGCAGCGCGCGTCGCGATGATCGACCAACACGCATGGTTGGTGCGGGAGTTCATCACATCCGTGGATGTCGACGGAGCACGGCCGCGCGCCGCACGGCGCGCGGTGTACCGATGCCGTCAGATGCCGTGCTTCTTGAGGATCGCCTCGATGTCGCTGAAGTCCTCGCCCTGGTCGGCGGCGCTCGGCTTTCCCTTCGGCCGGGCGGCCGGACGTGAGCCAGGACCGACGGCGGGTGCCGACGCCGACGGGGCGACCGCGCCGGGGCGGGCGCTGTCCTTGGCAGCCTTGCCGAGGCTTCGCCGCTCCACGGCCCGGGAGGTCATGAAGAGCAGCCAGGAGACCCCGAGCACTCCCACGCCCGCCCATGCCGCCGGGCTGAAGGCGGTCGCGGCGGCCCACTCGACGACTCCGGTCAGCACCAGCCCCAGCGGGATCAGCGCATACGCGGCGATACGGGTCGCGGTCAGGAAGCGCTTCCGGTACGCCGCGACCGCGGCGATGCCCAGCCCCGCCGCGGACACCGCGGAACAAATGGTCTCGGCAAGCATCCGGTCCTCCAGGGCGAGCGAAGCGAATGGATACGTCCCTTCCATCCTGCACCGAACGGGGGTGGACGAGCCACGGTCCGGCCGCACCTCAGGGAGATCTCCGGGGTGCCTCTCCTCCCCAGGTCCCAGCAGGTCCGGGTTGGGTCGTACGCGGCAGGGCTGGAAGACTGGCCCCATGAGCGACTCCTCCCCCGCCGGCCCCGTTGTCCTGGACGTCTGGTGCGAGCTGCAGTGCCCCGACTGCCGCGCCGCCCTCGCCGATCTGCGTTCCCTGCGCGACCGCTACGGCGACCGGCTGGAGCTGCGACTGCGCCACTTCCCGCTGGAGAAGCACAAGCACTCCTTCGCCGCGGCGCAGGCCGCGGAGGAGGCCACGGTCCAGGGGCAGGGCTGGGCGTACGTGGAGTCCGTGCTCGGGCGGGTCGAGGAGCTGGACCGCGGTGGCGAGCCCTTCCTCCTGGAGGTCGCGCGTGAACTCGGCCTGGACGCGGAGGAGTTCGACACGGCTCTGATCGACGGCCGGCACATCCTGATCGTCGACGCCGACCAGGCGGAGGGCAAGGCCATCGGCGTCACCGGCACCCCGACGTATGTCATCGGCGGCGAGCGCCTCGACGGCGGCAAGAGCCAGGAGGGGCTGCGCGAGCGGATCGAGGAGATCGCGGACCGGCTCCTCGCGGAGCAGCCGGGGGGTGAGTAATCCGAGCCCCTGGCGGGGCCACCCTGAGCGGGTGAAAATCGGGCCGTGGCCGTCTGGCCGACGTCGCGACGCCCGGCACGCTCCCCCGAGCTCTTCGAGCAGGGGGTACCCCCACTCGCCGCACCGGCCGAAAACCCAAGTACGCCCAGTACGAGGGCTTCCGGCCGGCACTCCGAGAGCACGCACCGGATGCCGTTCCTTCCTCCACGGAAATCCATCAGAAGCCCCCTAGGCCTGGCCGCCGGAGGCCCAGGGCCTCCGGCGGAGCTTGCTGGGCAGGCCTAGAGCAGCTGCTTGAAGAAGTTGATGTGGTTCGTCCGGTAGCCGAGCGACTCGTAGAGACTGATCGCCGCGGTGTTGCCCGCGAACACCTGGAGTGCGAGCAGCGACGCCCCGGCCGCCCGCGCGGTCCGCTCGGCGTACAGCATCAGCGCCCGCCCGTACCCCCGGCCGCGATGCTCCTCGGCCACCTCGACGTCGTACACGTACACGCCCTGCTCCCCCGGGCGCACCTCGCGCTCGGCCAGCCAGATGTGGCCCACCACCGCGCCGCCCGCGACGAGTGCGTGCAGCCACGAGCCCCCGGTGGCGAGGCCGTCGGGGAGCTGCTCGCGGTGGACGGCCTCCGACCTGACCCGGGCCCGGTCCTCGGACACACCACGGGCGATCAGGCTCTGTGCGTATCTCTGGACCGCACCGGTCCGCCATCGAAGGAACTCGGCCTCGCTCAAGGGGCGGCCTTCGACGCCCGCGGGCAGCTCGGGGGGCTCGGGCGGGAGCTCCTTGAGCATGACGCGGCCGCGCTCGGCGTAGCCCAGTGCGGTGGTCAGGCGCAGCGCGGTGGAGGCCGCCACGGGGACCGACGTCTCGATCCGCGTACAGCCCCACCCGCGCAGCACCTCCTCGGCCGCGAGCGCCGCGACCGTCCCTCTTCCGCGCCGCCGGTCGCCCTCGTCGATCCACAGCCATCGCAGGACGCCCGTCGAGGGGCCGGCGGCGGGATCCGTGGCCAGCTCGACGACGCCGACGGGCCGGCCGTTCACACAGACGTCGTAGGTGCGTGACGTGACGCCGTCAGCCCCGCGCTGAAGCGGCCCGGTCGGCCGCAGGGTCGTGGTCATCAGGGGTGTTCTACCTGTCCCGGGGCCTCCCGTCACCACATCGGGCAGGGCCCGTCTCCACGGAGTGTCTTCAAAGTAGCGTCGTCCGCCCGAGGGGCGGGCCCGGCGGCGTCTGGTGCTGGGGGCACCTCCCGTGCCCGAAGGGCTACGGGGCACATCGGCGACCGACGACAACGCAGCGAGGGCGCGTGCCAGGCGTCGCGACAGGGCAAAGCTTGCCGGGAGGGGCACTAGGAGCGCGGATCCGGGTCGGCTGCGGCGTGCACCTCGAAGATCCGCATGGCCTTGGCGGTCAGCGGGCCGGGCGCGGAGGAAAGCTCGCGGCCGTCGACGCGGTGCACGGCCTGGACGTCACGGGTGGTGGAGGTCAGGAAGACCTCCTCGGCCCGGTCCAGCACGTCCCACGGCAGGTCGGCCTCCAGCGCGCCGGTCCAGTCCACGGTCAGCGCGCGGGTGATCCCGGCGAGGCAGCCCGAGGAGAGGGGCGGGGTGTACAACTGCCCGTCGAGGACGACGAAGACGTTGGTGCCGGTGCCCTCGCAGAGCTGTCCCACCGTGTTGGCGAAGAGCGCCTCGGACGCGCCCTGCTCGTGGGCCCGGGCAAGGGCGACGACGTTCTCGCCGTACGAGGTGGTCTTCAGCCCCGCCAGCGCACCGCGCTCGTTCCGGGTCCACGGGACGGTGATCACGGCGGTGGTGTCGGGGCGGCGCTCGGCCTCGACGACGGCGACCACGAGGGTGGCGCCGGCGGCACCGCGGTCCGAGCCGAGCGGGGAGACGCCACCGGTGTAGGTGATCCGCAGCCGGCCCAGCGCCACGGGGTTGGCTTCCAGTACGGCCTCGCAGGCGTGGCGTACCTCGTCGTGGTCCGGGTCGGGCAGGCCGAGACCGCGGGCGGAACGGGTGAGCCGGTCGAGATGCCGCGTGAGTGCGAAGGGGCGCCCTTCGGTCGCCTTGACCGTCTCGAAGACACCGTCGCCCACGGTCAGGCCGTGGTCGAACACGGACACCATGGCGGTGTCGGAGTCCTTCAGTCCGCCATTGACCCAGATCCTCATCACGCGGTCCTTCCACTCTGCGCGTACGTTCCCGACGCTACCGCGAGCAGCCGGGACGCCTTGAGCTCGGTCTCGTCCCACTCGCGCTCCGGGTCGGAGCCCCAGGTGATGCCGGCGCCGGTGCCGAAGCGCAGTACGCCCGCGGCGCGGTCGATCCAGAAGGTGCGTATCCCGACGGCCAGCTCACCGGTGCCTCGGTCGGCGTCCACCCAGCCGATACCGCCGCAGTACGGGCCGCGCGGCGCCGTCTCCAGTGCCGCGATGATCCGCAGGGCGCTCGATTTGGGGGCGCCGGTGACCGAGCCGGGCGGGAACGTGGCGTCGAGCAGCTCGCGCCAGCCCGCGCCGGCGGTGAGCTCGCCGCGGACGGTGGAGACAAGGTGGACCAGGCCCGGGTGGGCCTCGACGGCGCAGAGGGCCGGGACGGTCACCGAGCCGGTGGCGCAGACCCGGCCCAGGTCGTTGCGGACCAGGTCCACGATCATCACGTTCTCGGCGTGGTCCTTCTCCAGCAGATCGGCGGCGGTGCGGCCGGTGCCCTTGATCGGCCCGGACTCGACGGCGCGGCCTCGGCGGCGCAGATAGAGCTCGGGCGAGGCGGTGGCGATCTCCACGCCGTGCGCGGGAAGCCGAATCGTTCCTGCGTACGGGGCGGGGTTACCGCGCGCCAGCAGCGCGGTGAGCGCGTCGACATCGGCGGAACCGGGGTCGGGCAGCGGCGCGGACAGGACGCGGCAGAGATTCGCCTGGTAGACCTCGCCTGCCGCGATGTGCTCGCGGATGCGGCGTACACCCGCGGTGTACGCGGCTCGGTCCAGCGAGGACGTCCAGTCCCCGGCGGCGGGGCCGCGCCAGCGTCCGGGCTCCGGAGGGGGCACGGGCTCGTGGCGTACGTCACCGAAGCGGGCACAGGTGAGCCGGCCCTCGAAGTCCGCCGCGACGGCCCAGAAGCCGGGGGAGTCGAGGGCCTCGGGGTCACTGGTGACGTCCCTGAGGTCGGTGGCGACGAGGCCGCCGAAGCGGGCCAGAGGAGCGAGGTCATGCACGGCTGTGAGTCTATGGCGGGCCCCGGCCTGCCGCTCCGGCGTGCACCTGCTCGTGAACCCGCCGTGAACACAGCTCAGCACGCTGCGGAAACGCGTTTTTGTGCTGGCCCGGGAATCCGCTAGAGTTCAACACGTCGCCGGGACGCGCAAGCGGAACGGAAACGACAGGCGGACGTGGCTCAGTTGGTAGAGCATCACCTTGCCAAGGTGAGGGTCGCGAGTTCGAATCTCGTCGTCCGCTCGAAGTGGGGGATCTTCCCGAGAACCCCTGCAGCTCCTGGTGGAGTGGCCGAGAGGCGAGGCAACGGCCTGCAAAGCCGTCTACACGGGTTCAAATCCCGTCTCCACCTCCATGGACGATTAGCTCAGCGGGAGAGCGCTTCCCTGACACGGAAGAGGTCACTGGTTCAATCCCAGTATCGTCCACTGGACCTGCGAAGGTCCCCCGCGCGATTAGCTCAGCGGGAGAGCGCTTCCCTGACACGGAAGAGGTCACTGGTTCAATCCCAGTATCGCGCACGCAGTGCCCACGGATCCGGGCTGACCGGGTCGTGGTCGCGAGGACGATTAGCTCAGCGGGAGAGCGCTTCCCTGACACGGAAGAGGTCACTGGTTCAATCCCAGTATCGTCCACAGCCCGGAGCCCCCGGCCGCATCGAGCGGCCGGGGGCTCCGTCGTGTCTCCGGTCAGGAGGAGAAGAGCATCCGGCCGAAGCTGCGCTGCCGGTGGTGGCCACCGTGGTGGCCGTGGTGCGGCGCTCCCCAGGCCGGGGCGGCGGGCGCGGGCGCGGCCGGGTAGGCCTGCGGGGCAGGCGGGGCCTGCTGCACCCACTGGGACTCGAGGCGGGTCAGCGACTCCAGCTCGCCGTAGTCGAGGAATATCCCCCGGCAGCCGCTGCACTGTTCGATCTGGACGCCATTGCGGTTGTACGTGTGCATGGGCGCATGGCACTTGGGACACTGCATGTCGGCTCAGCTCCTCGCCGTTCGGTTGGTGGGTTACCCCGGTCAAACCCTACGACGGGATGATGCCCTCCAACTCGGGTGGGAGGGAGGCAATTCGGGCACAGGCGTCGGTCATCATCCGCTCCACGTCGTCGAGATCACGCCGCGCCGCCGCACTCTTGGCCAGGGCGAGGGCGGCGGTCTGGACGGTCAGGGCGCGGGCGGGCACGTCGAGTTGGGGCCAGGGATCGACGCCGTCGGGCCCGGCCGCGGGGCCGCCGGCCGCCCGGTACGCGGTGAGGAAGCGGGTCCAGACGTCCGGGGGCAGCAGCCCGGCCGCGTACCAGGCGGCGGGGCGGGCGAGATCCCAGGCGGGGTCGCCGAGGCCGAGGTCGTCGACGTCGATGAGCCGCCAGGGGCCGTCGTGGGCGGGATGGCGGACGAGCTGGCCGAGATGAAGATCACCATGGCAGAGCCGGGCCTGTCGGGGTGCGGGGGCCTCGTCACGGGCCCAGGCGGGCAGGCCGTGCCAGGCGTCGAGCACGGACCGGGCGGCGGGGTGCCCGGCCGCCGCCGCGCGCATCCGTGCCACGGCCGCGGCCGCCTTGGCGGGGCCGCGCATGGCCGGGAGCGGCCCGGGAAGCCCGTCGAGCGGCACGTTGTGGAGCTGCGCGAGCAGGTTTCCGGCCTCCTCCCACGGGGCGCCCTCCGGGTCCGCGGGGTCCACGGGGCTGCCGTACGGCCAGGTGGTGACGGGGCGCCCTGCGAGGTCGCCCGCGGGGTAGGGGATCGGAGGCAGCAGGATTCCGCTCAGCAAGGGGTGCGCGGCGACGGCGATCCGTACGCGATGCCCGTCCGGATCGGTCCCGGGGGCATGCGCCTTGGCGACGATCCGGCCATGCCGTACGACCACCCCGTCGGCCCGATCGGCCAGTACGTCCGCGTCCCGCCCGCAGGCCCGGCATCCCTCGCCGCGGCCGGGGACATGCGCGGCCGCTCGTGCGGCCTCCGAAAGCGCACGCGCCAGCGTGCCGTCGTCCTGCTCCACGGGGCGAGGGTACGGGAACCCCTTGGTACGGCTGGGACGGCCCGGGAACGGGCCCGCGGGGGCCAGGGGCCGGTTTGTGCCCACCCGGTGGGGGCCGGGGCCGCAGGGCCCCGGAGAAGCAACCGGAAAAGAAGCCAGAGAGCAAACAGGAGAAGAAATGGCGCTGGCCGGCCAGCTCCCCAGCTGGCCGGCCGAACGCAGTCGTCCGCCGCACCCCCGTCCCCACGGGGTTATGGTCCGGATGTCCCCGGCCCGGGCCGCTCTCCCGGGCCCGGGGCGCCGCTCAGCGCCCCAGCATCAGGCCCACGGACGACGCCTGTGTGACCACTGCTTCCCAGCCGCCGAAGGCGACGACGAGCAGGGTCGCGAGAGGGAGCACCATGGCCGTCGCCACCAGCGGGTGGCGCCGGCCCGAGGAACGGCCGCCGAACGCGGCGTATGCCTTGCGCCCCTGCGTGCGGATCGTGGTCCGCGTTGCCGTGTCCGCCATGGGTCCTCTCCTGTCGTGGTCGGCAGCGGCGGGTGTGTGACCTCGGGGGACGAGTGCTTCACCCGCCGCTTGACCTCAACACTAGGGACGCGGCGGGGCCGGAGCGTCATGCCCGCGTACCGATTCCCGGGCCTCCCCGAGGATGAGCCGCGCGCGGGCCATGTACTCCCCTGGGTGGAGACGTCGTCCTAGACCTGGGGGTCTTCCCGGAGGGGACGCCCCGCAGGCCTCTCCGAGGAGGCACCGCCTTCCGAATCGTCCTCCCTGGGCACCGGCTGCTCGACCAGGGCCAGCACTCGGGTCGCCATGAAGCGCGCCGTCCGTACGACTGTGCCGGTGCGGGTGACTTCGCTCACTTCCACCACCCCGCGGCGCACGGCGGTCTCCACCCGGCGTCCCGCCCTGCTTGCCACCACTTCGTACGTCCGCGTCGTGTCTCCCGCGTCCACGACTATCTCCACGCGGTCACCCTTCATCGTCAATCCCCCTTCTGCGACGGACCATTGGGAAATCGCACCGGCCGGAAGCCCTGTACGGGCGGCTCCCTGACCACCCTTCAAGTTTCCCACCCGGCACTGACAATCGATCGGCCCGCGAGGGCGCGGCCTATGAGCACACCGGGGCACGGGTCCGTAAGCTGTGCCACGTCAAGCGGACGACCGTGGCAGCTCGGGGGTGGGGCCTCCCCACCGTAGGTAGGGGACGAACATGGCGATGATGCGGCTCCGGCGCGAGGACCCGCGTGTTGTCGGTTCGTTCAGGCTTCACCGGCGGCTCGGCGCCGGCGGCATGGGGGTCGTGTACCTCGGTTCGGACCGGCGCGGACAGCGGGTGGCGCTCAAGGTGATCCGGCCGGATCTGGCGGAGGATCAGGAGTTCCGGTCGCGATTCGCGCGCGAGGTGTCGGCCGCGCGGCGGATCCGGGGCGGCTGCACGGCACGGCTGGTCGCCGCCGATCTGGAGGCGGAGCGCCCCTGGTTCGCCACGCAGTACGTGCCGGGGCCCTCGCTGCACGACAAGGTCGCCGCGGACGGCTCGCTCGCCGCGGCGGAGACGGCGGCGATCGGCGCGGCGCTCTCCGAGGGGCTCGTCGCCGTGCACGAGGCCGGGGTGGTGCACCGCGACCTGAAGCCCTCGAACATCCTGCTCTCCCCCAAGGGCCCCCGGATCATCGACTTCGGTATCGCCTGGGCGACCGGCGCGAGCACGCTCACCCACGTCGGCACGGCGGTGGGATCCCCCGGCTTCCTCGCCCCCGAGCAGGTGCGCGGAGCGGTGGTCACGCCCGCGACCGACGTGTTCTCGCTGGGTGCCACGCTCGCGTACGCCGCGACCGGCGACTCCCCCTTCGGGCACGGCAGTTCCGAGGTCATGCTCTACCGGGTGGTGCACGAGGAGCCGCAGCTGTACGGCGTACCGGACGCGTTGGCTCCGCTGCTGCGGGCCTGCCTCGCGAAGGATCCGGACGAGCGGCCCAGCACCCTGCAGCTTTCGATGCGGCTGAAGGAGATCGCCGCGCGAGAGGCGCAGGGGCTGTCCGAGGCTCGGCCACCCGCGCAGCGCGACCGGACCGAGCAGGACGTCCATTCGGACCGTCAGACCGCTCGGTACACGGAGCGGAACACCCAGGGGCGTGCGACGGGGAACACGGGGGGCGGTGCGGGGGCTCCCGCGCCCCGCGAGCGGGTGTCCCGGCCGTCGGCGCCGCGTACCGGCGACCCGCGCACGGGCGGCTCCCGTACCGGCGGCTCCCGTACCGGCGGCTCGCGGCCGTCACCGTCGCGGGGTGGCGCGGGTACGGGTGGCCGTCCCGCGTCCCGGCCCGGGGTGCGTACGACATCCACCGGTCGCAGACCGGCCAATCCACGGCTGCTTCGTCAGCGCATCTTCGTGTTCGTGGTCGTGACACTGGTGGTGGCGCTGAGCATCACCGTCGCGCAGGGGCTGCGGGGCTAGGCCGTGTTCTAGAACTCCCGCCTGGCACGCGACGCCTGGCACGCACTCCCCCGTAGCCCTGCGGGCACGGGAGGTGCCCCCACGCTGCGTTGTCGGACTCATCCAGGTACGTCCAGTACGAGGATGATCTCCCCCAGAGCTGCGCCTGGGAGGTGCCCCCACCGCCTTGCGATCGCACGCACCAGACGCCGCGAGCCCCGCCCTACGGGCGGACGGCGCTAGTTCTCAAACACGGCCTAGCCCTGTCCGCCCCCCGCGGGCATCAGCTCTGCGGGCGGCCCGTCGCCACCGCGTAGAACGCCACCGCGGCGGCCGCGCCCACGTTCAGCGAGTCCACCCCATGGGCCATCGGGATGCGTACCCACTCGTCCGCGGCGACGAGGGCCTGGGTCGACAGACCGTCGCCCTCCGCGCCGAGCATCAGCGCGACCCGGTCGAGCCGGTGCGGGGCCGCCTCGTCGATGGCCGACGCCTTCTCGTCCGGCGTGAGCGCGAGGAGCTTGAAGCCCGCCTCCCGTACGGCTTCGAGGCCCTTGGGCCAGGATTCGAGGCGCGCGTACGGCACCGAGAAGACGGCGCCCATCGACACCTTCACCGAACGGCGGTAGAGCGGGTCCGCGCAGTCGGGCGAGAGCAGCACGGCGTCCATGCCGAGCGCGGCGGCGCTGCGGAAGATGGCACCGATGTTGGTGTGGTCGTTGACCGACTCCATGACGACCACGCGGCGCGCGTCATGGAGCAGTTCCTCGGCCGTCGGCAGGGGCTTGCGCTGCATCGAGGCGAGGGCGCCGCGATGCACGTGGTATCCGGTGACACGTTCGGCGAGGTCCGGGCTCACGGCGTACACCGGAGCCGGGACTTCGTCGATGACGTCACGCATGACGTCGACCCACTTGGCCGAGAGCAGCATCGACCGCATCTCGTAACCGGCGTGCCTGGCGCGGCGGATGACCTTCTCGCCCTCGGCGATGAAGAGGCCCTCGGCGGGCTCGCGCTTGCGCCGCAGTTCGACGTCGGTCAGGCCCGTGTAGTCGCGCAGACGCGGGTCGTCGGGGTCATCGACGGTGATGAGATCAGCCACAGGGTGATACTGCCTTGTCCGGGGTGAGGTGCCAACGGCTGGGGCGGAGATTGGTTACCGCTGGTTACTGGTGAGCCGGCTGCTTCCGCGGGCCCTCGGTGACGACGTCGCCGATGACGATCACGGCGGGGGGCCGTACGTCCTCGGCCCTGACGGTCTCCGCGACCGTCGCGAGCGTCGCGTCGACGCGGCGCTGAGCGGCCGTCGTGCCCTCCTGGACCAGGGCCAGCGGGGTGTCCGGCGCCTTGCCGTGGGCGATGAGCGCCTCGGCGATCGCGCCGATCTTGTCGACGCCCATGAGGATGACGAGCGTGCCGCGCAGCTTGGCGAGCGACTGCCAGTCGACGAGGGACCGCGGGTCGTCCGGCGCGACGTGGCCGCTGACGACCGTGAACTCGTGGGCCACGCCGCGATGGGTGACCGGGATGCCGACGGCACCGGGTACCGAGATGGAGCTGGAGATGCCCGGGACGACCGTGCAGGCGATGCCCGCTGCGGCGAGCGCCTGGGCCTCCTCCATGCCGCGGCCGAAGACGAACGGGTCGCCGCCCTTGAGGCGGACGACCGACTTGCCCGCCTTCGCGTGCTCGATCAGCGCGTTGTTGATGGCCTCCTGGGCCATGAACCGGCCGTACGGGATCTTCGCCGCGTCGACCACCTCGACGTGCGGGGGGAGTTCGTCGAGCAGGTCGCGCGGGCCGAGGCGGTCGGCGATGACGACATCGGCCTCGGCGAGGAGGCGCCGGCCGCGGACGGTGATGAGGTCCGGGTCGCCGGGGCCGCCACCGACCAGCGCCACGAACGGGGCACGGGCGCGGTGGTGAGGGGCGGCGAGTGAGCCGTCACGCAGTCCTTCGACGATCGCGTCCCGTACGGCGGCGGAGCGACGGGGGTCGCGTCCGGTGAGCACCGCGACCGTCACGCCCTCGCTGCGGCCGGTGGCCGGGGTCCAGGCGGTGGCCGCTTCGGCGTCGTCGGAGCGCACGCACCAGGTCTTGGTGCGCTCCGCCTCGGCGGAGGCGGCCTCGTTGGCGACGGGGTCGCTGCTGGCGACGAGCGCGTACCAGGCGTCGGCGATGTCCCCGTCCTCGTAGCGGCGCCTGGTCCAGGTGATCTCGCCGGCCTCCGCCATGGCCTCGACGGAGGGCGTCGCGGACGGCGAGACCAGGGTGACGTCGGCGCCGGCCGCGACGAGCGCGGGGAGGCGGCGCTGGGCGACCTGGCCACCGCCGATGACGACGACGCGGCGGCCCGAGAGACGGAGGCCTACGGGGTAGGCAGGGTGCTCGTGCGCGAGGCTTTCGGCGTGCGCAGGGGTTTCGGCGTGCTCAGCGTGCTCGGCCATGGCGGTGCGGCTCCTCGGGGCGGCGGTGCGGGGCCGCTGCGACGGTGAAGCGGCTGGTGGGGACGGGGATGAGGGGTCCTCGCGACCACGATACGGGGTGGGGGTCACGGGGTTGAGCGGGCGTCGCGGGCGTGCGGTGTTGCCCGGTGCCGTGCGGGCGGCCGGTGTGTCCGTCCTCAAACGCCGGACGGGCTGGGTTTGCGGTGTTGCCCTCTGCCGTGACGGCGTCACGGCAGAGGGCAACACCGCAAACCCGGTCCGGCCGCCGTCACGGCAGAGGGCACACCGTCACCTCACCCCCCGCCGGAGGCGCACCTCGCTATTTCTCCGTCACGCCCGCGGAGTCGAACGTCGCGACCTCGTGCATTGCGCGGGCAGCGCTCTGGACCAGCGGGAGGGCCAGCAGCGCGCCCGTGCCCTCGCCGAGGCGGAGGTCGAGATCGACCAGCGGGCGCAGGCCCAGCTTGTTGAGGGCCGCGACATGGCCCGGCTCGGCGCTGCGGTGGCCGGCGATGCAGGCCGCGAGTGCCTCCGGGGCGACAGCCCGGGCCACCAGGGCCGCGGCACCCGCCGAGACACCGTCCAGAACGACCGGCGTACGCAGCGACGCGCCGCCCAGGATGAAGCCGACCAGCGCCGCGTGTTCCAGGCCGCCGACCGCCGCGAGGACGCCGATCGGGTCGGCCGGGTCGGGCTGGTGGAGTTCGAGAGCGCGCCGCACGACATCGACCTTGCGGGCGTGCATCTCGTCGTTGATGCCGGTTCCGCGTCCGGTGACCTCCACCGGGTCGACGCCCGTGTAGACGGAGATCAGCGCGGCCGACGCCGTGGTGTTGGCGATGCCCATCTCGCCGGTGAGCAGCGCCTTGTTGCCCGCGGCGACGAGGTCGCGGGCCGTCTCGATGCCGACCTCGACCGCCGCGAGGACATCGTCCCGGGTCAGCGCGGGGCCGGTCGTGAAGTCCGCCGTACCGGGACGGACCTTGCGCGGCAGAAGACCGGGCGTGGCCGGCAGGTCGGACGCCACACCGACGTCGATGACGCAGACCTCGGCCCCGACCTGGTTGGCGAAGGCGTTGCAGACCGCTCCCCCGCCGAGGAAGTTGGCGACCATCTGGCCGGTCACCTCCTGGGGCCACGCGGTGACGCCCTGGGCGTGCACCCCGTGGTCACCGGCGAAGATCGCGACCGCCGCGGGCTCCGGGATCGGCGGCGGGCACATCCGGGAGAGCCCGGCGAGCTGCGCGGAGATGATCTCCAGCATGCCCAGCGCCCCGGCCGGCTTGGTCATCCGCTTCTGCCGCTCCCACGCCTCGCCGAGCGCCTTCGCGTCCAGCGGACGGATGTTGGAGACGGTCTCCTGGAGAAGGTCGTGGGGCTCCTCGCCGGGCAGGGCCCGGCGTCCGTACGTCTCCTCGTGGACGACCCAGGACAGCGGGCGGCGCTTGGACCAGCCCGCCTGCATCAGCTCGGGCTCCTCCGGGAACTCGTCGACGTACCCGACACAGAGATACGCGACGACTTCGAGGTGCTCGGGCAGCCCGAGAGCGCGGACCATCTCGCGCTCGTCGAAGAAGCTGACCCAGCCGACACCGAGGCCCTCGGCGCGGGCGGCGAGCCAGAGGTTCTCCACGGCGAGGGCTGAGGAGTACGGCGCCATCTGCGGCTGGGTGTGCCGGCCGAGGGTGTGACGACCGCCGCGGGTGGGGTCGGCCGTGACCACGATGTTCACCGGGGTGTCGAGGATGGCCTCGATCTTCAGTTCCTTGAACTGCTTCGCCCGGCCCTTGGGGAGGGACTTGGCGTAGGCCTCGCGCTGTCGCTGGGCGAGTTCGTGCATCGTCCGGCGGGTTTCGGCGGAGCGGATGACGACGAAGTCCCAGGGCTGGGAGTGGCCCACGCTGGGCGCGGTGTGCGCGGCTTCGAGGACCCGGAGGAGGACCTCGTGCGGGATCGGGTCGCTGCGGAAGCCGTTGCGGATGTCGCGGCGCTCGCGCATGACGCGGAGGACGGCCTCGCGCTCGGCGTCGGCATAGCCGGGAGCGGGGGCGCCGTCGGCCTCGGTCGTCGGCTCCTCCACGGTGGCGGGGCCCGCCTCCGGCTCGGGCGCGGCTTCCTCCTGCGCGGCTTCGAGCACGGCTTCCTCGCGCACGGCTTCATCGGACGCCGCTTCCTCGGACGCGGCTTCGGGTACGACTTCCTCGGCGGGTGCAGCCTGTGGTTCGGCGATGTCGCCGAGAAGCTCGGGCTCGCCGGTGGGCTGCTCGGCCACCGGCTCGGCGGACTCGGCCGCGCCGGGCTCCGGCTCGTCACCACTGCCACCGCCACGGGGCACGGGTACAGCCGCGGCGGCCTCCGGCTCGGGTGCGGGTGCGGGTGCGGGTGCCGGTGCGGCCACCTCGACCACCGGCTCGGCGACGGGTTCCGCGGGTTCCACCGAGTCGGCGGGCTCGGCGGGCTCGGCCACCTCCACCGGCTCCGGCGCCGCCACGGCCTCCGGCGCCGGTGCGACAGCCACCGGCTCAGGAGCGACAGCCACCGGCTCGGGAGCCTCGACCTGCTCCTCCTCGGCCAGGACCGTCCCGGCAGGCGGAGTGGGAGCAAGGTGCGGGGTGGTCGGCAAGGAGCCCTCGACCGGCACGAACCGGCCGACGGGAGCGGGCTCGGGGGCCACCGCCTGAGCGACCGCCGGAGCCATGGCCTGAGCCATCGCAGGAGCCATCACGGGCGCCTCTACGGCGGCCTCGGCGGGAGCGGCGACAGCAGTGTCCGCCGCCACTCGCACCGCCTCCGGGACGACCGTTTCTGCCGGCGCGGCGACAGCCACCTGGGGCTGGGAGGGCTGCGGGGACCACGGGGCGCCGCCCTGCGGCGGAATCTCGCCCAGCTGCGGCCCGGGCAGCACGGCCGGCTCCTCGCGGGGTACGTCGAGATACTCGGGCCCCATGGTCGCCGGGCCGGGGACGCCGGCCGGGACAGGTGCCGCCGGCGTCTGGCCGGCGCCGTTGCCCCGCCGCCCGGCGGGGCCGCGGTCGGACAGCGAGCGGACGACGCCGCCGGTCGCGTCGGGCACGGGCGGACCCATGTGGAGGGGGCGGCGTGCCGGGGGCGGCGTCGGCGTGGACACGGGCGGCGGCATCCGTACGCCGCCGAGGTCGACGGACCCGGAGTCGCGGCCACCGGCCTCGTGCGCCCCGGTCTCGTGCACGAGCTGCTCGGGAACGATCTGCTCAGGTACGGCCTGCTCGGCAACGGCCTGCTCAGGTACGAACTGCTCAGGTACGAACTGCTCGGGAACGAACTGCTCGGCAACGGCCTGCTGGCGCGGGGCCTGCTCAGCTACGGCCTGCTGGGGCGCGGCCTGAGCGAGGATCGCCTGTTCGGGGGCGCCCTGCTCGTACCCGGGCTGCTCGTACACCGGCTGCTCGGGCGTGTGTACGGGTACGACGGCCTCCGCAGGCGCCACCGGGTCGGGTGCGGGGAGGACGGGCGCGACGGGCGCCGGTGCCGCCAGGACGTCCGGCGCGTGTGCCACCTGCGGCGTCACCTGCATCTGCTGCACGGGGGCCGGAGCCGCACCGGGCGCCTGCACCTGTGCCACGCCCGGAAGCGGGGCGTGCCCCGGCATCTGGCCCGGCACCATGGCCGGCGGCGGCACCGACTGCGGGTCGCTCCACGCGCCCTGCGCGCTCGGCATCAGCAGCAGGTCGTCGTCCTCGCCGACGGATTCGGAGCCGCTCTCGGAGGGATCGAGGAAGGTGTACGCGCCCGGAGCGGGGATGCCCGGCTGCTCCACCATGCCTGCGTTCTCCGGCAGCCCCTCGCCCGGGACCTGGCCGGTGTCAGTCATGCGTACCCCTCGCCCATCGGTTGTGCTCCTTCAGACCTTCGCCCGGGGCGCCCGATCGCGGCACGCACCCGGTGCCCGTCATTACAAGAACGAGCGTGTGCGCCGCGCGGCACGAAAGCCCACAGACACCAAGCATTCTCGTGGCCGTTCGTGTCCATGGCAGCAGGATCCGCCACGGTTTGCTGTGGACTGCGCCACGTTGCGCGTCCCCCCGGTCGCGCCGTACCACAGCGGGACCCAAAACAGTCCCCTTTTCCGGACATTGACTGGGGGTCCCCCCGGCGGAGCCAGGGGGAGAATCGACGAACGACCGGCTGCGGTGCAACGATCGGCCAGCCTACCTCGCCATGGCATGGCGCCAAGGTCAGGGGCTGCGATCCAGCCGCTGCCCCGAGAGCAGGAAGACGACCGAGCGCTCGCGTTCCGACCATGCTCCGGTGTCCATGTCCACGGACTGGAGCAGGGCACATTCGACGGCGTATCCGCCGTCCGCCAGGGCTGCGCCGATCGCCTCGGCCTCGTCGCGGGTGGAGGCGTGGGCGACGATGCGCTCGGGCCTGCGGTCGGCGCAGGCGGTGACGACGGGGACTCCGCCGCCGCCGATCCGTACGACATCGGGTTCGGGGAGCCGTTCCAGCACGTGCGGCGCGCGGCCGCGGACGGTCTGCAGCTGGACTCCGTGACGGCGCGCGGCCGCGTCGGTGCGGAGGCAGGCGGCGGGGTCGTCGTCGACCGCGATGACCGCGGCGCCGAAGCGGGCGGCGTCGGCCGCGAGCTCCCCGCTGCCGCAGCCGATGTCCCAGACGAGGTCGCCGAGGCGCGGGCCGAGGCGGGCGAGCTGGGCGGCGCGCAACTGCACCGATTCGCCCTCGCCGGACTGGTGCTGCCCCTGCTCGGCGGGGTGCGCCCAGCCGCGTACCTGGGTGGGACGGCCCGGCTCGCGGCCCGCCGCCCAGCCTCCCCCATGGCCTTCGGCGTGCGGGTGTCCCCACCCCTGGGCCGAGGCGGCGCCGCCGATGACGATCACGACGTTGGGGTCGCGCCAGGCGTGGTCGGCGACCTTGTCGGAGGTGAGCACGGTGACCTGTTCGCGCTCGGTGCCGAGCTCCTCGCAGATCACGAAGGTGCGGTGGACGCCGTCGAGGAGCAGTGCGAGCTCGGCGGGGCCCGCGCCGGGCGAGGTGAGGACGGCGACCTTGGGGTGGGCCCGGCAGACGTTGACGGCGCGGCGCAGCGTACGGCTGTGGGCGACGACGATCTGGGCGTCGTCCCAGGGCATCCCGGCGCGGGCGAAGGCGGTGGCGACGGAGGAGACCGCGGGGACGACCTCGACCTCCAGTCCGTGCTGCGGTGCGCGCAGCGTGCGGACGACGCCGAAGAAGCCGGGGTCGCCGTCGGCGAGGACGACGGGGCTGCCGCGGTGTCCCGCGATCCTGCGGGCGGCGAGGTCCACGCTGCCGAGCCGGATGCGTTCGGCGTTCGCGGGCACCTCGGGAAGTGCCAGGTGGTGCGCCGCCCCGGCGACGAGAGTGGCAGCGGACAGGGCGGACCTGGCGGCTGCGGTCAGGGGCGAACCGTCCCAGCCGATCACCGTGACCCGGTCGGCCATCGTCGTCTCTCTCCTGGTGTCGTCGCAGGTCGGGAGCGCTGCCGACAGGGGTGAGCCAGCAGGCAGGCTGAGCGTACCTGGTGTCGGTTCCAGCTGGTGAAGGTGTCAGTTCCAGTCGGTGAACGTACCGAATCCGCCGGCGTCGGCCATCTGGTCGGCGACGCCTTCGAGGTCCTCGGGGAGCAGGCTCCACACGATGAAGTCGGTGCGCAGGTCGGCCCAGCCCCCGTCCTCGGTGCGGGTGCGGGCTATACAGGCTCCGCGCAGGACACCCTCGCTGATGCAGCCGATCTTCTGGGCCACCTGCTGGGACGCGGTGTTGTCGGCGGCGGTGCGCAGCTCCAGGCGCTCGAACCGCTGGTCGCGGAAGAGCCACTGGGCGGTGGCGAGCGCCGCCTCGGACGCATAGCCCTCGCCGCGGGCCCAGGGGGCGATGATGTACGAGATCTCGGTGGAGCGCACCCGCCAGTCGGTGTTGCCGAGCTGGATCACACCGACCAGGCGCTGAGTGAGGAACTCGGTGACGGCGAGGTCGATTCCGCGGCCCTCGGCACGCTCGGTGGGCGCGTGTTCGCTGATCCAGGTGCCGGCCGCCGCCTCGGTGAAGGGCTGGGGCACGGACGTCCAGGCGGCGACCAGTTCGTCGTTCATCATCTCGGCCAGGGCCGGGGCGTCTGCGGGTTCGAGCGCGCGCAGCACCAACCGCTCCGTGCTGATGGAGATGTCCGGAAAGGTGGTAGTCATGCGCAGCTCCATGCCGAAGACCGTCGTAAGGGCCGTAAAGGCACAGCATGCAGCATCGGGTGGTGGATGTGCATGGCCGGGTCGGTACGCCGCCACAGACGCCGAAGGCCCCGCGTACCGGGCGGGTACGCGGGGCCTTCGTTCACAAGGACCTTGCGGGAGCCGTTACTTGGCGGCGGGACCGAAGGCCGGGACGACCGAGCCGGCGTAGGTGTCCTCGATGTACTTCTTCACTTCGGGGGAGTTGAGGAGCTTCGCGAGCTTCTCCACCCGCGGGTCCTTCTCGTTGCCCTCCTTGACGGCGAGGAAGTTGGCGTAGGGGTTGCCCTCGGCCTTCTCCAGTACGAGGGCGTCCTTGGCGGGCTTGAGGTCGGCCTCGATGGCGTAGTTGCCGTTGATGACGGCGGCGTCGACGTCGTTCAGGGCGCGGGGCACGGTGGCGGCCTCCAGCTCCTTGAACTCCAGGCCCTTCTTGTCGGTGATGTCGGAGAGCTTGGCGTCGGTGCCGACACCCGCCTTGAGGGTGATGATGCCGTTCTCGGCGAGCAGCTGGAGCGAGCGGCCCTCGTTGGTGGTGTCGTTGGGGACGGCGATCGTCTGGCCGGCCTTGATGTCCTTGAGGGACTTGACCTTCTTGGAGTAGAGGCCGAGCGGCTCGAGGTGGACGTTGACGACCGGGACGATGGTGGTCTTGTTCTTCTTGTTGAAGTCGTCCAGGTACGGCTTGTGCTGGAAGAAGTTGGCGTCGACCTGGCCGTCCTGGGTGGCGGTGTTCGGCAGGACGTAGTCCGTGAACTCCTTGACCTCCAGGTCGAGACCGGCCTTGTCGGCCAGGTTCTTCTTGACGAAGTCGAGGATGTCGGCGTGCGGCGTCGGGGACGCGGCGACGACGAGCGGCTTGGACTCGGCGGCCTTGTCGCCGGAGTCCGCCTTGGCGCCCGGGTCGGAGGCGGTGCCGCAGGCGGTGAGGCCGAGGGTGAGGGCGGTGGTGGCGGCGAAGGCCGCGGTGAGCTTGATGTTCTTACGCGAGTTACGCACGAAAAGTGCCTCTTTCTGGTGTTGCGGTGGTGACGCCCGGACAAGGAGTGCGGGCCAGTGGTGGTGCGGGTGGAGCGGGGGGCTCAGGCGGTGCGGCCGCGGCGGGCCAGCAGGCGCACGATTCCGTCGCCGATCAGCTGTACGGCGGTGACGATCGCGATCAGGATGACGACGGTGATGAGCATGAACGGGGTCTCGAACCGCTGGAAGCCGTAGGTGACGGCCTTGGATCCGAGGCCCTCGCCGCCGACCGCGCCGGCCATCGCCGAGTAGCCGACGAGGACGATCACGGTGGTGGTGACGGCGGCGACGATCGAGGGCAGGGCCTGCGGGAGCAGCACCTTGCGGATGATCGTCGGGATGGAGCCGCCCATGGACTGGACGGCTTCGACCAGTCCGTGGTCGACCTCGCGGATCGCCGTCTCGACGAGCCGCGCGAAGAACGGGATGGCGCCGACCGCGAGCGGCACGATCATGGCCGTGGGGCCGATGAAGGTGCCCACCACCAGGGTGGTGAAGGGGATCAGCGCGATCAGCAGGATGATGAACGGCAGCGAGCGGCCGATGTTCACGATCACGCCGACGACCTTGTTCACCGGGGTGTTCTGCAGAAGTCCGCCCTTGTCGGTGAGGACCAGGAGAATGCCGAGCGGAAGTCCGCCGGCGACGGTGACGAGCGTGGACCACAGGACCATGTAGAGGGTGTCGATGGTGCCCTGGCTCAGCAGGGGCTGCATGTCCGACCACGTCACTTGACGGTCTCCTTCACCAGTTCCGCGCGCGGCGCGGGGATGTCCTCGGGCTCGTCGTCGACGATCTCGACCTGCAGGCCCTGTTCGCGCAGGAAGCCGACGGGCACGACGTTGTCCTCGTAGCGGCCGGGCAGTTCGATGCGCATCCGGCCGATCTGCTTGCCGCCGACGGTGTCCATCGCGGCGCCGAGGATCGAGATGTCGACGTTGTACGTGCGCGACAGCTGGGAGATCACCGGCTGGGTGGCGGCCTCGCCGTGGAAGGTGACGTCGACGACCGTACGGTCGGGGCCCGAGGCGTCCCCGGAGACCGGGAACAGCTCCTGGGCGAGTTCGGAGCCGGGCGTGGCGAGCAGCTCGCTGACCGTTCCGGACTCGACGATCCGGCCCTGCTTCATCAGGGCGGCCGAGTCGCAGACGGTCTTGACGACGTCCATCTCGTGGGTGATGAGGAGGACCGTCAGTCCGAGCTGCCGGTTGAGGTCCCGCAGCAGCTGGAGGATCGAGCGGGTCGTCTCGGGGTCGAGAGCGCTGGTGGCCTCGTCGGAGAGGAGCACCTTCGGGTCGCCGGCCAGCGCCCGGGCGATGCCGACGCGCTGCTTCTGGCCGCCGGAGAGCTGCCCGGGATAGGCCTTGGCCTTGTCGGCGAGGCCGACGAGGTCGAGGAGTTCGAGGGCGCGGCGGGAACGCTCGGCGCCGGAGACACCGAGGATCTCCAGAGGGAGCTCGATGTTGTCCTTCACACTGCGCGAGGAGAGCAGGTTGAAGTGCTGGAAGACCATGCCGATGCGGCTGCGCGCCTGGCGCAGTTCCTTGCCGGCGCGCCTGCCGCGTCCGGCGAGGGCGGTGAGGTCGGTGCCGTCGACGGTCACGGTGCCGGCGGTGGGGCGCTCCAGCAGGTTGACGCAGCGGATGAGGGAGGACTTTCCGGCGCCGCTGCGGCCGATGACGCCGAAGACCTCGCCCTCACGGACGTGCAGGTCGACGCCGTCCAGAGCGGTGACGTCGCGGCCTCGCGACTGGTAGACCTTGGTGAGGCCCGTAGTGGTGATCACAGGGGTTTCCGTCACTGTTGAGTGCGCGGCACGGGGTCCGCCGGGCACGGGTGTGTCGTCTTGGGACAGTTGGCGCGCAGCACGGACGACTGGGTGGCAGTGTGTGCGCGGGGCGGCTCGGTCCGCATGGCTTCAGCGGCGGACACGGCTCGGCTGTCGGGGGTCTCGCTTCGGGGCGCGAGGCTCAGGCAGGGGCCCTCAGAAGTCGCACATTCGACACATACAACGAGCACCGGGCGTCGTGATCGCCTCGGTCGCAAGGGTGCGGCTGCTCGTCGTGGTCATGCGGGCAAGTAAAGCAGACAGGCGTGCGAGCGGATCTCGGGCGTCCGCATAGCGGACTCCCTCGTTCCGGAGTGCGGACGGCTCAGCTCGCTGCGGTGATCTCCACGCCGTGGGCCGTGGCCCGCGCGGACACGGCGGAGAGGTTCTTGACGACGATGTCCGCGACGAGCTGGGAGGGGTCGTGTGTTGTGGCCAAGGCCACGGTGGTCATCCCGGCGGCGCGGCCCGCCGCGAGGCCCGCGGGCGCGTCCTCGAACACCACACAGCGCGCCGGGTCGACACCGAGCCGCCGCGCGGCGAGCAGGAACGGCTCGGGGTCGGGCTTGCCGCGCGTGATGTCGTCGGCGGCTATCAGCGTCTTGGGCCGTATGCCCACCTCCTCGACCCGGGCCTCGCCGAGCCGCCGGGTCGCGGAGGTGACGACCGCCCACCGCTCGGCGGCCAGGGACGCGAGCAGCGCTGCGGTGCCCGGCAGCAGGAAGACGCCGCCGGCGACGTCGTCCACCTCCAGCTGCTCGATACGGGCCACGGCCCGCGGCACCACGTCCGCGGGCAGCAGATCCGCGGCGATCTCGGCGGCGGGCCGGCCGTGCAGCTCGACGCGGGCGAAGTCATCCGCCGTGACGCCGTACTCCTCTGCCCATCGGGTCCAGCAGCGGTCCACCGACTCCATGGAGGAGACGAGCGTTCCGTCGTTGTCGAACAGCAGGGCTTCGGCGTGGATCTTCACGGTTCCGGGCATGGTCCCCGACCCTGTGCGGGCACCCCGGGGTCGAGCGCATCAGGTCTTTTGGCCCGTAATACGCTCTCTCCCATGCTTGACGCCCTGACGGTCGCGGTGTCCGTGGCCGCGCTCGCCCTCGCCGCCTGGTGCGGTTTCGCCACGTACCGGGACCAGCCCACGAAGGACTGGCACTTCATCGGCATGGCCGTGGTGACGGTGCTCGCGCTCGCCCAGCTGGTGATCGGGGTGGTGCAGCTGGCGCGCGGCGAGAAGGCCGACCAGGGAACGGCGCTCTTCATCGCGTATCTGATCGGCGCGTTCGCGGCGGTGCCCGCGGCCGGGTTCCTCTCGCTGACCGAGCGGACCCGCTGGGGCTCGGCGACGGTCGCGGCCGGGGCGGTCGTGCTCGCGGTGCTGGAAGTCCGGCTGTTCGACATCTGGGGAGGCTGAGATGACCGGGACCACCGCGGAAGAGACGCCCGGGACGAGGCTGGTCAAGGGGCCGGGCGTGCTGCTGGTCTGGCTGTACGGCGTGATGTCGGTCGGCGCCGTGTCGCGCTCGGTGTACCAGATCGCCACCGAGTACGACCGGGCGCCGCTCGCCTACACGCTGTCCGCCATCGCCGCCGTGGTGTACGCGTTCATCACGTACACGCTGTTCCGCGGCGGGGAGACGGCCCGCAGGGCGGCGCTGGTGTGCTGCGCCGCCGAGCTGGTGGGCGTACTGATCGTGGGCACCTGGACGCTGTCGGACCCGTCCGCCTTCCCGGACGCCACGGTGTGGTCCGACTACGGGATGGGCTATCTGTTCATTCCGGTACTGCTGCCGGTCACCGGAATGCTCTGGCTGCGCAAGGCCCGGCGCTGAGCCGGGCGCTGCCCGACGGGATCGCCCGGCGCCGGGCTACGCGCTGGTGGCGTAGTCCGGGGCACTCCGCGCCGGAGGTACCGCCGCCGCGTCGGCGTCCTTCTCCAGGGTGACGATGGTCAGCTTCGGGCCGATCTCCTCGGTGGAGACGGGTGCGTAGCCGTGGCTGCGGTACATCCGCAGATTGCGCTCGCTGCGGTGGCCGGTGAAGAGCTGGAAGCGCTTGGCGGCGGACTCGCCCGCGAAGTGCGCCTCGATGGCGTCGAGCAGCCGTCCGCCGAGGCCGTGGCGCTGCATCCGGGGGTGGACGATGAGCTTGGCGATCGTGGCGGTGCCGGCGGCGTCGACCTCGCCCCGTACGGACGCGATCACCTCGTCCCCGAGCCGGGCCACCAGCGCGTGGCCCCTGCCGAGCTCGGCCTTCAGGTCGTCGAGGGTCTGGGTGAGCGGTTCGATGCCGTAGTCGCCGTAGAGCTCGGCCTCGCTCTGGTAGCACAGGTACTGCAGCTTGAGGATGTGCTCGGCGTCCTGCGCCGCCGCCACTGAGATGGTCACGCTCATGCCCATGTGTGCATGCCTCCCGCTCGCCCACCGCCCGGTTGTGTGCAGACCGGTCGGCGCCTGGGCGCGTCCGGTCTACCGCTCCTTTCCCCGCAGTTCAGGAGCTGCAACCTCTGTCGCGAGCATTCTGCGCAAACATCCCAGGCAGCGGGAACGCATCGGCCCCAGACTTCCTTGTGAGATTCCCAACTCTCCTGCGATTTCTCGGTAGGTGGGGTCACGTGGGGACAGCATCGCAGTCAGCAGCCTTGGGCAGTGACCCGGTGTACGGGCCACGGCGGCCCGCAGTACGCGGCGCCGTTCGGCCATCAGGGCGGCCCGCTCCGGGCAGGCCGTGGGCCCGGCGGCAGGCTCGTCGCGGTACGGCCGCTCCCGCAGGGCCCGCCGCCGGGCACGGCGTGCCGCGTCGCGAACGGCTCCCTGCACCCAGCTCACCGCGTCGCCGGGCGGGCCCTCGGCGTCGATCAGTTCCAGGAGCCGTACCCAGACGTCCTGTTCCAGATCCCCGGAGTCCAGGGCCTCACCGTGTGCCTCGGCACTCGCCTCGGCCGCGACGAGCGGCCGCAGTACGCGCACCAGCGCGCCCGCGGCGGGCGTGTCGGCGCGACCGTCCGCGGCCCCGGTTCGCGGGGCCGGGACAGCGGAAACGGGGACGTGAGCGGGTCGGGAGGCGATGTCTTCGCGGAGCGTCATGTCCCGCGGGACGACGCCGCCGCGCGTTGCGGTTTCGGCGGCGTCCCGCTGTCACCCGACCGTATGACGGCCGTTCAGTCGTTGACGAAGTCGGCCCTGGCCAGCAGGCCCGTGTCCGGATTGTCGGTGAAGATCCCGTCGATGCCCTGCTCGAAGTAGACCTTGAACGCCCCGAAGACGTCCCCGTACGCGTGGGGGTCGGTGCCGCGCCGGAAGTCGGCGGGGAGGAAGGAGTTCTCGTTCCGCATCGTGTAGGGGTGCAGGACCAGCCCCTCGGCGTGCGCGTCGCGGACCAGGGTGGTCGGCGTCCCGAGCTTCCCGCTCGCGTCCTTGGGGATGATCAGGTCGAGGGTGGGGCCGATGCCCTGCGCGTACGAGGCGATCCACGCAAGGCCCTCGGGCTTGACCAGGTCCGCGACCGTGCGCGGGTCGCCCGCCTGGACGAAGTCCCAGGGGCGGGAGCTCGCTCCGGAGAGCAGGACGACGCGCGGCGAGTCCACGAGCTTCGCCAGCCGCTGGATGCTGCTCGGCTCGAACGACTGGAGGAAGACCGGCGAGTTCGCACGGTGCCGGCCGTACCGGCGCAGCAGCTTCGCCAGCCGCTCCTCCAGCCCGAGGCCGAGGCTCCGGAAGTACGAAGGGTGCTTGGTCTCGACGTGCAGCCATACGGGGTGTCCGCGGCGGTGGCCCTCCTTCTCGGCCCAGCGCAGCACCTCCTCGAAGGTGGGTATCTCCCAGCGGCCGTCGTAGAGGGTGTTCTCCTGGCGGCTGGCGGGGATCCGCTCCTTGGCCCGCAGGGTCTTCAGCTCGGCGAGGGTGAAGTCCTCGGTGAACCAGCCGGTGAGGCTGGTGCCGTCGACGGACTTCGTGGTCCTGCGGGACGCGAATTCGGGGCGGGAGGCGACATCCGTCGTGCCCGTGATGTCGTTCTCGTGACGGCAGACCAGATGCCCGTCCTTCGTGGGCACCAGGTCCTGCTCGATGACGTGCGCGCCCATGTCCAGGGCCAGCTGGTAGGAGCCGAGGGTGTGCTCGGGCCGGTAGCCGCTCGCGCCGCGGTGCGCGATGACGGTGGGTACGGGCAGCGCGCGGTACCCGGAGCCGTGGCCGTGCCCCTGGCTCTGACTGCCGTGGGGTTCCTGCGCGTTCGCCGCCGGGGCGCCGCCGATCCCCAGCGCGGCCGATCCGAGCACCGCCGCGCCCAGAACGGTCCGCCGCCCGGGGGTTCTGTCCGCACCCTGTGTCATGAACGCTCCTCCATGGGATGTGATGTCCCGCACCTGTCGACGGGGCCCGTGCGGCGCACGATGCTAGGCGCCGGGACGTTACGCGCGGGAGACCCTGGGCAAACGCGTCCCAAACTCAGGTCAACACTGTGTATCTGCTCGGTGAACCCAATGTGCGGAGGGGCGGGACCCACGAGTATCGTCCTCACCTGCACAGATTTCGTCGGACGTTCCCGACCGCCCCTGACACCGGAGGACCCGTTGTCCCGCTTGTCGCTCATCAAGGCAGTGCTCGGACCGTTCCTGCGCCTGATGTTCCGCCCTCGTGTGGAAGGCGCCGAGAACATCCCCGGGGACGGCCCGGTCATCCTCGCCGGCAACCACCTGACCTTCATCGACTCGATGGTGCTGCCGCTGGTCTGCGACCGTCCGGTGCACTTCATCGGGAAGGACGAATACGTCACGGGCAAGGGCCTCAAAGGCCGGCTGATGGCCTGGTTCTTCACCGGCGTCGGCATGATCCCCGTCGACCGGGACGGTGCGAACGGCGGTGTGGCGGCGCTGATGACCGGCCGCAGGGTGCTGGAGGAGGGCAGGGTCTTCGGCATCTACCCGGAGGGCACCCGCTCCCCCGACGGCCGCCTCTACCGGGGCCGTACGGGTATCGCCCGGCTGACCCTGATGACCGGCGCGCCCGTCGTCCCGTTCGCGATGATCGGCACGGACAAGCTCCAGCCGGGCGGCGCGGGCCTGCCGCGCCCCGGCCGGGTGACGGTCCGCTTCGGTGAGCCGATGGAGTTCTCGCGGTACGAGGGCATGGACCGCGACCGCTATGTGCTGCGGGCGGTGACGGACTCGGTGATGGCCGAGGTGATGCGGCTGTCCGGCCAGGAGTACGTCGACATGTACGCGACGAAGGCGAAGGCCGCGTAGCGCTCCGCTGAGCGATGGCAGTACCCCCCGGAGCAAGTCCGGGGGAAGCTGGGCCCCGGCCGGGTGTGACCGGTCGGGGCCCACGCGTTGGGTGCCCGGCGTGACCGGCGTGCCCGGTCGTCGTACCGGTCCCCGGCACCGTCGGTTGTACCCACCCGTTCCGCCCAGCGGAGCGTCCCCCAACGGTTACGGGTGCTCGATGCTGTCGGCGAGCTTCTGGCCCCGCAGCAGGAACCACGCGACGGCCGCGGTGGCGAGCAGCACCGCCGCACCCACGCCCGAAGCGAGCCTGAGCCCGTCGACGAACGCCTCCTGGGCGGCGCCGACCAGGGCCGCGCCCTGCTGCGCCGGGAGCGCGGTGGCTGCCTCGACGGCTCCGCCGAGCGACTCATGGGCGGCGGAGGCCACGTCCGCCGGCACTCCGGCCGGGGTCACGAAGTCCCGGTAGACCCCGGTCACGATGGAGCCGAGCAGGGCGATACCGAGGGCGGCGCCCAGTTCGTAGGCGGTCTCGGACACCGCGGAGGCCGCGCCTGCCTGCTCCCTGGGAACGCTGGAGAGGATCACGTCGGCGGTGACGGTGAACGAGAATCCCGCGCCGATACCGACGACGAGCAGCGCCGCACCGAGCAGTGGATAGCCGGTGGACCGGCCGATGAGGGTCAGCACGGCGAGCGCGACTCCCACGGCGGCGAGACCGGCGGCCACCACCGACCGTACGGAGAACCGCCGGGCGACCGTGCCCGCGACCAGACCCGTGGCCACCGCACCGATCGCGGCGGGCAGTTCCGCGAGACCTGCCTCGAACGGCTGCCTGCCCTGCACCAGTTGCAGGAACTGGGAGAGGAAGAAGACCAGTCCGGACAGGCCGAGAATCGTCAGCAGGTCCGCGAGGACGGCGCCGGAGAAACCCCGGTGCCGGAACAGCCGCATGTCGAGCAGCGGTGCGGGCAGGGTCAGCTGCCTGCGGACGAATCCGTACAGCCCGGCCGCACCGATGAGCGCGGCGGCGCCCGCCTCCCAGCCGAGGCCGTGGGTCGCGACCTCCTTGACGGCGTATACGACACCGACCATGCCGACGAGGGACAGCACGACACTCACCAGGTCCCAGGGTCCCGCGACCGGGTTCTTGGACTCGGGCAGCAGTTTGATACCGACGAGCACGAGGACAGCCATCACGGGCAGGTTGATGAGGAAGACCGAGCCCCACCAGAAGTGCTCCAGCAGGAAGCCGCCGACGACGGGTCCGACGGCCGCGCCCGCCGAGGCCATGGCGCCCCAGATGCCGATGGCGAGGCTGCGCTCCTTGGGGTCGTGGAAGATGTTGCGGATCAGGGCCAGCGTGGAGGGCATCAGCGTGGCACCGGCGACACCGAGCAGCGCCCGGGCGAGGATCATCATCTCGGGCGTGGTGGCGTACGCGTTGAGCACGGACACCGCGCCGAACGCGACGGCACCGCTCAGCAGCAGCTTCTTCCGGCCGATCCGGTCACCCAGGCTGCCCATGGAGACGAGCAGACCCGCGATGACGAAGGAGTAGACGTCACCGATCCACAGGAGCTGGGTCCCTGACGGCTTGAGGTCCTCGCTGAGGAAGGGCGTCGCAAGGCCGAGTACGGTGGCGTCCACGGCCACCAGCAGAACGGCGAGCACCAGCACCGCGAGCGCGAGCCAGCGCCCGGGGCGGTACAGGGTTTCGTCCGTCCCGCTCGTGCGCTGGACCGTGCTGGTGGTCATCTCTCCACACTCCGTCGTGCTCCGCCGAGCAACAGCTCGGCGATCATGTACTGGAAGTCGTTCTTGGCGACCCGGCCGTCCATGACGGCCCAGGCGCAGGTGCCGATGAGCCCGTACAGGGCCTCGGTGAGCCATGCGGGCGAGAGGTCGATCCGGAACTCGCCCTGCTCCTGACCGCGTCGGAAGAGGGCCGAGACACGGGCGTCGAGTCTGGCCCAGCCTTCGTTGATCTCGTCGCCCTCGAACAGTTGGTTCTCGGTGACGAGGAAGGCGAGCAGGTCCGCGCCGGGCTCCATCTCGGCGATCAGCCGCCGCAGCCCGTCGCTCGCGCCGCCCTCGTCGAGGCGCGCCCGGTCGAGCGCGGCCTCGAACTCCTGGATGCCGAGCGCTTCGAGGGCCCTCACCAGGGCGTCCCGGCCCGCGAAGTGCCGGTGCAGCGTGGCGCGCCCGATGCCCGCGGCGCGTGCGACCTCGTCCATGGTCGCGGTCGATTTGCGGGCGAGGAGGGCGGCGGCGGTGCGGAGCACCTGTTCACGGTCCATGGCCATGAGACGAGCATACACCAAATGAGACGTTCATGTCTCACTCGATAAATCAGTGCCTCACAGAGAGGCTGGAGGAGATGCTGTGCGCATGAAGCCGCTGCCGCTGATCGACATCGACGGTCCGCTGAATCCCTACGGCGGAAAGCCGGAGCACCGGCCGGAGGGCTACACGACACACCGGATGCGGCCGAGCGGCTGGACGCACGACAAGCCGCTGCGGGTCTGGCTCAACCACGGGCACGGCCGCGAGCTGCTGGCCCTGGGCGAGTGGTACGAGCTGGTGTGGGCGACGACCTGGAAGGGCGAGGCCAATGTCTGGGTGGGACCGCATCTGGGGCTGCCCGAACTGCCGTTCATCGACTGGCCCGTGATGCACGGGGCCTCACCGCGCGGGACGTTCTGGAAGACGCAGTACGTGCTCACGTACGCGGCCGTGCGGCCGTTCGCCTGGATCGACGACGAGATCACGGATCTGGATCGTGAGTACGTGGAGCGCAATCACCTCGCCGAAGCGCTGCTGATGCACGTCGATCACCGGATCGGGCTCACGCGGCCGGACTTCGACGCGCTCGCGGACTGGGCGGCGGGGCTGTAGGCACGGTCCTGCCGCAACGGGACCGCCCCGGCCGGACAGGGTCCGGCCGGGGCGGTCGCGCGGTGCGGGTGAGGTCAGGCCAGGGTCGCCAGGGCCTGGTTGAAGGTGTTCGACGGCCGCATGACCGCCGCCGCCTTCGCCGGGTCCGGCTGGTAGTAGCCGCCGATCTCGGCCGGCGAGCCCTGCACCGCGAGCAGCTCGCCCACGATGGTCTGCTCCTGGTCGGTCAGCGTCTTGGCCAGGGCCGAGAACGCGCCCGCCAGCTCGGCGTCGTCGGTCTGCTTCGCCAGCTCCTGGGCCCAGTACATCGCCAGGTAGAAGTGGCTGCCGCGGTTGTCGATGCCACCCACACGACGGGTCGGCGACTTGTCCTCGTTCAGGAAGGTCGCCGTCGCCCGGTCCAGGGTGTCGGCGAGGACCTGGGCGCGGGCGTTGCCGGTGGTCTGCGCGAGGTGCTCGAAGCTCGCCGCGAGCGCGAAGAACTCGCCCAGGCTGTCCCAGCGCAGGTAGTTCTCCTTGACCAGCTGCTGGACGTGCTTCGGCGCGGAGCCGCCGGCGCCCGTTTCGAACAGGCCGCCGCCCGCCATCAGCGGGACGACCGACAGCATCTTGGCGCTGGTGCCCAGCTCCAGGATCGGGAACAGGTCGGTCAGGTAGTCGCGCAGCACGTTGCCGGTGACGGAGATCGTGTTCTCGCCGCGGCGGATGCGCTCCACGGAGAGCTTGGTCGCCTCGACCGGGGAGAGGATCTTGATGTCCAGGCCCTCGGTGTCGTGCTCCGGCAGGTACTGCTTGACCTTCTCGATCAGCTTGGCGTCGTGGGCGCGGTTCTCGTCCAGCCAGAACACGGCCGGGTCGCCGGTCGCGCGGGCGCGGGTGACGGCGAGCTTGACCCAGTCGCGGATCGGAGCGTCCTTGGCCTGGCACATGCGGAAGATGTCCTCGGCGCCGACGACCTGCTCCAGGACCACGTCACCAGCCTCGTCGACGACCCGCACGGTGCCCGTGGTGGGGATCTCGAAGGTCTTGTCGTGGCTGCCGTACTCCTCGGCCTTCTGCGCCATCAGGCCGACGTTGGGGACCGAGCCCATCGTCGACGGGTCGAAGGCGCCGTTCGCGCGGCAGTCGTCGATGACGACCTGGTAAACACCCGAGTAGCTGCTGTCCGGGAGGACCGCGAGGGTGTCGGCCTCCTGGCCGTCCGGGCCCCACATGTGGCCCGAGGTGCGGATCATCGCCGGCATGGAGGCGTCGACGATGACGTCGCTCGGGACGTGCAGGTTGGTGATGCCGCGGTCGGAGTCGACCATCGCGAGCTCGGGGCCCTCGGCCAGCTCGGCGTCGAAGGACGCCTTGATCTCGGCGCCCTCGGGCAGCGACTCCAGGCCCTTGAAGATGCCGCCGAGACCGTCGTTCGGGGTCAGGCCGGCCGCGGCGAGCGTCTCGCCGTACTTCGCGAACGTCTTCGGGAAGAAGGCGCGCACCACGTGGCCGAAGATGATCGGGTCCGAGACCTTCATCATCGTGGCCTTCAGGTGCACCGAGAACAGCACTCCCTCGGCCTTGGCGCGGGCCACCTGCGCGGTCAGGAACTCACGCAGCGGCGCCACGCGCATGACGGACGCGTCCACGACCTCGCCCGCCAGCACCGGCACGGACTCGCGCAGGACGGTGGTGGAGCCGTCGTCGCCCTTCAGCTCGATGCGCAGGGAGCCGTCCTTGGCGATGACCGCGGACTTCTCGGTGGAGCAGAAGTCGTCGGCGCCCATGGTGGCGACGTTCGTCTTCGAGTCGGCGCTCCAGGCGCCCATGCGGTGCGGGTGGGTCTTGGCGTAGTTCTTGACCGAGGCGGGGGCGCGGCGGTCGGAGTTGCCCTCGCGCAGGACCGGGTTGACGGCGCTGCCCTTGACCTTGTCGTAACGGGCGCGGATGTCGCGCTCCTCGTCGGTCTTCGGGTCGTCCGGGTAGTCCGGCAGTGCGTAGCCCTGCTCCTGCAGCTCGGCGATCGCGGCCCTCAGCTGCGGGATGGACGCCGAGACGTTCGGCAGCTTGATGATGTTCGCACCGGGGGTCCGGGCCAGCGCGCCGAGCTCGGCGAGGGCGTCACCGATCCGCTGGCCCTCCTCCAGACGCTCCGGGAACAGGGCGATGATGCGCCCTGCCAGGGAGATGTCGCGGGTCTCCACAGTGACCCCGGCGGTCGAGGCGTACGCCTGGACGACAGGCAGGAACGAATACGTCGCCAGGGCCGGAGCCTCGTCAGTGTGCGTATAGATGATGGTCGAGTCAGTCACCGGGTGCTCCGCTCCACGTCTGCAACATTGCTCGACATCAAGATATCTCGTGCCGACGGCCCACTCGACAGGACCCTGCCCCCGATGTGGCGGCACGGCGGAAACACGATGCCGCCGCCCCGTCTCCGCAAAACGGGGCGGCGGCATCGCGACGATGCTCCGGAGGACCGCCGTCAGAGCTTGGCGGTGGCCCAGGCGTGCTGCGTGGCCAGGTCGGCCTTCACCTCGGCGAGCTGGACGGCGACCGCCGACGGGGCCGTACCGCCGCGCCCGTCACGGGAGGCGAGCGCGCCCGGGACGTTCAGGACCGTACGGACGGCGGGCGTCAGATGCGGCGAGATCTTGGCGAACTGGTCGTCCGTGAGCTGGTCCAGCTCGATGCCGTGCGCCTCGCACTCCTTGACGCACTCCCCCGCGACCTCGTGCGCGACGCGGAACGGAACGCCCTGCTTGACGAGCCATTCGGCGATGTCCGTGGCGAGCGAGAACCCGGCCGGGGCCAGCTCCTCCATCCGCTCGCGGTTGACGGTCAGCGTCGCCATCATCCCGGTGAAGGCCGGGAGCAGGACCTCCAGCTGGTCGCAGGAGTCGAAGACCGGCTCCTTGTCCTCCTGGAGGTCGCGGTTGTACGCGAGCGGCAGCGCCTTCAGCGTGGCGAGCAGGCCGGTGAGGTTGCCGATGAGGCGGCCCGACTTGCCGCGCGCCAGCTCGGCGATGTCCGGGTTCTTCTTCTGCGGCATGATCGACGAGCCGGTCGAGAAGGCGTCGTGCAGGGTCACGAAGGAGAACTCCTTCGTGTTCCAGATGATGACCTCCTCGGCGATCCGGGAGAGGTTCACGCCGATCATCGCGGTGATGAAGGCGAACTCGGCGACGAAGTCGCGGGAGGCCGTGCCGTCGATGGAGTTGGCGGCGGAGCCGTGCTCGAAGCCGAGGTCGTTCGCCACCGCCTCCGGGTCGAGGCCGAGGGACGATCCGGCGAGGGCGCCGGAGCCGTACGGGGAGACGGCGGTCCGGTCGTCCCACTGCCGCAGGCGCTCGGCGTCCCGGGACAGGGACTGGACGTGGGCCAGGACGTGGTGGGCGAAGAGGACCGGCTGGGCGTGCTGGAGGTGCGTACGACCGGGCATGGCGACGTCCGGGTGGGCCTCGGCGAGGCCGACCAGCGCGTCCTGGAGCTCGGCGACGAGACCGCCGATGATCCGGGCGTGGTCGCGCAGATACATCCGGAAGAGCGTGGCGACCTGGTCGTTGCGGGACCGGCCGGCGCGCAGTTTGCCGCCGAGGTCCGGGCCGAGGCGCTCCAGCAGGCCACGCTCCAGGGCCGTGTGGACGTCCTCGTCGGCGATGGTGCCCACGAAGCTGCCGTCGGCGACGTCCGCTTCGAGCCGGTCGAGCCCCGCGATCATCCGCTCCAGCTCGTCCGCCGTCAGCAGACCGGCCTTGTGGAGCACGCGCGCATGGGCGCGGGAGCCGGCGATGTCGTACGGCGCGAGGCGCCAGTCGAAGTGGACCGACGCCGACAGCTTCGCCAGCGCCTCGGCCGGGCCGGCGGCGAACCGGCCGCCCCAGAGCCGGACGTCACCGTTGTTGCTGCTCACGTGCTCTGCTCCTCAAGGCTGTGGAAGTACTACCGCCTCCCCGCCGCGGAGGAACGGGGAGGCGGTTGGTTCAACGGTCGGGGGTTACGCGAGGTCTCCGTCAGGCTCCGCCTGCAAGATCACGCCGCGCGGCGATCTTCGACGACAGGCCGAAGATGTCGATGAAGCCCTGGGCCTTCGACTGGTCGAAGGTGTCGCCCGAGTCGTACGTCGCCAGGTTGAAGTCGTACAGCGACTGGTCCGACTTCCGGCCGGTGACGACGGCGCGGCCGCCGTGGAGGGTCATCCGGATGTCACCGGTGACGTGCTGGTTCGCCTCGTCGATGAAGCCGTCGAGGGCGCGCTTGAGCGGCGAGAACCACAGACCGTCGTAAACGAGCTCGCCCCAGCGCTGCTCGACCTGCCGCTTGTAGCGGGCCAGCTCGCGCTCGACCGTGACGTTCTCCAGCTCCTGGTGGGCGGTGATCAGCGCGATCGCGCCCGGCGCCTCGTACACCTCACGGGACTTGATGCCGACGAGCCGGTCCTCCACCATGTCGATCCGGCCGATGCCCTGGGCGCCGGCCCGCTCGTTGAGCTGCTGGATGGCCTGCAGGACGGAGACGGGCTTGCCGTCGATGGCGACCGGGACACCCTCCTTGAAGGTGATGATCACCTCGTCGGCCTCGCGGGCGAGGGCCGGGTTCTGGGTGTACTCGTAGATGTCCTCGATCGGCGCGTTCCAGATGTCCTCCAGGAAGCCCGTCTCGACGGCCCGCCCGAAGACGTTCTGGTCGATGGAGTACGGCGACTTCTTGGTGGTCGCGATCGGGAGCTGCTTGGCCTCGCAGAAGGCGATCGCCTTGTCCCGGGTCATCGCGTAGTCACGGACCGGGGCGATGCACTTCAGGTCGGGGCCGAGGGCCTGGATGCCGGCCTCGAAGCGGACCTGGTCGTTGCCCTTGCCGGTGCAGCCGTGCGCGACGATGCCGGCGTTGTGCTTCTTGGCGGCGGCGACGAGGTGCTTGACGATGGTCGGCCGGGAGAGGGCGGAGACCAGCGGGTACCGGTCCATGTAGAGGGCGTTGGCCTTGATCGCCGGGAGGCAGTACTCCTCGGCGAACTCGTCCTTGGCGTCCGCGACCTCCGCCTCCACGGCACCGCAGGCGAGCGCGCGCTTGCGGATGACGTCCAGGTCCTCGCCGCCCTGGCCGACGTCCACGGCAACGGCGATGACCTCGGCGCCCGTCTCCTCGGCGATCCAGCCGATGGCGACGGAGGTGTCCAGACCGCCCGAGTAGGCGAGTACGACGCGCTCGGTCACGGGTTTCTCCTTACGGTGCATTCGGTGACGGGTATAACTATGCAGACCTCCGTATGTTTTGTCAACGCGGCGCATATCCAGTGGCCGCCGCGGACCCGGCTCCGTACGCTCCCGCCATGCAGACCAGGGGAAATGACGTCGTCGAACGAGTCGCACAGGGGGTCCCGGTCCACGAGGCGCTCGACGGGACGGACCCCGACGCCTGGCTCGACTTCGACGCCGAGGTGCGTTTCCTGTGGCTGAACACCCCCGAGGGCGAGGCCGGAGGAAACACCCACCATCCGGCCCTCGCCCTGTGCCACCGTGACGGCCGCGTCCGGGAGCCGGCGCTGGAGCAGGCGGCAGCACGGCCCGAACTGCTGCCGCTGATCGTGATCCGCACCGCGGACTGGGCCGCCCCGGTACGCGGACGGGCCCGGGCACTGCTCCCGGGGCTGCTCGCCTCCGCGCGCCACGAGACGCTCGTGCCGCTCACCGCGCTCGTCCTGCGCCTGGCCCGCCGCGAGCGCGGCGCCTTCGCGCGCGACACCCTCGCCGCCCTCCTGCGGTCCGCTCCGCCGGCGGCCTTCGCGCCGCTGCTGTACGCCGAGGACCGGGACACGCGCCGTTTCGCGTACGGGCTCGCCGTCGAACGCGCGCTGCTCCCCGCCGCACACTTGGCCCGGGCCGCGGCGACCGACGGCGACATCGTCGTGCAGAACCTGTGCGCCGAGGCCGCCCTCGCGCTCGACGCGACCGGCGGCGGCGACGATGACGTGATCGTTCCGCTGCTGGCCTCACGGCAGCCAGGCGTGCGGTCCGCCGGTGTCACCGCGCTGCGCCGGGCCGGACGCCACGCCGAGGCCCGGCCGTACCTCACCGACCGTTCGGGACTGGTCCGGGCCTGCGCCCGCTATGTGCTGCGGCAGGGCGGCCTCGAACCGCTCCCGCTCTACCGCGCCCTGTGCGCCGACCCGTCCGACCTCGGCGTACCGGCGTGGGCGCCCCTGGGGCTCGCCGAATGCGGCGAGCCCCGCGATGCCGCGCTGCTGTGGCCGCTCACCACCCACCCGGTCCCGGCGGTGCGCGCCCGGGCGGTCACCGGACTGCGCGCGTTGGACAAGGTCGACACGGAGCGGCTGCGCCCGCTGCTCGACGACGCGGCGCCTGCCGTCGTACGGGAGACGGTCTCCGCGCTGCGCCCTTCGGCCGACCGGCTGCCGGAGGACTGGCTCGCGCGGCGGCTCGCCGCCGACCGGCCGGCCCACACACGGCGTGCGGCGTTCCGGCTGCTGCGCGCGCAGGGCGGAATCGCGCAACTCCGGGCCGCCGTGCGCCTGCTGGATGACGAGGACCCCTGGCTCCGGGCCCTGGCCGGGCCCGCGATCCAGCAGTGGGAACCGCCGGTGGGAGGGCACCACGACGCTGCCGAACTCGCCGCACTGCTGGAGCGTTGCACGCACCTGTTCGGCGACTAGGTCCTGTCCGGGCGATCTTGTCGGGCCCGCGACGCCAGCTCCGGCACCTCGCTGCGTTGTCGGAGTCGCCCAAGTACGTCCAGTACGAGGGCGATCTCCCCCAGCTACCGCTGGGAGGTGCCCCCACCGCCTTGCGATGTGTCCCCTCGGCCCTGCGGGCCTGGGGAGACCCCATGCATCTGACGCCGCGGCCTGTTCCTCGAAGATCGCCCGGACAGGACCTACGAGATGCAGCGGCTGCGGTCGCGGTCGGGCGTACCGGAGTCCGGGACGAACAGCGCGAAGCGTCCCCACCGTTCGCTCGTCAGGTCCATAATCCGCACATGGGACAAACGTACGAACGCATAGAAGGCCGTATCCGGACATTCATCGAAGAGCAGCCCGTTTTCTTCACCGCCACCGCCCCGCTCGCGGGCGACGGCCACGTCAACCTCTCCCCCAAGGGCCGCAAGGGCACCCTCGCCGTCGTCGACGAACTGACCCTGGCCTACCTCGACTTCGGAGGCAGCGGCGCCGAGACCATCGCCCATGTACGGGAGAACGCCCGCATCACCCTGATGTGGTGTGCGTTCACCGGTCCGCCGAAGGTACTGCGGGTGCACGGTCAGGGGGAGGCGGTGTTCCGGGACGATCCGCGGTGGGCGGAGTTCATCGCGTACTTCAAGGACGCGGACGGGGCCGCCGCCCGGGCGGTCATCGTGGTGCACGCCCGCCGGATCAGTGACGCGTGCGGATTCGCCGTACCGTTCATGGACTATCGCGAGGAGCGAACGCAGCACGCGGAGCACTTCGGGCGGAAGACGGACGAGGAGTTCGCGGCGTACTGCGAGAAGAAGCCGCATGTCGGAGTGAGCCTCGACGGGCTGCCCGCGCTCCCGCTCCCGCTGCCCGCCCGTACCGACTGACCCCCTGCCGGCGGGCCCTGCGGACACCCGGACGGGCGCGGCTGACACAAGAGGCCCGGCGTTGAACTCCTCGGCCCTCGTCTCCGTATCCACCAGAGCGATACGGATGAGCCGAGGAGCAGCCGTGACGATGATTCAGAGTGGTCGGGCCGCAAGGCGCCAGACCATGCGCGCGATCCGGCCGCGCCGCAATCCGGCGGCGGTGCTGCTGGCCGCGGCCTGGGCAGGAGCGGCCGCCGTCCTGTGGCTGTGGTGGGAGAACACGGCGGTCGTCCGTATGGACACCGCCGAGTGGCTGGTCGGGGCGGGCCGGATCACGGGCCTGCTCGGCGGCTACATGATCGCGCTCGTGGTGCTGCAGATGGCGCGTGTCCCGGCGCTGGAACGACGTGTGGGTTCCGACCGGTCGGCCCGCTGGCACGCGATGAGCGGCCGGTACGCGATCGGTCTCGTCGTCGCCCATGTCGTCCTGACCATCTGGGGTTACTCCGTACAGGGCCGTACCGGCCTCGTCGAGCAGACCGTGACCGTCGTCGTCGACTTCCCCGAAATGATCAAGGCGGCGGTCGGCACCGTCCTCCTGCTGGTGGTCGGCTTCGTGTCGGCGGGCGCGGTGCGCCGCCGTATGCGCTACGAGACCTGGTACTACCTGCATCTGCTGACCTATGCAGCCGTGTACCTGACCTTCTGGCACCAGCTGGCCACCGGCGCCGAGTTCGTGGCGAGTGCGACCGCTCGTACGGTCTGGTACGTGCTGTACGCGGCCGTCGGCGCCCTTCTCCTCTGGTACCGCGCCCTGGCACCGGTGCGGCTCAACCTCTGGCACCGGATGCGGGTGGAATCCGTCGTGGACGAGGCTCCCGGCGTGGTCTCCGTGCTGATCACCGGGCGCCGGCTGCACCGGCTCGGCGCCGAGGCGGGTCACTTCTTCCGCTGGCGGTTCCTCACCAGGGGTCTGCGCTGGAGCTCCAATCCGTACTCCCTCTCCGCTCCGCCCCGCCCGGATCTGCTGCGCATCACCGTCAAGGCCGTCGGCGAGCACAGCACGGCACTCGCCCGGCTGGAACCGGGGACGAGGGTCTGGGCCGAGGGACCGTACGGAGCGATGACCGCGGGCCGGCGGAGCCGGAACAAGGTGCTCCTGATCGCCGGCGGTGCCGGCATCACCCCGCTGCGGGCCCTGTTCGAGACGCTGCCGGGCGGCCCCGGTGACCTGTCCCTGCTCTACCGGGCCGGCACGAGGGAGGACCTGGCGCTGTGGAGTGAGCTGCAGCAGATCGCCGAGGCGCGGGAGGCGAAGCTGATGTACGCCGTGAACGGGCCGGACGGGGCACGCCCCCGCATCACCACCGAGCGGCTCAAGGAGGTGCTGCCGGACATCGATCAGCACGACGTCTATCTGTGCGGACCGCCCGGTCTCGCCGAGGAGTCGTACCACGCGCTGCGCGCGGCGGGGGTGCCGTCCCGTCGTATCCACCATGAGTCGTTCGAGATGTGAGGCCGTCCGTGAAGAGGAAACACCCCCTGCGCCGGATCCTTCTCGCCGTCGCCGGCACCACGTCGGCCGTCGTGGTGCTGCTGGCCGTCAAACAGCCGGGCGCGCCGACGGCCGGTGCGGCACCGCAGGCCGGCGGCGCCGTACCGCCCGCGGCGTCGGCACCCGCCGGAACCGGCCCCGGCGTCGAACCCGCGGGCGGGCAGACCGTCCTCGGGGACGAAGCCCCGACCCAGTACGGTCCGGTGCAGGTGCGGCTCACGCTCAGCGGCGGCAGGATCACCGCGGCCGAGGCCGTCAAGGCACCGTCGTCCGATGCCAACAGCCGGAAGATCGCCGCTACCGCCGTACCGAAGCTCAACAAGGCGGCCGTCGCCGCACAGAGCGCGGGGATCGACACCGTCTCCGGAGCCTCGTACACGAGCCAGGGCTACATCACCTCCCTGCAGAGCGCCCTCGACAAGGCCGGCCTGTGACGACGGACCGGGCACGACTGCGCCATGTCGAGCATGCGATGGGCACGGTGTTCTCGTTCGACGTGCGGATGGCCGCCGACTGCGACGGCGCGCGCATGCGCGCCGGGCTCGTCGCGGCTGTGGCCGCCCTGCACCGCGCGGACGAGCTCTTCTCGACCTACCGCCGGGACAGCGAGGTCAGCAGGCTCGCCAGGGGGGAACTCGCCCTGGTGGACTGCGCGCCCGACGTGATCGAGGTGCTCGGGCTCTGCGAGACGGAGGAGCAGCTGAGCGACGGCTGGTTCACCACCGGGTACGGGGGCGGGAGCGGACTCGACCCCACCGGCCTGGTCAAGGGCTGGGCTGTGGAACGCGCGGCGCGCATGCTCGCCTCGTCCGGTGCCGCCGCGGTCTGCCTCAACGGCGGGGGCGACGTCCAGTTGCACGGCGGCCCGTGGCGGGTCGGCATCTCGGACCCGCTGTCCCCCGGCGGGCTGGTCGCGGTGGTCGAGACCGACGAAAGCCTCGCCGTCGCCACATCGGGGCCGGCCGAACGCGGCTGCCACATCGTCGATCCGCACACGGGCGCCCCGCCGGCCGGCGGTCTCGCCTCGCTCACCGTCGTGACACCGGGCCTGACCCAGGCGGACGCCCGGGCGACGGCCGCCTACGCCATGGGCGTGCGGGCCCGCGACTGGCTGGAGGGGCTTTCGGACACGGAGGGCTTCGCCGTCGCCGCGGACGGCAGCACCTGGCAGACCAGAGGCTTCGCCCGTCATCTGGCCAAGCAGGACCACCCGGACGCACCAGCCGCCTAGGGCCTGTCGTTTGGATCAGGCCGGATCAGCGAGCGGGGTCTGGCGCGTGCAGATGCAAGGCGGAGGAGGGAGCCACTGCGGAGCATTGGCGACTGACGACAACGCCGCAGATGCGCGTGCCAGGGCACGCGCGCCCGGCAAGATCCGAACGACAGGCCCTGACCCCCGGGGCAGCCGAGCGAGCGCCGGGGCGGCGACCCGGGGGGGCACCGGCCGTGAGGCCGCCGGGCTGCTGGTCCCGACGCGCTGCCCGGTGTGCGGCAACCCGGGCAGCCGTCTCGTCCCCACGGCGGCCGACCGCCGGCCGGCGCTCGCGCTGTACGAGTGCGGCGAGGACGGCGTCCTGCGTGCGTTCTCCGTCGAGGTGCAGACCGTCACGGCGTCCGGGATCGCCCGGGTCGTCTCCTTCCAGGACCCGTCGCGCTCCCTGCCTTCGGGCCGGCCGCTCGCCGATCAGGCACCGGCGGTGCGCCGAGGCCTGTCAGCGGTCGTTCTGGGCCAGCCGCAGCAGATGGTCCGCGAGTGCCTGGCCGCCCGCCGGGTCGCGGGAGATGAGCAGCAGGGTGTCGTCTCCCGCGATCGTGCCGAGAATCGCGTGGAGTTCGGCCTGGTCGATGGCCGAGGCGAGGAACTGGGCCGCGCCCGGCGGCGTACGCAGCACCACCAGGTTGGCCGAGGCCTCCGCGGAGATGAGCAGCTCACCGGAGAGGCGGCGCATCCGCTCCTCCTTCGCCGACTCGCCCAGCGGCGCCTGCGGGGTGCGGAATCCGCCCTCGCTCGGCACCGCGTAGATGAGCTCGCCCCCGGTGTTGCGGATCTTCACGGCGCCGAGCTCGTCGAGGTCGCGGGAGAGCGTCGCCTGGGTGACGCTCAGCCCGTCGTCGGCGAGCAGCTTGGCCAGCTGGCTCTGCGAGCGCACCGGCTGCCGGTTGAGGATGTCCACGATCCGGCGGTGGCGGGCCGTGCGGGTCTGCGGCACGGACGGCCCGCCGTGCTCGATTTCCTGCGCATCGGTCATCGTCGTCTCATTCTCCGGATCGTCCGTCCCCGTATGTCTCGTCGAGGATGCCGGGCAGCGCCTGGAGGAAAGCGTCCACCTCCGCGTCGCCGATGATCAGCGGCGGCATGATCCTTACGACATCGGGGGCGGGCGCGTTGACCAGGAGGCCGGCAGCCTGAGCCGCCTGCTGCACCTGGGGTGCGAGGGGCTCGGTGAGCACGATACCCAGCAGCAGGCCCGCACCGCGGACATGGGAGATCAGCGGGTGCTTCTGCTTCCCGCCGGGATTCTCGATTCCGTCCCGGAGCTTCTCGCCGGTCCGCTTGACGTCGTCGAGCGTGCCGTCGAGGGTCCCCAGCACGGCGAGTCCCGCGGCGCAGGCGACCGGGTTGCCACCGAACGTCGTGCCGTGCTGGCCGGGCCGCAGCAGTTCGGCGGCCGGTCCGAACGCCACGGTGGCGCCCAGCGGCAGCCCGCCGCCGAGACCCTTGGCGAGGGTGACGATGTCCGGGTCGACGCCCTGGTGGGCCTGGTACTCGAACCAGTGGCCGGTGCGGCCGATGCCGGTCTGGACCTCGTCGAGGACGAGGAGCGTGCCGGTGGCGCGGGTGATCTCGCGGGCCGCCCGAAGGTAGCCGGGCGGCGGTACGACCACGCCGTTCTCGCCCTGGACCGGCTCGATGATCACGAGGGCGGTCTCCTCGGTGACCGCGGCCCGCAGCGCCTCGGCGTCCCCGTACGGAACGTGCGTGACGTCGCCGGGCAGCGGCAGGAAGGGCCGCTGCTTGGCGGGCTGGCCGGTGAGCGCGAGGGAGCCCATGGTCCGGCCGTGGAAGCCGCCCTCGGTGGCGACCATGTGCGGACGGCCGGTCAGCCGGCCGATCTTGAAGGCGGCCTCGTTGGCCTCGGCTCCGGAGTTGCAGAAGAAGACGCGGCCCGGGCGGCCGGACAGCTGGAGCAGCCGTTCGGCCAGCGCGACCGGCGGCTCGGCGACGAAGAGGTTCGAGACATGGCCGAGCGTGGCGATCTGCCGTGAGACGGCCTCGACGACGGCGGGGTGGGCGTGGCCCAGCGCGTTGACGGCGATCCCGCCGACGAAGTCGAGGTACTCGTTGCCGTCGGCGTCCCAGACCTTCGCGCCCTCGCCGCGGACCAGGGACAGCTTCGGCGTGCCGTAGTTGTCCATCATGGAGCCCTGCCAGCGCTGTGTGAGCTCCTGGTTGCCGCTGTGGTCGCTCATGCCGTTCCCCCTTCGGTGCCGTCGGGCACGACCATCGTGCCGATGCCCTCGTCGGTGAAGATCTCCAGCAGGATGGAGTGCTGCACCCGGCCGTCGATGACCCGGGCGGTGTTGACGCCGTTGCGCACGGCGTGCAGGCAGCCCTCCATCTTGGGGACCATGCCGCTGGAAAGCTCGGGCAGCAGCTTCTCCAGTTCGCTCGCGGTGAGGCGGCTGATCACCTCGTCGCTGTTGGGCCAGTCCTCGTACAGACCCTCGACGTCCGTGAGGACCATCAGGGTCTCGGCGCCGAGCGCGGCGGCCAGCGCGGCCGCAGCGGTGTCGGCGTTGACGTTGTACACATGCCCGTCGTCGGCACTGCGCGCGATGGAGGAGATGACGGGGATCCGGCCGTCGTTCAGCAGTGCCTCGATCGCTCCGGTGTCGATCTCGGTGATCTCGCCGACGCGGCCGATGTCGATGAGCTCGCCGTCGATGGTCGGGCGGTGCTTGGTGGCGGTGATGGTGTGCGCGTCCTCGCCGGTGAGGCCGATGGCGAGCGGGCCGTGCTGGTTGAGCAGCCCGACCAGCTCGCGCTGGACCTGCCCGGCGAGCACCATCCGTACGACGTCCATGGCCTCCGGGGTCGTGACGCGCAGCCCGGCCTTGAACTCGCTGACCAGGCCGTGCTTGTCGAGCTGGGCGCTGATCTGCGGGCCGCCGCCGTGCACGACGACGGGCTTGATGCCGGCCTGCCGCAGGAAGACGACGTCCTGGGCGAAGGCGGCCTTCAGCTCCTGGTCGACCATCGCGTTGCCGCCGAACTTGATGACGACCGTCTTGCCGTGGTGGCGGGTGAGCCACGGCAGTGCCTCGATCAAGGTCTGCGCCTTGGGGAGTGCGGTGTGCTTACGAGTGCTCATCGGCTCCGGGATCCTCAGGAGGAGTACGCGCTGTTCTCGTGGACGTAGTCGGCGGTGAGGTCGTTGGCCCAGATGACGGCGGACTCGGACCCGGCGGCGAGGTCGGCGGTGATCCTGACCTCGCGGTAGCGCATGTCGACGAGGTCGCGGTCCTCGCCGACGGAGCCGTTCCTGCAGACCCAGACGTCGTTGATGGCGACGTTCAGCCTGTCGGGCTCGAAGACCGCCTTCGTCGTACCGATCGCGGACAGGACCCGGCCCCAGTTGGGGTCCTCGCCGTGGATGGCGCACTTGAGGAGGTTGTTACGGGCGATCGAGCGGCCCACCTCGACGGCGTCGTCCTCGCTCGCGGCGTTGACCACCTCGATCCGGATGTCCTTGCTGGCACCCTCGGCGTCGCCGATGAGCTGACGGGCGAGGTCGTCGCAGACGGCCCGTACGGCCTCGGCGAACTCGCCGTACTCCGGGGTGACCCGGGCGGCGCCGGAGGCGAGCAGCAGCACGGTGTCGTTGGTGGACATGCAGCCGTCGGAGTCGACCCGGTCGAAGGTGAGGCGGGTCGCGGCGCGCAGCGCCCTGTCGAGGGTCGCGCTGTCCAGGTCGGCGTCGGTGGTGAGCACGACGAGCATGGTGGCGAGGCCGGGGGCGAGCATGCCCGCGCCCTTGGCCATGCCGCCGACGGTCCAGCCGTCGCCCTGGTGGACCGCGGTCTTGTGGACGGTGTCGGTGGTCTTGATGGCGATGGCGGCCTTCTCACCGCCGTGCGCGCTGAGCTCGGCGGCCGCCTTCTCGATGCCGGGCAGCAGCTTGTCCATGGGCAGCAGTACGCCGATGAGTCCGGTGGACGCGACGGCGATCTCCCCGGCGCTGTGGCCCTGAAGGACCTCGGCGGCCTTCTCGGCGGTGGCGTGGGTGTCCTGGAAGCCCTTGGGGCCGGTGCAGGCGTTGGCGCCGCCGGAGTTGAGGACGACGGCGGAGACCTCGCCGCCCTTGAGGACCTGCTCGGACCAGAGGACGGGTGCCGCCTTGACGCGGTTGGAGGTGAAGACGCCCGCGGCGGAGTGGCGCGGCCCGTTGTTGACGACGAGCGCCAGATCCGGGTTGCCGCCCTTTTCACCGTTGAGGGGGGCCTTGATCCCGGCGGCGATACCCGCGGCCGTGAATCCCTGTGCAGCGGTGACGCTCAAGGTGCCACTCCGATCGTGGAAAGTCCTGTGGTCTGGTCGAGACCCAGGGCGATGTTCATGCTCTGGACCGCGCCACCCGCCGTGCCCTTGGTGAGGTTGTCGATGGCGCTGATCGCGATGATGCGGCCGGCGGCCTCGTCGTGGGCGACCTGGACCTGAACGGCGTTGGAACCGTAGACGGACGCCGTGGCGGGCCACTGTCCCTCGGGGAGGAGGTGGACGAACGGCTCGTCGGCGTACGCCTTCTGGTACGCGGCCCGTACGGCGTCGGCCGTCGTGCCCGGCCTGGCCTTGACGCTGCAGGTGGCGAGGATGCCGCGGGACATGGGCGCGAGGGTGGGTGTGAAGGACACGGTGACGGGCTCGCCCGCGACCGCGCTGAGGTTCTGGATCATCTCGGGGGTGTGCCGGTGGCCGCCGCCGACGCCGTACGGCGACATCGACCCCATGACCTCGCTGCCGAGCAGATGCGGCTTGAGCGCCTTGCCTGCGCCGGACGTGCCGGTGGCGGCGGTGATCACGGCATCGGGCTCGCCGAGGTGGGCCGCGTACGCCGGGAAGAGCGCGAGGGAGACCGCGGTCGGGAAGCAGCCGGGTACCGCGATGCGCCTGGACCCCTTTAGCGCGGCGCGGGCACCCGGCAGTTCGGGAAGGCCGTACGGCCAGGTCCCGGCGTGCGGCGAGCCGTAGAACTTCTCCCAGTCGGCGGCGTCGTCGAGTCGGAAGTCGGCGCCCATGTCGATGACGAGGACATCGTCACCGAGCTGCTCGGCGACCGCGGCGGACTGGCCGTGCGGCAGGGCGAGGAACACGACGTCATGCCCGGCGAGCACGTCCGCCGTGGTGGCCTCGAGCACCCGGTCCGCCAGCGGCAGCAGATGAGGCTGGAGCGCTCCGAGCCGCTGCCCGGCGTTGGTGTTCGCGGTCAGGGCGCCGATCTCGACGCCGGGGTGCGCGAGGAGCAGACGGAGGAGCTCTCCGCCCGCGTATCCACTCGCTCCGGCAACTGCTGCACGTACTGCCATCGGGCCCTCCTCGTTGATGGCATGACTATACGCAACAGTGCAGTTTTATGCAACGACAGCCCGGAGCGGCATTCCGGCGAGCCGGTGTCCGTTGGGTCCCCGAAAGCCGGGGATCCCGGAAGCGGTGGAGACACCTGCGCCACCGAGGATGGCGACGAGGGGCCTGCTCATGGGCGAGAGCAGGACGACTGCCCGCTCCGGGCGGACGGATCTCGAGGCGATCCCGACTCCGCCCGGAGCGAGGCAGTAGCCACTTCACATCCGCAGGCGTGGGCCGCGGAGTCGTTTCAGGGCTTGTGCGGATGCCCGTGTCGTGTCGGCTGCAGCGCGTTGGCGAACACGTAGTCGCCAACGTTGGTACCGATCTCGTTCCCGTCCTCGGCGTCCCAGCGGAAGTGCACGCCCAGCCAGAGACGGCTCAGCTTGCCCTCCTCGGCGACCTGGCTGAAGTTGGCCATCCTGCGGTATTCCTCGATGGTGTGCGGGTCCTCCGAGTGTGCGATGAACGAGACGTCGTCACGACCGAAGAAGTGCTTCATCGCGCTTGCCCAAGCAGCCGTGAAGTTGGCGTGCCCGGAGGTCCAGGCGGGGAAGCACGGGGTGAACGGTGTCCCTTCGCCGTCCGCACTGAGAGGCTGCCAGTTCGCGTTCGCGCCGCCCGTCGCCTGGATCGCGGACACCGGGCGCCACTCGTTGATCGGGGTGTCGAACTTGGAGTCCCAGGCCGCGATCCCGGCATCCGCCAACGACAGCGCCGACAGCGCGAACAAGTGGGTGGTCTCGTACGTGTCGAGCTTGAACCTCTTGGCGACGATCCCGGTCAGCTCGAGCAGTTGCCCCGGGGGGTGGTAGGTGCCGTTCAGGTCATGGTCCCAGAACCAGCCGACTACGGTCTGTTCGAAGGTGCGCTCGGTGGAGTCGACGGCACCGACCCGTCGCACCTCGTCGAGCTGGGCCGCGTACTCCGGGCTGGCCACCAGATCGGCGTAGGAAGTGAAGCCCCGCAGGGTGGGAGGCCGGAACTGCGAGCCGGAGCGGAGCACGAACGGTTTCACCTTGCCCCAGTTCGGGGTGTCCGCGTCACCCGGCTGCTTGCAGGCCCCTTCGTCGTCCGTCGCCTCTTCACCCGTCGGCCGCCAGGCTCCAGGTGTGGTGGTGTCGCCGCTGTAGACGTCCGGGTTGTCCGAACCGTCGTTCGCCCGGGCTTCGTTGATCTGCCTCACCACGCGGTCGACCACCAGGCGGTCGAGGGGGTCGTAGGCGTAGGGAGAGCGGCCGGTCCGGGCCTTGTACTTGGCGTCGATGTAGTCCTGATCGCCCGGGTAAAGCTGCGAGATCATCCGGTACGCCGTGCGGTCGATCAGCCGCTCCTCCTCGTCCCGATGCGGCCGCGAGTGCCTGTGGGCATACTTCAGCGGCCGGCTGAGATATGGCTCGTACTCCAAGGTTCCGTACGTGTACTGATAGGCGCTCTCCGCGTTGTAGATCGCCGCGAAGACCATCGCCCCGGACCTGGAGAGTTTGCCGGGCGAGGCGTCCCAGCCCCGCGCATTGCGGAACGTCTGGAGCAGGACCTCGTTCCAGTACTGCGTCGGATCGTCCCTGTGCCTTGTCGCGGCGGCGGCCTGCGGCGCACCCGCCGCCACCGGACTCAGCCCGGCGAGCAGGGCACCGGCCACGACGACGGCCCGTAGCCGTCCCAGGCGTCCGCCGGCACGGGACTTCGAGCGTGGGAGCACGGACTTCGCGGTCGGCTGACGGCCATGATCGGGCTCGAGAGCCATGGCATTCCTTTCGACGTCGCTGATCAACGACGGCAGCGTAATGTCCGGTATGCCAAAATTAAGATTAACCACGCCGATATGCTGTGTATGTTATAAACGTTAGTTTTTCACTCGCGTGAGTAATTCGATCCCATTCTCGTATGGCTACGGCCAGGTGGCGTGCAGCTCTGCGTAACGCTCGGGGCAGCGGTCCTGACGGCCCTTCAACGGCAAGCCGGATTCCAGGCCACCAGCCCGCCCGCACCTGCGGCGCGGCGCCGGGCAGCCCCGGCCCCCGCCGCCCGTGGCGCGGGGGCCGGGGGCCGGGGGCCACTCAGGCCTCATATCGCGTCAGGTAGTCCTGCCGCAGGGCGTTGAGGATCTGGGCGGCCTCGGGAAGGTCCGCCTTCCGGCAGCGTGCCGCTGCCGTCGTCAGCCGGGCGATGGCCTCCTTGAACCGGCCGAGGCCGTTCCCCTCGACCAGGGCGGCGATCCGGACTGCTTCGGCGCGCGGCACCTCGCCGTGCTCCCCGCCCTGTTCGTGGGCGGCGATGGCGGCCTCCGCCTCGGCCAGGGCCTCCGGGAAGCGTTCGGCCTCCGCCAGGACACGGGCACGGCGGTAGTGCACGGTGCCGCTCGCGTACCAGGGGGCGAAACTCTCGGTGCCTTCCGGCACGGCTGCCCGGACCGCGTCGGCCCGGGCCAAGTGGTCCAGTGCCGTGTCCAGCCCGTCGGCCTCCCGGGACAGCATCGTCAGACGGGCGAACTCGCACATCATGTGTGTGATCAAGGAGGGGTTCGGCGCCTCGGCGTGGGACGCGACGGCGCGCTCGTACGCCGTGCCCGCCGCTTCCCAGCGGTCGGCCATCGCCAGCGCGGTGGCCGCCTCCGCCGCAACCAGAGTGTGGATGGCACGGTCGTCCTCCCATGCGGCGACGGTGTCCGCCAGCCGCAGGAACTCCTCGGCCGCAGCCAGGTACTCCTCCAGCTCCCGCAGCCCTCGCGCGAGAGTCAGCCGGGCCTGGGCGAGCAGTCGTTCGTCGAGCGAGGAGGCCGCCTCGTCACTGAGGACGGATTCCAGTACGGCGACGGCATCGGCCTGCTGCCCCGTGCGCGCAAGGACATCGGCGAGCTGGAGACGTATGTCGGCGGCCTCGTTGTGCGCCCCGTCCTGGTCGAACCGAGTTGCCGCCTCCGAGAGGTGGCGCACGGCACCGCCGAAGTCCCCGAGATGCGAGGCGGCATGGCCGAGCAGCGCATACGTCGGAGCCGGCGCGAACTCCGTGTCGTCGTAACGGACCGCGTCGGAGATCGCCTGGTGCAGCAGCTCCACCGCCTCCGCCGGCTCGTCCTTGGACAGCAGGACCTGGGCGAGCTGGGCGCGCAGGCGCGAACCGCGCCAGGGCCGCCCGGAGGCATCCACGTCCTTCAGAGCCGCGCGCAGCTCCGCCTCGGCGCGTACGACGTCACCACGGCGGCAGGCGATGTCCGCGACGAACTGCCGTGCGTTGGCCACCTGGTGAGGGACGGACAGGCGTTCCGCCTCGGAGTGCAGCGTACGGGCGGACTTCTCGAACCACTCCATGGCGGGGCCGGAGGCCTCCGGCAGTTGCCGCAGCACCTGCTGGTAGGAGGCGAAGGTGCAGGAGTACAGCACAGCGAGGTACTCCAACACGCGCTCCGCCGCCACGTCCGCTCCGGACGCGGCCTCTCCCTCCCCGACGGCCTCGCCCGTCAAAGGGGCCTCGGTCTTGAGGCGCTCCACCTTGTGCAGGGCCTCGTCGAGGGCGGCCCGGATCGCGTCCGCGTCCAGCCGCTCGGTGCCGGAGTCCGTGGCCCGGTCCTCCTGCGAGGCCGCGCCTTTCTTGTCGTCGTCGGAGGCAGTCGCCCATGCGAGGGCGCGTGTGCGTGCGGAGAGGGCGTGCCAGGGCATGCCGAGCCGCTCGAACAGATCGGCGGCCCGCTTCAGCTCGGTGACGCTCTCCGCGTCGCGGTCCTCCTGCGCGAGCTGGTACGCGCTCTGCTCGGCGAGTTCCGCGCGCAGAAGGTCCTCCGGGCCGAGGCGGTCGTCGTGCGTGGCGGTGCCGTCGGCCAGGCGTTCGGCGATGCGGGTCCAGAGCCTGGTGTTCCCTGGATGCCCCACGGTCGCCATGCGCCGTGCCTCGCGTACCAGGGAGACGAAGTCCTCGGGGACGTCCGGCCCGGCGGCGGGAGCGGAGACGGCCACCGCCGCGCCCCCCGCTGCGGAAGAGCGGGTCACGGCGGTCCGCAGTCCGAGCGGCAGCGGCTCGCCGAGCAGCGGGCGCTGCGCGAGGCGCAGCCGGCGGCGGTCCCCGACGGCCGTGGTGCCGTTGCGCGCGTCGAAGGCGGTGGTGAGCCGGTCCGCCTCGGAACGGACATGGGCGAGGAGCTCGCCCGCGGTCCAGTTCCGTCCGGGCGGGCCGCCGACGGCGGTGTCGGTGTGCCCGTCTGCGACGAGAAGGGCGAGCAGCACCTCGGCGCCGGTGAGGAAGCCCAAGCCGGACAGCGGGGCGCCGGTCGCCTCGAACAGCGGGCGGTTCTCCGCGAGAATCTCCAGCCCCCGGCCCTCATTGCGCGAGAGGGCGCAGAATTCCAGGTGCAATCCGACCTCGTCCTGCATGCCGGTGTTGCCCCGGACCCGCCGGTAGCCGGTGAGATGGTGGGAGCGGGCCTCGTCCGCACGGCCTTCGCGCAGCAGGGCCAGCAGCGCGCGCGCCTGGCTCATCTGCGGCTCCTCGCTGCAGCCCATGGCTCCGTCGAGGACCGGACGCCAGCTCTCGAGGGCTCCGGCGTCGTCGCCTGACGTCACCTGGTGCCAGGCGAGGTGCCGGGTCTCGCAGGCTTCGCAGTCGCTCAGCTCGGTACGGGGCCGGGTGGCCCAGAGGTCGTAGGCGTCGGCGACGCCTACGCCGGTGTGGGACGCGACGTGGTAGCGCATCGCCGCCACCGGCTGCATGCCGTGGTCGGCCGACTCGTAGCGGGTGCGCATCTGGTCGATCCAGCCGTGGACGGTGGCCAGTGGCACCTCGGGCACCTGAAGGAGGGACGTCGTCACCCACTTGAAGCGCCAGAAGACCTGATGGGCCTCCCACTGACTGAAGGACTCGGGAGCGGTGTCCCACAGCTTGAGCAGCCGTGCGAACACGACGGGCGACTTGCGGTGTTCACCGGTGAACTCGTACGCCGACATCAGCTCCAGCAGGGCCGTGACGAGGACGTCGGGCTTCTCGAAGGGTTCCGCCGCCTCGACGAGCTCCTCGGCGGTGATGGTGCGCTGCAGGCCGTGCGGGCGGTCGTTGTTCTCACGCAGCGCCTCGACCACGGCCTCGGGGGTGTCCAGCATCTACATTTCCTTCCAGGGCTCGGAGCCGGGTGCCGCCGTGCCGGGGTGGTGCATGGCGTGGCTGAGCAGGCCGATGAAGGCTCGGTTGAGCAGGGCGCTCTCGCTCGCCCGGAGCGGGCGGCGGCTGAGCAGCAGAGCCTGGCCGTAGAGGGCTTCGGCAGTGGTGACGGCGAGGCCGCGCTCGCTGATCGTGATCGCCTGGCGGACCAGCGGGTTGAGATGGTTCAGGACGAGCTGGGCGCGCGGGGTCTCGTGGCGCAGGGAGCCGAGGATGTCGGCCCACAGGCCGTCGCTGTCGGCGGCGAGGCTCGACCTGGTCCGCTCGTGGCGCGCCTCCCGGTTGTCGAGGAGCAGCGCGGGGGCGGTGACGGGCTGGAAGTCACGCAGGACGACGTCGCAGTCGTGGACGCCGATCGTCTCCCGGGCGACGGCGAGGAAGGCCGCCGCGCGAAGTTCGGCGGTCGGGTCCACGGCGTCGAGATGGGCGGTGACGGTGGCCGGGTCTAGGTCGGTGACGGCCGTGCCGGGGCGGATCTCGGGCAGCCGGTGCACAAGGTCGCGGTCGTAGGTGTAGCCGCCGTTGACGACGCCCAGGCCGGCGGCCGAGGCAATGGGGGCGACCTGGCGGAACTCCTCGACACTGCGCGTGACCAGGAGGGTCGGGTGCGTCCGCGCGAACTCCTCCAGCGTGACGTTGCCGTCGGTGGTCTCGAACGGCAGCCACGGCAGCACGATGCGCAGCAGCTCGTCGTCGTAGCGGGCGAGCGCCTTGACCGCGAGGTGGTGCGTGTCGATGAAGCGGTGCAGCAGCGACGGATCACTGGCGGCGAGTCCGGTGAGCCAGTCGCGGATCCGTTCGCCCAGGGCGTCCCGTACGGCGGACAGGGTGCCGTCCTCGTACAGCGCCTCCCGGGACGCGGTCGGCCGCAGGCTGGTGGTGTCGACCACACAGCGCACGAAGAACGCCCAGTCCGGCAGCAGTTCGGGCGCCTGGTCCGTGAGGAGCATGCCCTTGAGGTGTACGCGGTGGCCCGCGCGCTGTGCCGGGCTCACGGCCGTGGGAAGGACGTAGGCGACACCGCGCAGCCCGGCCGCCGGGAGGTCGAGCTCGACGGTGTCGAGCGGGGTGAAGTCGAAGAGGTTGCGGCAGTACGCGGTCAGCGCCTCACGGCGGGCCAGCGGGGAACGGTGGGTCTGCTCCCACGGGGGTGTCTCGTTGACCCGGTGGGTCTCGCCCCGCGGTCCGACGACGGCGACCTCGTGCCGCAGGAGGCCGCCGTAGTGCCGGGCCAGGGAGACGACCTGCTCCGGGCTCGTCCACTCGGCGTTGTCGGCGCGCGGGACGAGCCGGACGGTGGTGCCCGGCTCGGGCACGGACGAGGCGGGCAGGGTGCGGATGGTGTAACGGCCGTCGGAGTGGCCGCGCCACTCGACAGCGGGCGCGGACGGGTCGGCCGCGGACCGGCTGAGTACGGTGATCTCGTCAGCCACGACGAAGCACGCGAGCAGTCCGATGCCGAACTGGCCGATGAACTCCCCGCGGGCGGCATCGAGCCCGGAGCCGTCCAGAGTGCCTTCGGCGGTCCGCTTGGAGCTGCGCCCGATGGTGGCGAGGAACCTGTGGACGTCGGCCTCGGTCAGACCGATGCCCGTGTCCGTGACGGTGAGGGTGTCACCGGTGCGCACCGTGATCGTGCCGGGCGCGCCGGGTGCGACCGCCTGCCGGGCGGTGATGGCGTCCACGGCGTTCTGCAGCAGCTCGCGCAGGTAGACGCGGGGGCTTGAGTAGAGGTGGTGGGAGAGCAGGTCGACCAGGCCGCGCAAGTCGACCTGGAAGGTATGAGCGGTCTCGGAGTTGGGCACCTGACGGAGTCTTTCGGTGGGCGCGTCCCGCGCCGTGAGTGGCGCAGGAGGGGCGACGCGGACGGGGTACGGAGGGTGCGGGAGGACGAGGGAGGGTCGGACCGAGGCGGACGGGCAGAGGCTGCGGGCGGTCGTGGGCCCAGACATGTCGGGTCCGCCGTCCTGGCGCATCACACACACAGAGGGACGGACCGTTGGAACAGCCGGCCACAGGCGGCCCGACCTCGCATCGGCGACCGATGCCGACGCGCAGCGGTGATGGAACCGGATCCCTCGGCGTCGTGGCGCCGAGGCTCAGCGCCCGGCCGACGAACGCTGCTTCCGGTAGGCCGCGGCGGGGTCGGAACCGTTCATGTAGTACCAGGGGAACTCGGTCACGCGGCCCTCGGTGGCCTGGAAGCACTCCCGCGCGGCGGCACGGTCTCCGGCCAGGGAGAAGGCCATGGCGAAGGTGTTGAGGACCTGGATCCATGCGCCCCGGCGGACGAAGTCCGGGTGCCGGAACGAGTGGTCGGCAGCCTCCCGGAGGGACGCGGTCACCTCGGGCCGGCACATGTACGCGGCGTCCGGTCCCACATCGAGGGAGAGCCACTGCTCGATGTGCGCGATCGCGACGAGCTGACCCAGGAGCGTTCCCCCAGGTGCGCCGAACGCGCACTCGCGCGCGAAGGCGTGCATCTCCTCATGCGATCCGCCCCATTTGTCGCAGACCTGCTGCAACTGCTGCTGGTGCGCACCCAGGTGGTGCGGGTCGCGTCGCACCGTCGCCTCGAACCGGCGTCGCGCGACTGTCTGGCCGACCTGGAGGCCACGGCCGGTGGTCTGGAGGCCGTACCAGGGCGAGGTCCATTCCGGCTCGCGCTCCGCAACCTCGTACAGCCATTGCTCGGCCGTGCGCAAGCGCGCGTGGAACACCTCGAACTGCTCGCGTGAGACGTCCTTCGCCCGGGCTCCGGTCCGGGCCTCCCACCCCCAGCTGATGTGGCGGATGCCCGCCACGAGCCGAGGCAGCGTCGCTTCGGGTTCCGCTTCGAGAACCCCGGCGATCCACCGCTCCACCCCCGCGGTGTCGCCGACGGCCCACAGCAGCTCCGTCCGGTCCTCGCTCTCGGGACGTGCTCCAAGCACCTCCCGAACCGTTGCCCAGTCCGCCGCAGCGGCGGCTTCCCGCACGCGCTTCACGTCGGGATCGCCGGAATCCTTCTGCACCTGCGCAATGGGCCGTCCTGTCCATCTCCCCAGCGTGAGCCCCCATTCACGGAGTCCCGCCATGTCCCCACCCCTTGATGTGTCCGAACGGGGAAGTCAATGATCACCTCCCTCGTGGAGGTAGTGACTATCACGCGCGACCGGCAATCGCACACTCGTTTCCAATTCGGGCGCCTGTGGCCCGCAGCCCACTGCAACGGCTCGCCACCCGCGACTCGCCCCCACCGGCCGCTCACGGACCAGCCGATGGACAACCGAGGACGCGGGCGTACCTGCGGCCCCATTCGAGCGCGGCGTCGAGATCGGCCGCCCGGATCACCGTGAACCCGCCCCGCGCTGGTCGCGCGTTGACCGCGCATTGACATGCAGCCAGACGGCTGCCTATATTTCATGCAGCCGATTAGCTGCATATTTCGGGGGATGGCACGAGATGGACAACGTGTTCAAGGCCCTGGCCGACGCGAGTCGGCGCCGGCTGCTCGACAGCCTGAACGCCCGGAACGGGCAGAGCCTGCGGGAGCTGTGCGCCGGACTGGACATGGCCCGGCAGTCCGTGAGCAAGCACCTGGCGGTGCTGGAGGCGGCGAATCTGGTGACGACGGTGCGCAGTGGCCGGGAAAAGCTGCACTACCTCAACGCCGTGCCGATCAACGCCATCGCCGAGCGCTGGATGAGCCAGTACGACCGCGAGCGCGTGCACGCCCTCGCCGACCTGAAGGCCGCATTGGAGCGAGAACCCATGAGCGACAACCCCGCATTCGTCTACACCACATACATCAGGACCACGCCCGAGCGGCTCTGGCAGGCGCTGACCGACCCGGCCTTCACCCGCCGCTACTGGGGGGTGACCTTCACATCCGGCTGGAAGGCGGGTTCGCGGATGACCTGGGAGCAGTTCGGCGCGACGATGGCCGATCCCGAGCAGGTCGTGCTCGAATCCGAGCCCTTCCGGCGCCTGTCCTACACCTGGCACACCTTCACCCCGGAGTTCGCCAGGTCCTGTGGCCTGAGCGACGAGGTCATGGCCAAGGTGACCGAGGAGCCCCGGTCGAAGGTGACGTTCGAGATCGAACTGGTCGGGGAGATGGTCAAGCTGACGGTCCTGCACGACGGCTTCGAGCCCGGGAGCACGCTGCTGGAGGCCGTCAGCGGCGGCTGGCCCGCGATCCTGTCCAGCCTCAAGACACTGCTGGAGACGGGCGAGGCTCTGCCCGAGCCGGCGTAGGGCCTGCCCGGTGGATCCTGCCGGGCTCGATCTTGCTTGGCTGGGACTTGCCGGGCCGGACCTTGCCGGGCCGGACCTTGCCGGGCCGGATCTTGCCGGGCTCGCGGCGTCCTGCGGCTCCTCGGTGCGGCGTGGACGGGCCGCGCGAGCACGCTCAGGCCCCGGTCTCCAGGCGCAGGTTCCAGCGGCCCGCCCTGCCGGTCAGCACGACGGTGGACAGCGGCCTGACGTCCACGTTCCAGTACGTGGCGGGCGGCGCCTTCAGCGCGTACACGAGTGCGGCCCGTACGACCGCGGGTTCGGCGACGGCGAGGACGGAACTCCCGTCATCGACGGGACGGGTGTCCAGCCAGCCCCCTATCCGGGTGATGAACCCCAGCAGCGGCTCACCACCGTGCGGCGCGGAGCGGGGGTCGGCGAGCCAGGCGTCGACCGCGGCCGGCTCTCTCGCCGCCACCTCGGCGAGCGTGAAGCCACGCCACCGGCCCATGTCGCAGTCGCTCAGCGCGGGCTGCGCCATCGGGGCGTAGCCGAGCGCGTCGGCGGTGGCGCGGCTGCGGGCGGTCGGCGAGCAGTAGCGCAGCTCGGCCGCGCCCAGAGGTACGAGCGCGTGCGCGGCGAGCTGCACGTCATGCCAGCCGGCCAGGTCCAGCGGCCGGTCGTCGTCGAAGCGCTCGGCCAGCCGGGAGGAGCAGCGCGCGGCGGCGACCAGGGTGACCCGAACACTCATGGCGGGATCGTGATGCCGGACGCGCCCCAGGTCAAGAGTGGTTACTGACCGTTAATGACGTTCACTGAAGGCCGAGGGCCATCCACTTCCCCGGGTCGCTGAGCGGTGCGAATCCGGCCTTCTCGTAAACCCCGTGGGCGTCGGCGGTGGCCAGCAGGATCCGCCGCAGCCCGAGCGGGGCGAGGTGGTCCCTGACGGCCTCGACGAGTGTGGTGCCGAGCCCCTTGCCGCGCACGGACCTGTCGATGTAGACGTCGCAGAGCCAGGCGAAGGTGGTGTGGTCGGTGACGACACGCGCGTAGCCGACGAGTTCGCCCGAAGCGCTGTCGTACGCCCCGAAGTTGAGCGACCCGGCGATCGCCCGGTCCTGCTGCTCCCGGGTACGGCCCTGGGCCCAGTAGGCGTCGGTGGAGAGCCAGTGGTGGACGCGGGCCGGGTCGAGGCGGGCGGGGTCGGAGGAGATTTCGTACGCGCCGAAGGTGATGTCCGTGTCGCTCATCTCCGTACCTTCGCAGCGCCCCGACCGATTGTCAGTGGCGGCTGCCACGATCTTCCTATGAACGCGACCGCTGCCGATTACGGCTGGCTCGACGAGCACTGTCCTGAGCTCATGGAGGCGTACTGCCTCACGCTGGTGCGCGGGCTGACGCCCGAAGCCCTGCTGACGCGGCTGGGCGCCACCGACCGGGGTGTGCGGACAACGGGGACGAGCAGCCTGGTCGCGGCGGCGTACGACGCCTGGGACGACGGCGACAGCCAGTTCGTGGGAGTCGTCGAGGCGGGCGGCTGGGTGCTGATGGTGGAGCCGAACGGCTACGTCGGCACGCTGGAGGAAGTCCTGAGCCCGCTGTCGCAGGGGACGGAGCTGGTGTCGCACTTCACCAATGTCAACGCGGCCGACTACGTGAACTGGTTCGTGGACGGCGAGCTGCGGCTCCACTTCGAGCCCCTGTTCGCGTACGCACGGTACGGCGCGGACCCCGACGGTTCGGTCGAGGACATGCGCGAGGCCGGCCTCGATCTGCGGGACCCGAAGGAAATCGGCGCCGACGACCTCGAGTTGACGACCGCGGCCACGTTCGCCTTCGCCGAGCGGCTGACCGGGGTCCGGATCACCCCGGAGCTGCTCGACGCGGCGGAGTTCCGCTGTGGAAGCGTCCCGCTGCCCGGCCGCTGACGAGCCCGGCACGATCCGCCGGACAGGCCCTGGCATCACCCCAGGGCGAGCGCGGCATGTTCCGCCGGACAGGCCCTCGGCATCACCCCAGGACCTCGTCGCAGGCGGTACGCAGCCTCCGCACCCCCTCCGCGATCTCCGCCGCGCCCGCGACGCCCGCAAAGCTCATCCGGATGTGTCCCGCCGGGGGTTCGGCGCTGAAGTACGGGCGGCCGGGGGCCACGGCGACGCCCGCGCGGAGGGCGGCGGAGACGAGGGCGGATTCGTCGGTGCCGTCGGGGAGTCGGAGCCACAGGTGATAGCCGCCGGAGGGGATGTGCGGGAGGACGAGTTCGGGGAGGTGCAGGCGCAGCCCGGCGGTCATGGTGTCGCGTCGGGACTTCAACTCGGGGGCGACGGCACGGAGATGGCGGCTCCAGGCAGGGGAGCCGACGAGTTCGAGAGCCGCTTCCTGGAGGGGGCGGGGGACGAAGAAGTTGTCCACGACGTGGATGGCACGGAGGCGTTCGAGGACGGGGCCGCGGGCGATGAGGGCGCCGACGCGCAGGCTCGGCGAGGTGGCCTTCGTGAGCGAGCAGACGTGGACGACGACACCGTCGGGGTCGTCGGCGGCGAGCGGGGAGGGGAGGGCGCCCGCGTCGTCGTGGACGAGGCGGCGGGCGAAGTCGTCCTCGATGACGAACGCACCGGCGGCGCGGGCGATCCGCAGCACCTCGGTGCGGCGTCCGGGGGCGAGTACGGCGCCGGTCGGGTTCTGGAAGAGCGGCTGGGAGACGAAGACCCGGGCACCGGTGGCCCGGAAAGCGGCGTCGAGGAGCTCGGGGCGCACGCCCTGTGGGTCGACCGGCACGGGCACGGGCCGCAGTCCTGCGGCGCGGGCGATGGCCAGCATGCCCGGGTAGGTGGGCGATTCGACGAGCACGGGGACGCCGGGCGGGGCGAGGGCGCGCAGTGCGGTGGCGAGGGCGGGCTGGCCGCCCGCGGTCACCAGCACCTCGGCGGCAGTGACACCGGGGCCGATGCCGCGTGCGAACCATTCGCGCAGCTCGGGCAGCCCGTCGGCCGGTGGCCGGCCCCAGGCCCCGGGCCTGCGGCCGGCCCGCGCGAGCGCGGCGGCCATCGCCTGCTCGGGCTGGAGGGCGGGGTGCAGATAGCCGCCGTTGAACTCGATGACGCCCGACCGCGGGGCGGCGAGCGTCACCAGTACCCCGGACGCGTCGACGGCGCGCGGCACCAGCTCGGTGGCGGTGTCCGCGCTGAGCGCGACCTCCTGCCAGGAGGTGTCGCCGGGCACCGCGGTGTCCGTACGCGGCTGCGCACGGAAGGCGCCGGCACCCGGACGGGTCACGACCAGACCCTCGGCGGCGAGCTGCGCGAGGGCGCGGGAGACGGTGACCGGGGAGACGCGATAGCGCTCGACGATGGCCCGGCTCGACGGCAGCTTCTCGCCGACCGAGTAGCGGTTCAGTTCTTGTTTGAGCGATTTCGCCAGCTCGCCCACACTGCTACGCTCTTGCATGAGAGCACAGGATAGCGCTACTACCACCCGGACGATAGCGGTCAGCGATCCGGCCCAGCCCGGCGCGCCGGCGGCCGCCGATCCGGCCCTCGTCGCCGATCCGGCCCTCGCCGTCGGCCCGGCAGCAGGTGACGGCCGGAGCAGGGCGGACGGCCCGGATGCCGTCGGCGGCCGGGCCGTTGCCGGGGCGAGCGGCCGGGCGGCACTCCGCGGCGGCACGCTGCTCGCGTCGCTCGGAGTCGTCTCCTTCTCCCTCACCTTCCCGTCCACCGTCTGGGGCCTGGAGTCCTTCGGGCCGTGGTCACTCGTGGCGGTGCGCAGCGTCCTCGCGGCGGTCGTCGCCGGAGTGTTCCTCCTGGCCCTGCGCGTCCCGGTCCCCGAGCGGCGCCACTGGGGCTCGCTCGCGGTCGTCGCGTGCGGCGTCGTCGTGGGGTTCCCGCTGCTGACGACTCTCGCGTTGCAGACCTCGACCACGTCGCACGCCGCGGTGGTGGTCGGGCTGCTGCCGCTGACGACCGCCGCCTTCGCGGCCGTACGGACGGGCCGGCGGCCCTCCCGGACGTTCTGGGCCGCCGCGCTCACCGGTGCGGCGGTCGTGATCGCGTTCACGCTGCGGGAGAGCGGCGGCGCACTGTCGACCGGAGATCTCTATCTCTTCGGCGCGCTGCTGGTCTGCGCCGCGGGCTACACCGAGGGCGGCCGGCTGGCCCGGGTGATGCCGGGCTGGCAGGTGATCGGCTGGGCCCTGATCCTGTGCCTGCCGCTCGCCCTGGCGGGCGCGGCCGTCGCTCTGATGGCCGAACCGGTCCGGCTGACCCCGCACGGCGTCATCGGCCTGCTCTGGGTGGCTGTGGGATCGACCTTCTTCGGGCTCTACGTCTGGTACCGGGGCATGGCCTCGATCGGCATCGCCAAGGCCAGCCAGCTCCAGCTCGCCCAGCCCCTGCTCACCCTCGTCTGGTCGGTGCTGCTGCTCTCCGAGCAGCTCTCCCCCGCCGCCCCGCTCGCCGCCGTCGCCGTGCTCGTGTGCATCGCCGTCACCCAGCGCGCGAACGCCTGAGGGTGACACGGGTCACACCCCGGGACGTAGACTCAGGAATACCGACCACCCCCCTCAAGGAGGTCACGCCCGATGGAAGCGAGTGTGGGAGACAAGCTGCTCGTGCACGGCCGGGTCGTCGGCCAGCACGACCGGCTCGCCGAAGTCGTTGAGGTTCTGGGCGACAAGGGCACTCCGCCCTACCGCGTCCGCTTCGAGGACGACGGTCACGAGTGCCTGATGTCACCGGGTCCCGACACCGTCGTACGCCACCGCGACCACAACTGACCAGCAGCTCAGCGCCGTGCCCGGACCCGGGTCGGATAGTGATCGGCCACGACCCTGGCCATTGCCCCGATCCGGTCCGTGACGACCTCCTTCGCCGAGAAGAAGCAGTGGCCGCGCACCCGGGCGTAGTCGCAGGCGAGTGTGAGGTGGCGTGACAGCTCGGCCGGGTCCTGCCAGGCCGCGGGCTGCGCCGGATCGCCCGCCTTGTACAGCGCCTCGCCGATGTACAGGTCGACGCCGGTGCCCCGCGCGACCTTGTCCCACCAGGGCACGAGTTTGGCGTAGTCGGCCACGGCGAAGCCGATGTTCCAGTACAGCTGTGGCAGGACGTAGTCGATCCACCCCTTGCGGACCCACTTCCGGGTGTCGGCGTACAGATCGTCGTACGTCTGGACACCCGCCCTCGTGTTGGAGCCGAGCGGGTCGGTGGCCGCGTTGCGCCAGACCCCGAACGGGCTGATGCCGAAGCGGACCCGGTCGTTGATCTCCTTGATCCGGTCGGCGGTCTCGGTCACCAGCAGGTCGATGTTGTTGCGTCGCCACGAGGCCCTGTCGGGGAAGTCCCCGCCGTACTCCTCGTACGCCTCGTCGTCGTCGAAGACCTGCCCGGCCACCGGGTACGGGTAGAAGTAGTCGTCCCAGTGCACGGCGTCGATCTCGTACTTCTCGACCGCGTCGAGCATGGCGTCCTGCACGAAGGACCTGACCTCCGGGAGCCCCGGGTTGTAGTAGAGCTTTCCACCGTACGGAAGCACCCATTCGGGGTTGCGGCGCGCAGGGTGGTTCTTGGCGAGGCGCGTCGGATCCGCATGGTTGGCGACCCGGTACGGGTTGAACCACGCGTGCAGCTCCAGGCCTCGCTCATGGGCCTCCGCGACGGCGGTGCCGAGCGGGTCCCACCCGGGATCCCGCCCCTGGACGCCGGTCAGGTACTGCGACCACGGCTCGTACGGCGAGGGCCACAGGGCATCCGCGGTCGGCCGCACCTGGAACACCACGGTATTCAGCCGGCAGGCCACCGCCTTGTCGAGGTAGGCCAGCAGCTCCGCGCGCTGCCGGCTCGCGCTCAGGCCGGGCCGGGAGGGCCAGTCGCGGTTGGCGACCGTGGCCAGCCACATCCCGCGGAACTCCTGTGCGCAGCTGCGGCGGCCGCGTGCCGGCGCCGCCTCCGCCCGCCCGGTCACGGTCAGCGCGGCGAGTGCGCCGGCGGCCGTGACGAGTCCTCTTCTGGTGATCTGCCTCATACGCCGAGTCATCTGCCGACCCCTTCGCACCGCAGTACGCCGCGTCCTTCTCGTTGTCCCCGCACAGCATGCCCGCCCCGGCCCCCCGTCCACACGCACCGGCGGAGTAACGTCGTGGGGTCGAGGCGGGCGCCGGAACCATACGGGGGACCTGCCGCACTGAAGATCAGCGAAAGGCACGATGTGACCGACACTGTGGCCGACGTATCCCGCGTCGGAGTAGTGGGCTGTGGCCAGATGGGCGCCGGTATCGCGGAGGTCTGCGCCCGCAGCGGACTCGAGGTCAAGGTCGCCGAGACCACCGGCGAGGCCCTGGAGATCGGCCGTACGCGTCTGCACAACTCCCTCTCCAAGGCGGCCGAGCGCGGCAAGATCACCGAGAAGGAGCGCGACGCGGCGCTGGCCCGGCTCAGCTTCACCACCGACCTCGGGGAGTTCGCCGACCGCGATCTCGTCATCGAGGCGGTCGTCGAGAACGAGCAGGTCAAGACCGAGATCTTCCAGGTCCTCGACCAGGTCGTGACCCGGCCGGACGCCATCCTCGCCTCCAACACCTCCTCCATCCCGCTGGTGAAACTGGCCGTCGCGACCTCCCGTCCCGACCAGGTCATCGGCATCCACTTCTTCAACCCGGCGCCCGTGCAGAAGCTCGTCGAGCTGATCCCGGCGCTGACCACGTCCGAGGAGACCATCAAGCGCTCCGAGGCCGTGGTCGAGCAGGCTCTGGGCAAGCACGCCATCCGCGCCCAGGACCGCTCGGGCTTCGTGGTGAACGCGCTGCTCATCCCGTACCTGCTCTCGGCGATCCGGATGTTCGAGTCGGGCATCGCGAGCCGCGAGGACATCGACAACGGCATGGAGCTGGGCTGTGCCCACCCGATGGGTCCGCTGAAGCTGTCGGACCTGATCGGTCTGGACACGGTCGCCTCGGTCGCCGACTCGATGTACGCCGAGTTCAAGGAGCCCCTGTACGCCGCTCCTCCGCTGCTGCAGCGGATGGTGGACGCGGGCCGGCTGGGCCGGAAGACCGGATCCGGCTTCTACTCGTACTCCTGAATCACACAGGCGTTTGGCACGGGTGCTTCACACGGGGTGTGAGGAGCGTGTCCGCATATGCCGTGCGCACACGCTCCCTCGCTCCGACCAGGGAGAGTTGACTCGGGACCGCTCGACCGAGGGACCACAGACAACTTTCCGAAGAGGAGCGATCCGTGACCACCGACCCCGATCACTTAGCCGCCGTCGAGGAGTTCGCCGAGCTGCGCCGCTCTCTCGACGTCGGCCTCGCCCGTATCGACGGGCATCTCGCCCTGCTCGCCCAGCGCCATGACCGGATCGACCGGGATCTGACCGATCTCGCCGCGCGCGTCGTGGTGCTCGAGCACACCAAATGGCCCCTGCCGGCGGTCGCCGCGCTCACCGCGCTGGGCGCACTCGCAGTGGCGGTCTGGCAGGCAGTCGGCCGCTGAGGGGGCCTGTGGACCGGGCCGGCCGGCTCAGCCCAGCCGCAGATGGTGCAGCATCAGCAGCCCGGCCGCCATGTTGGCGGCCGGGACCTCGCCGCGGGCGATCATGTCCGGGACCAGCTTGAGCGGAATCCACTCGCGGCGCGAGGACTCGAAGTCGTCCTCGGGGGGCCCGGTGTACGTGGCCTCCTCCGACCAGTAGAGATGGTGCCGGGAGTCGGTGAGCCCGTTGGACGGCTCGACCGTCAGCAGGTGCTGGAGGGGGCCCGGCCGCCAGCCGGTCTCCTCCTCCATCTCACGGGCCGCGGCGGACGCGACGTCCTCGCCGTCCTCGACGACTCCCGCGGCGAGCTCCCAGCCCCAGCTGTCGGTGATGAAGCGGTGCCGCCACAGCATCAGCACCTCGTTGGCCTGGTTGACGGCGGTCGCGACGGCGACCGGGCGGAGCCGTATCAGGAAGTGGTCGAGGTGCCGGCCGTCCGGCAGCTCCACGTCGGCGAGATTGACCCTGAACCAGGGGTTTTCATAGACAGTTTGCTCGCTTAATTTCGTCCACTGCACAGTTCTGCCACCTTCCGACAAGTAGATGGCAATATCGCAGCAGGAGCGCGCTCAGAGGGGAACGCCCGCACGGGGGCTCACAGGAGAACGGTCACAGGGGAACGCGCAGGTCCCCGTCGATGAGTTCGGCCGCCTCCTCCGCATGCGTGCATCCGCTCGTCACCAGATGCTCACGCACCGACCGCAGCCGGTCTCTGAGGCGCTGGGACTCCATCCCCCTGGCGCGCTCGGCCATCTCCGTCGCCGTCCGCGCGGCCCGGTCGGCCTCGCCCTGACGGAGCTCGATCTGGCTGAGCATGGCCAGCCGGTGGACCCGGCCCCGGTCGTGCGCCGGGGTCGCCGCGGCCGCCGCGGCGTGCGCGCGGGCCGCCGTCAGATCTCCCAGGCTGAGCAGTGCCTCCGCGACCTGGACGTTCACCAGCCCCGGCTGTACGTAGCCCGTCTCGTCCGGCTCGTGTCCGGGGCGGATCCGCTCCGCCTCGGCCTCGGCACGCCGGATGCAGCCGAGCGCGCTGCTGCCGTCGCCGAGCTGGGCGTACGCCTTCGCCTGCATCGCGTACAGATCGGCGGCCAGCGCCGGGGTGATCTGCCGCCCGGCGGCCCGCAGCGCCGCCTCCGCGAACGCCACGGCCTGCCGGTACTCCCCCATGAACAGCGACTGGTTGACCAGCAGCGCGATGACGTACGCGCCAAGGCCCCGGTCCCCGCTCGCCTTCGCCAGCCGCAGCGCCTGATGGAAGTAGCGCTGGGCCAGTCCGTGCGCGTCGGAGTCGTACGCACAGATGCCCGCGACGGCCACCAGTCCGCCCGTCGCACGGTGCAGCTGGCGGCCGAGGGCGTCGCTGTAGGCGCCCCGCAGCAGCGGAGCCGTCTCGGTGTTGAGGAAGCCGACGATCCGGGAGCGGGTGGCGATACCGCCGGCCTTCCGGTACATCAGCTCGTAGTGTGCGCGGGCCGCCCGCAGCATCTTGATGTCGGCCATGCTGACCCGGGTCTGGCCACTGCGCGAGACGTCCGTGTCCTCCGGCGGGTTCTCCCACTCCCACACGGGCATCACCGCGGGCGTGCCCGTGACCGCCGGTGCGCCGATGATGTGCGGGCGTTGCTGCTCGTCGGAGCGCCACAGCGCAGTGGCACGCTCCACGAAGCCGGAGAGCGGCGAGCCATGCGGAACGGCGGTCTCCCCCGGCAGTCCCAGACCGATGTCGTCGAGGGTGATCGCGCGGTGCAGCCGGACCGCGAGCACCTCGCAGATCAGGTCGGGCACCTGTCCTCGCGGTCGCTGGCCCTTCAACCAGCGTGCCACGGCCGTGTGTTCGTACCGGAGTGCCAGGCCTCTCATCCGGCCCGCCTGGTTGACGTGGGCGGCGAGGCCCGCGTGGGAGATGCCCGCCTCGTCGAGCAGGGCGTCGAGCAGAGTATTGGGCTGCATGTGCCCCTCCGTTGGCTCGGTGGGCCCAGACTAGTGGAGCCCGATTCGCACGGGGTGTGAACCAAGTGCCCGTATCCGTGCCTCACACGCTCTGCCGCCGTGCCCTGTGCCCCGGTTGACTGAAATGCCTCTCACAGAGGCGGCCGGGCCGCCGGGCTCCCCCTCGTACAGTACGGCGGCCCGCACCCCCCGCCGTCCGTCCTGCTGATCTGCCCGACACTCCGCGGCAGGGCGGGCGGCACCGGCCGCGAAAGGCCCTCACCTCTCTATCGATTGGAGGGTTCCGGGCGGGAACGGCGCAGCCCTGGTTCTGCGGACTGCGCCGGGACCCGCAGCCCGTCGTTACGGAGCACCATCAGCGCCACATCGTCGGTGAGCCGGCCGCGCGTGTGGCGCAGCAGCGCCGTGTGCACCCGGTGGATCAGCGCGGCGGGCGGGGCGGGCGGGCCGAGGGCGGTCTCCGCGAGCACCTCCTCCAGCCCGAAGAACCTCCCGTCGGCATCGCGCGCGTCCTCGGCCCCGTCCGTGTGCAGGAACAGCGCCTCCCCCGGCAGCAGGGGCGCACAGCGGTGGACGGGGATGCCCTCCGGCAGCGGAAAGAGCCCCAGTGGCGGCAGCGGCGGCCCGGGGGCCAGTTGGCGGCTGGCCCCGCGCCGGAGCCGGTACGGCCACGGATGGCCGCAGTTGACGGCGAGCATCGCGCCGTCGGGCCGGATCTCCAGCAGCAGTACGGTCACGAACTCCTCGGCCGACGGGGAGTCGGGCTCCGGCCCGCCTGCCGCGGGGTGCTCGTCCCGTGCCCGCTCCCGCAGATGCCGCTGCAGGGCCCGGTCCAGCCGGCCCAGTACGCCGCAGAGCCGTGGTTCGTCGTGCGCGGCCTCCCGGAAACTGCCGAGCACCGCGGCGGCCGCCCCGACGGCGGCGAGGCCATGACCGCGTACGTCACCGATGACGACCCGGACTCCGTACGGGGTGGCCACCGCCTCGTACAGATCGCCGCCGACCGCCGCGCCGCGGTAGGCGGACAGCTGTCCGGCGGCGACGGCGAGCCCGTCGAGCCGCGCCGGAAGCGGACGGAGCAGCACCTCCTGGGCGGCGCGGGCGATCTTGCGCACCCGCTTCAGCTCCCGGGCGGGGCCGCGCCACACCCCGTACAACAGCCCGCCGCCGACGGCGAGGAACACGGCGCTGGTGGCGATGCGCGCCCCCATCCCGTCCTGCTGCGAGATCGGGCACGCCAGGCGCCACACGGTGGCTGCGGCGCCCCACGCACCCGGCAGCACGAACGGCATCACGCGCCGCGCCCGCGCGGGCGCCCGCGGCATCCGACGCCTCCAGACGGCTCGCGCCGCGGCAACCTGCCGGTGCAGCCGCGTGGAGATGTGCACTCGTGGCCTGTCTCGCGTCATGCCGCTGGCCCCCTCTCAGGTCCTGTCCGGGCGATCTTCGAGGAACAGACCGCGGCGTCAGATGCGGTCCATCGCAAGGCGGTGGGGGCACCTCCCAGCGGTAGCTGGGGGAGAGCGCCCTCGTACTGGGCGTACTTGGGCAACTCCGACAACGCAGCGAGGCGCCGTACCCGGCGTCGCGGGCCCGACAAGATCGCCCGGACAGGGCCTAGGCACGTCCGGCGCGCAGGCCGACCCCTACGGCCGGGACGATTCTTTCGATCGTCCGGGCATGTCAGGGAAGGTCATCCGTACTTCTCACTCGAATGAGTGAGACGGGGGTGAAGGAGCGGAACCCGCGCCGATATGGCGAAGGGGGCGTACCCGGAACACGGAACAGTTCCGGGTACGCCCCCTTGCCTCGATCTCGCCGGGGCCGCAGGCTCACGCCCCGCGCAGCACCGCTCCCGTGCGCTCGGCGGCAAGCGCGATCGCGGCGTCGCGGGCGGCCGAGGCCTCCTCGACGGTCAGCGTGCGGTCCGCGGCGCGGAACCGCAGCGCGTACGCGAGCGACTTCTTGCCCGCGCCGATCTGCTCGCCGGTGAAGACGTCGAACAGCCGGATGGACTCCAGCAGTTCACCGGCCCCCTCGCGCAGCACCTTCTCGACGTCCGCGGCGGGAACGTCGGAGGAGACGACCAGCGCGACGTCCTGCGTGGCCACCGGGAACGTGGAGATCCGCGGCGCCTGGAGGGCACCCGCGCCGGCCTGCTCCAGCAGGTCCAGCTCGACCTCCATCGCGCAGGTGCGCTCCGGCAGTCCGAGCGCCTTGATGACGCGCGGGTGCAGCTCGCCCGCGTGGCCGACGAGGGTCTCCTCACCGTTCACGGTGGCGTACAGCGCGGCGCAGCGGCCCGGGTGCCACGGCGCGTGCTGGTCGGAGCGGAGGGTGAGTTCGACGCCCGCCTCGCGGGCGACCGTACGGGCGGACTCGACGGCGTCGGCCCAGTCGGCCGGGCGTCCGGCGCCCCACCAGCCGGCCTGCTCGCGGGCGCCCGCCAGAACGGTGGCCGCGCGGCGCGGCTGACGCGGCAGCGCCGCGTTCAGCGCGGCGATCTCCTCGTCGGTGGGACGGCGGTCGACGGGCAGCACGCCCGGGACCGTCTCCTCACCGGTCGGCCGGAAGACCAGACCCGTCTCGAAGAGGGCCAGGTCGCCAGAGCCGCGGCCCACGTTGCGCCGCAGCGCGGCGAGCAGACCGGGCAGCAGCGTGGTGCGCAGCGCCGGCTCCTCGTCGGAGATCGGGTTGACCAGCGTGACGACGGCGCGCCGCGGGTCGTCGGCCTCCAGGCCGAGCTGGTCGAGGACGCCCTCGCCGATGAACGGGTAGTTCAGCGCCTCGACGAAGCCGGCTCCGGCCAGCGCACGGCCGGTGCGCCGGTGCAGCCGCTGGCGGGCGGTGAGCCCGCGGCCGGACGGCGGGGTCGGCAGCGTGGAGGGCAGGTTCTCGTAGCCCTCCAGCCGGATGACCTCTTCCGCGAGGTCGTTCGGCGCGTGCAGGTCGGGGCGCCACGACGGGACGGTGACGACGAGCTCGTCCTGGCCGTAGACGTCGCAGCCGACCTCCTGGAGGCGGCGGACGACGGTCTCGCGGCCGTAGCCGACACCGGCGACACGGTCGGGGTGGTCGGCCCGCATCGTGACCGTACGCGGCGCGGACGGCGCGATGATCTCGGTGACGCCGGCCTCGGCGGTGCCGCCCGCGAGCAGCACCAGCAGGTCGACCGTGCGCTGCGCGGCAGCGGCGGCGGCCTGCGGGTCGACGCCCCGCTCGAAGCGCTTGGACGCCTCGGAGGACAGCTTGTGGCGGCGCGCGGTGCGGGCGATGGAGACGGTGTCGAAGTGCGCGGCCTCGATGACGACTTCGGTGGTGCCGCGGACTTCGCCGGTCTCCGGGTCGGTCTCGGAGTCGGCGATCTCCGTGTTGGCTCCGCCCATGACACCCGCGAGGCCGATCGGCCCGCGGTTGTCGGTGATGACCAGGTCCTCGGCGTCCAGGACGCGCTTGGTGCCGTCGAGGGTGATCAGCTTCTCGCCCTGCTCAGCGCGGCGCACACCGATCGGCCCGTCGAGGCGGGTGCGGTCGTACGCGTGCAGCGGCTGGCCGAGCTCCAGCATCACGTAGTTGGTGATGTCGACGGCGAGCGAGATCGGGCGCATGCCGGCCTTCTGGAGGCGGCGCTGCAGCCAGATCGGGGAGCGGGCCTCCGGGTCGAGGCCGACGACGGTGCGCGCGGTGAAGCGGTCGCAGCCGATCGGGTCCGCGATCTGCACTTCGTAGCCGAACGAGTTCGGTGCGGGGACGTCGAGCAGCGCCGGGTCGCGCAGCGGCAGACCGTACGCGATGGCGGCCTCACGGGCGACGCCGCGCAGCGACAGGCAGTAGCCGCGGTCGGGCGTGACGGCGATGTCGAGGACCTCGTCGAACAGCTCCAGCAGCTCGGTGGCGTCGATGCCGACCTCGTGCTGCGGCGGCAGCACGATGATGCCGTGCGAGCCGTCATCGCCCATACCCAGCTCGTCGCCGGAGCAGATCATGCCGCGGGACACCCGGCCGTACGTCTTGCGCTCGGCGATCTGGAAGTCGCCGGGCAGGACCGCGCCGGGCAGCGCGACGACGACCTTGTCGCCGACCGCGAAGTTCCGGGCGCCGCAGATGATCTCCTGCGGCTCGCCCGTCCCGTTGGCCTGGCCGACGTCGACGGTGCAGAAGCGGATGGGCTTCTTGAACTCGGTCAGCTCCTCGATGGTGAGCACCTGGCCAACGACGAGGGGGCCCTTGAGCCCGGCGCCGAGCTGCTCGACGGTCTCGACCTCGAGGCCGGCCGCGATGAGCTTGGTCTGTACGTCACGGCCGGTCTCCGTCACCGGCAGGTCGACGTACTCCCGCAGCCAAGAAAGCGGGATCCGCATCAGATCTCCATCCCGAACGGCCGGGTGAACCGGATGTCACCCTCGACCATGTCTCGCATGTCTTCGACGTTGTGGCGGAACATCAGCATCCGCTCGATGCCGAACCCGAAGGCGAATCCGCTGTACTTCTCCGGGTCGACACCGCAGGCGACGAGCACCTTCGGGTTGACCATCCCGCAGCCGCCGAGCTCGATCCAGCCCTCGCTGGAGCAGGTGCGGCACGGCCGGTCCGGGTTGCCGACCGACTCGCCGCGGCACACGTAACAGACCATGTCCATCTCGGCGGACGGCTCGGTGAACGGGAAGAAGTTCGGCCGGAGCCGGGTCTTCATGCCCTCGCCGCCGAAGAGCGCCCGGACCATGTGGTCCAGGGTGCCCTTGAGGTCGGCCATGGTGAGGCCCTCGTCGACGGCGAGCAACTCGACCTGGTGGAAGACCGGGGTGTGCGTGGCGTCCAGATCGTCCGTGCGGTACACGCGGCCGGGGCAGATCACGTACAGCGGCGGCTCGCGGTCCAGCATCGAGCGGACCTGCACCGGCGAGGTGTGGGTGCGCATGACGACGCCCGAATTGCCGTTCCCGTCCGCGCCCCGCACGAAGAACGTGTCGTGCTCGCCGCGGGCGGGGTGGTCCGCCGCGATGTTCAGCGCGTCGAAGTTCAGCCATTCGGTCTCGACCTCGGGGCCTTCGGCCACCTCGTAGCCCATGGCCACGAAGATGTCCTCGATGCGCTCCGAGAGCGTGGTCAGGGGGTGGCGGGCGCCGGCCGGTACGCGGTCGTGGGGCAGCGTGACATCCACGGCCTCCTCGACCAGCACCCGGGCGTCACGCTCCGCCTCCAGCTCGGCCTGGCGGGTGGCCAGGGCCTTGTTGACGGCACCGCGGGCCTGGCCCACACGCTTGCCGGCGTCGGCCTTGGCGTGCGGCGGCAGGGCGCCGATCTCCCGGTTGGCGAGCGCGAGCGGCGAGGTGGGGCCGGTCTGCGCGATCTTCGCCTCGTGGAGCGCTTCGAGGTCGCCGGCGGCGGCGAAGGCGGCGAGCGCCTCGTCCCGCATGCGCTCGATCTCTTCCGGTTTCAGTGCCTCGACCTCGACAGGGTCGTACGACTTATTGGGTGCCGACATCTCTTCCCGTGCTTCCGATGGGGTGGCTGGAGCCCCCGCTCGACGACCGAGGACGCAAAGGTGCCAAAGGTCGAGTCTAGCGGGGTGAAGGTACGCGAATGAGCCCGTGGGCTGCCGGGGTGCCTATCAGCTGAGATAGGCGGGAGCGGCCACGGGCAACGTAAATCGGAATTCCGCGCCGCCGCCGGGGCCGCGGCCGACGGTGATCGTCCCACCGTGCGCCTCGACGATGCCTTTGACGATGTACAGGCCGAGACCGGTGCCTCCGCGCTTGCTTCCCCGCCAGAAGCGGGTGAAGACACGGCCCATCGACTCCTCGGGGATGCCGGGGCCTTCGTCGCTCACGGTGACGGCCGTTCCCTTCTCGTCGTTCTTGCCGGGCGCTGGTGACACCTCGATGGTGACCGTTCCCTCGCCGTGGCGCACCGCATTTTCGAGCAGGTTGCCGAGGACCTGGTCGATCTTGTCGGGGTCGGCCCACAGATCGGGGAGCCGGCGGTGGATACGGACGAAGAAGCGGTCCGGGGACTGGCCCCGGGCGGTGTGCGCCTGGATGTGCCGGCCGACGGCGGCCGCGATGTCGACGGGCTGGCGGCGCACCTCGAGACGGCCGGAGTCGATACGGGAGATGTCGAGGAGCTCGGCGATGAGCCGCGTGACACGGTTGGCGTCGGCGTCGACGGTCTCCAGCATGAGCCGCTTCTGGTCGTCGGTGAATCGCTCCCATTTGGCGAGGAGGGTGGCCGTGAAGCCCTTGACGGAGGTCAGTGGTGAGCGCAGCTCATGGGCGACGGTGGCGATCAGCTCGGCGTGGCTGCGCTCGGTGCGGCGCCTCGCCTCGGTGCCGCGCAGGCTGACCACGACGCGGCGGACGGGGCCCGTGGACGCTTCGCGTACGTAGCGGACGGAGACGAGGACCTCGCGGCCGCCGGGGAGCAGCAGATTCCGCTCCGGCTGGCCGATGCGCGTGGCGAGGCCGCCGTACGGGTCGGTCAGGGTCCACCAGCGGCGGCCCTTGAGGTCCTCCAGGGGCAGCGCGTGCTCCAGCGGCCGGCCGAGGGCGTCGGCGACGGGGGTCGCGGTGATGCGCTCGGCCGCGGCGTTGAAGCAGATCACCCGGCCGGTCTCGTCGGCGACGACGAGACCGTCGGGAAGGTCGTCGGGGTCGATGCCCAGGCCTGCGACGTCCATGGAGGGACCCGCGAAGGCGATGTGCGCCTCCGACGGTCTACTTGTGCCGACAGCCATCCCCGTACCCCACCTCTCGAACCAGTGCAGTGGGTCCCCGAATTGGTCACCCTACTAGTCGTCGGTCACACAGCGACACCCTGCGCGGGCCGGGGGTCACACCGCTCGGCAGCCGCCAGGGGTGCGCTGGGCGCGCGCGGAGGCGTAGAGGCACACGGCCGCGGCCGTCGCCAGATTGAGGCTCTCGGCCTTGCCGTGGATGGGCACCCGCACGACCGCGTCCGCGAGCGCGCGGGTCTCCTCGGGCAGCCCCCAGGCCTCGTTGCCGAAGATCCACGCCGTCGGTCCGCCCATGGTGCCCGCGTCGAGCTCGGCGTCCAGGTCGTCCTCACCGGCCCCGTCCGCGGCGAGGATCCGTACCCCGGCGCCCTTCAGCCCGCTGACGGCCTGCTCGACGGGTACGCCGACGGCGACGGGGAGATGGAACAGCGAACCGACCGACGCCCGGACCGACTTCGGGTTGTAGAGGTCCACGGAGGCGTCGGTGAGCACGACGGCGTCGGCGCCCGCGGCGTCGGCACAGCGCAGCACCGTGCCCGCGTTCCCGGGGTCGCGTACGTGCGCGAGGACGGCCACGAGCCTGGGCCGGGCGGCGAGGATGTCCTCGAACGGCGAGTCGAGGAACCGGCAGACCCCGACGAGCCCCTGCGGCGTCACGGTCTGGGAGACCTCGGCCAGCACGGCGTCGGGGGCGTAGTGGATCCGGGCTCCCGTGGCACGGGCGGCCTCCACGATGTCCGCGTACCGCTCGGCGGCCTCGACGGTGGTGAAGAGTTCGAGCAGCGTGGGCTCGCCGTCGTCGCCCCGGTGCTCCACGGCCTCCCGCACGGCCTGCGGCCCCTCGGCGATGAACCGCCGGTCCTTGGAGCGGAAGTTCCGCTTGGCGAGCCGCCGCGCGGCGACGACACGCGGAGACCGCGGGGAGATCAGCTCGGGGGTGCGCATGAGGTGCACTCACTTCTCTTGCTGCGCGCGAGGCGCACGGTGTCGACTCGGCTCGCCCTTCGGGTCGGGCTCCGAAGGCGGGCGGTACCTGGGCAGGACGCACGCGGACCCGCAGGCCAGGGGCCTGCGGGTCCGGGGCTGTCCGGCTGGACGCGACCGTCAGGCCGCGGCCTTCGGGGCGTTCACGTCGCTCGGGAGCGCCTTCTGGGCGACCTCGACGAGGGCGGCGAAGGCGCCCGCGTCGTTCACCGCGAGCTCGGCGAGGATCTTGCGGTCCACCTCGACGTTGGCGGCCTTCAGACCCTGGATGAAGCGGTTGTAGGTGATGCCGTTGGCGCGGGCAGCGGCGTTGATGCGCTGGATCCACAGCTGACGGAAGTCGCCCTTGCGCTTCTTGCGGTCGTTGTAGTTGTAGACCAGGGAGTGGGTGACCTGCTCCTTGGCCTTGCGGTACAGGCGCGAACGCTGACCGCGGTAACCGCTGGCCTGCTCGAGGATCGCCCGGCGCTTCTTGTGGGCGTTGACTGCCCGCTTGACGCGTGCCACTTGTTAACTCCTTGTAGCGGGGCCGTGGTTGTCCTCACACGGCCCGGAAACGAATTGGTCCCGGTCTTGCCCGGGCGCCCCCGTCTCCCGGGGGCACGAAATCAATCAGATGCCCAGCATCTTCTTGATCTTGGCGGAGTCACCCGGGGCCATCTCGGCGTTGCCGGTGAGGCGACGCGTCAGCTTGGACGACTTGCGCTCGAGCAGGTGGCGCTTGCCGGCGCGCTCACGGAGCACCTTGCCGGAGCCGGTGATCTTGAAGCGCTTCTTGGCACCGCTGTGCGTCTTGTTCTTCGGCATCGCGCCGTTCTCTCCTCGTCAGTGGCGCTTCCGTCGCCGGTCCGTAAACCGGCAGGCGAAAGCGTCAGATGTATGGGTTGATGTCCGGGACGGTTGTCCTGGAAATCAGGCCTCGGCCTCGGCGGGCTCCTCGGCGGAGTCCGCCGCCTGGGCGGACTGGCCCTGGCGCTCCGCCTTGCGGGCGGCCTGCGCCTCGCGGGCCTCGGCCATCGCCTCGGTCTTCTTCTTGTGCGGACCGAGAACCATGATCATGTTGCGGCCGTCCTGCTTCGGGTTCGACTCGACGAAACCGAGGTCCTGGACGTCCTCCGCGAGCCGCTGCAGCAGCCGGTAGCCGAGCTCCGGCCGGGACTGCTCGCGACCACGGAACATGATCGTGATCTTGACCTTGTCGCCCTGCTTGAGGAACCGGACGACGTGACCCTTCTTGGTGTCATAGTCGTGCGGGTCGATCTTCGGCCGGAGCTTCATTTCCTTGATGACCGTGTGCGCCTGGTTCTTGCGCGCCTCACGGGCCTTCATGGCCGACTCGTACTTGAACTTGCCGTAGTCCATGAGCTTGCAGACCGGCGGCCGGGCCGAAGCCGCGACCTCGACCAAGTCCAGGTCGTACTCCTGCGCGAGTTCCAGGGCCTTGGCAAGCGGAACAATCCCGACCTGCTCGCCGCTGGGACCGACAAGTCGCACCTCGGGAACGCGAATCCGGTCGTTGATGCGGGGCTCGGTGCTGATGGATCCTCCTCGGTAGCACCACGCGGCCGTCTGGCGGACAGCCACGCAACGTCTGTTTCCTTGGACCAACCGCGCCGGTACATGAAAAATGCCCCGGACGGGACACAGGCGGGGCTCCGCGGAATACCGGAACACCGCCGCGGTCAACCGCGGGGCGCTGTTCGGACGGCTCCATCGTCCGTACGGAACGATGGGCGCCGCCTGACCGGTGACCCGCCGCCCGTGAGAGCGGCCAGGTGGGAGATCGGAGCCTCCACTTGTGGGTCGGGCACATGCGTGTCCGACCGGTCGTTACACAAGGTTAGCAGCTCCGGGCGGAAGGGGCGAACCGAGGCGGTACCGGTGGCGTGGGCCTCGCGGGCGCGTGGGCCTCACGGTCCGCCGCGCTGCGGCCCACCGCGCTCGGGCCGCGGGCCGCGGCCCGCCCGGGCTCAGCCGAAGACCGGGCCCGTGTACTTCTCGCCCGGACCCTGGCCCGGCTCGTCGGGCACGATCGACGCCTCGCGGAACGCCAGCTGCAGCGACTTCAGCCCGTCGCGCAACGGCGCCGCGTGGAAGGAGCTGATCTCCGTGGCGCCGGCGTCGAGCAGCCCGGCCAGCGCGTGCACCAGCTTGCGGGCCTCGTCCAGGTCCTTGTGCTTCTCGCCGTCCTCGGTGAGACCGAGCTTCACCGCGGCGGCGCTCATCAGGTTCACCGCGACCGTGACGATCACCTCGACGGCGGGGACCTCCGCGATGTCGCGGGTCATGGCGTCGAAGTCGGGAGACACATCGCCGGGGGTGGCAGGGGTGGGGGTCGCGTCACTCATGGAGCACACGATATGCGGTGGCCCCTACGGCCGTACGTACAGGGGCTCACCGGGAGGCATGGCCCCGGTCGGCAGCAGCGCCAGGTCGAGTCCCCTCACCAGGCGCGCCCTCAGCGTCTCGTCCGCCGCGAGCGCGCGGGCGACGCGCTGGGCCGCCTCGCCGGGCACCGCGTCCGCGGCGAGGACCAGGGCGAGGGTGCCGTCGGCGGTGCCGCGGCCGAGGTGGGCGCGGAGCACCGCGGGCTCGGCGGCGAGCACGGCCCGTACCGCGTCCGTGACGGCCGGGTCGGCCAGCGGGTCGGTGTTCGTCCTGCCCTCGGCGAGCGCGAGCAGCGCCCGGCCGGTCAGCTGGTACGGCACCGGGCCCGCCACATCCAGGACCAGGGTGTCCGCCTTCTCATGGGCGGCGGCTTGGAGCGCCTGGTGCAGCGGTACGGCGACGGGCCGGGCCTGTGGGTCCCACAGGGCCAGCGCCGCGATCGACGTGAAGGCCGGGAGAGCCCGCCGGTCCCCGGCGGTCAGCGTGGGCACGGCCATGTCGCTCGTCTTCTCGCGCCTGAGCCCGCGCACCCGTCTCCCACCACCGCCCTTGTCCGACGCTGCGCGGCCCCTCTCATCGTCCTCCTCGACCTCACCGAGCACGGCGACGACGGGAACGAGAAGCCGGGCGCTCCTGAGCGCTTCGAGCACCGGCTGCTCGGCGGTCCTGTCCTCGGCCCAGGCGGCGAGGGCCGCTTCCAGGGCCGGGTCGGCGGTGCCGTCGTCGTCGGAGAAACCGGAGTCGGGAATGTTCTTGAGCGCCACGCGACGAGCCTAACCTCCCCGGTACGAGTGCCTGTGTCACGGTCGCCGTGCGCGATCCGCAGACCGGTCGGAGCTGCGCGCGGTGTTCGGCGGCGCCTGCCCGTACATCGAGCGGCTGATGGGCCGGGTCGTGCCGGGGCACTGGCGGGAACCTGGCACTGAAGAACGGCCGGCTGCCGGAGCGGGACACCGGGCTGTGGGCGGTCCACTCGGTGGGGAGGGCCGGAGGACTGCTCCTCGCGGTGCTCTCCGACGGGCACCCGACACTGGCCGCCGGGATCGCGCGCGTGGGGGCGGAGGCACGCGCGGCGGCGGGGAGGCTGTGAGCCGCCCGCGCCGTCAGGTCCGGCGGCGGTCGCCGCGCCAGAGGACGACCGCCGCGGCCAGCAGGAGGGCGCCTAGGCCGCCGGTGACGGGGGCGAGCCAGCCGCCCGGGCCGTCGCCGGTGTCCGTGGCGGCCGGGCCGCTGCCGAAGTACCGCGCGCGATAGCCGGGGGCCGACGCGGCCTTCGCGTCCGCCGGGACCGGCTCGCCGCCCTCTTCGATCGCAGCGGCCGGGTCGACGATGCCGTACCCCTTGGCGTCGTCGCGTCCGCTCTTCGGGCCGCCGCGCGCGGTGTCCGCGAGAAGCCGCTTGATCCGGTCGGGGGTGAGGGCGGGGTGCGCGGCGCGTACGAGCGCGACGGCGCCGGAGACGAACGCCGATGCCGCACTCGTACCCCAGCCCTCGTAGTAGCGCCGGTCCGGGTCGGCGATGACGACATCGACGCCGGGAGCGCTGACCGTGGCGTACCAGCGGCGGGTGGAGAAGGACGCGTGGGTGCCGAAGCGGTCGACAGCGGCGACCGCGATGACGCCGGGGTAGGCCGCCGGGTACGAGATGTGGTCGCCCTTCTCGCCACCGTTGCCTGCCGACGCGACCACGACGGCGCCCTTGGCGAGGGCGTACTGGACCGCGGCGTCCTCGCTCGCGTCGGGGTGCGCGGACTCGCTGTCGTCGCCGAGGGAGAGGTTGATGACGTCGGCACCGTGGTCGGCGGCCCAGCGGATGCCCTGGGCGAGGGCGGTGCCGCGGGAGCTGCGGGCCTTGGCGCGGGCGGGATCGGTGCCTTCGAGGATCACCCGGATGGGCAGGATCTTCGCCTCCGGCGCGATCCCGAGGACCCCGTCCTCCCGCCCCGGGCCGTGCCCGTGCCCCGCGATGATCCCGGCCATCGCCGTGCCGTGCCGGGCCCAGGCCCGGTCGCCGCGCTTCGCCCCGAACCCGATGAGGTCCTTGGTCGGAAGCACGCTGCCCGTCAGGTCGGGGTGGCTGCTGTCGACGCCCGTGTCGAGCACCGCGACGGTGATGCCCTTGCCCTTGGTGGTCTGCCACGCCTCGTCGGTGTGCATGGCGTCGAGCGCCCACTGACGGGCCCGGATCCCGTCGGCCTGCGCGGGCGCGGACGAGACGAGCGAGAGCGCGACGGCCGCGGCGACGGCACCGGCCAGCCGCCGGGGCGTCGTGCGGCGGACGCGCGAAGGCTGCGCGGTCATTCGGGACGCTCCGGGGCCGGAGTGGCTGTCTTGCGCAGCGCACGTTCGATGCGGTCGGCGATGCCCTTGGCCTCGTGGCCGAGGCCCGCCTGGGCAGGGGCGGAGACAGCGCCGGAGGCCATCGCCTCCGCGGCGGGCTGCGGGTCGGTGACCGCACGCCCGTCGGCGAAGCCGGAGACGGCGTACACGACGACCGGTGCGTCCGTGAGGACGCTGACCGTCCAGCTGGCCCGCTGCCGGTCGCCGAAGCCCGCGGCGACGGTGCCGGGGACGGCGTAGGTCCGGGGCATGAGATCGGTCCGCTCGTCCAGGCCCTCGTCGGCGAACCGGGTGCGCAGGGCGGCCATCGAGGAGCGGTCCGCCTCCGTGAACACCATGCCGACCGTGGTGACCGCGGAGGCCGTGGCGTCGGTGTACGTCGCCCGGAGCACGCGCAGGCAGCCCACCGGCTGAAGCGTCTTGCTCAGCAGCGGGTCGAGCGTGCCCGCGCACGGGCCGTCGGGGGCGACCGCTGTCCGGGTCCAGACCCGGTCCGCGCCGCCGGGCCCCGCGCCCTCGCCCTTGAGGGTGCGCGGGAACAGACTGTCGACAGGGGCGCTGTGCCAGAGGGTGCGGGTGTCGGCGTAGCCCGTACGGGCCGCCGGTGAGGCGGACGAGTCGCCGGTGAGCCAACTCCCGGTGACCGCGCCGCCGATCAGCCCGAGCCCGAGGACGACGCAGGCCACGGCCGCGGCGGTACGCGCGGGGTGACGGGTACGGATCGGCCGCAGGCGTGTGGTGATCTCCGTGGGCGTCTCGGGGAAGGCGTTCACGTACGGCCGGGGCGGCACGCCGGGGTACGGCGTGCGGGGGAACCCCGGCGGCTGTGCGCCGGGGGGCGTCCAGGCCCGGGCGGAGCCTGCTGTCCCGGCACCGGGCCTCCGCTCCGGCGGGAGGGGAGCTGCGGGCTCCGCGGCGGAGTCCGGGTGCGAGGACGACGGCCCGACGCGCGGCGGACCCGACGGGCGCGGAGGTATGGCTGCCGCGGCCCGGGGCGCCGGTCCCGCCGAGCCGCCCTCGGGCACCGGCGGCGGTGCGAGGCGCCCGGATGCCGGGGTGTGCGGGCGCTGCCCGGGCACTCCCTGCGCCGCGCGCGGCGGGTCCTCCGGCGGCAGGGGCCCGGCGCCCGTACCGGACGCGGCCGCCGCGGACGTGGGGGGCGCGGACGCGGGGGGCGCGGACGCGGGGGGCGCGGACGCGGGGGGCGCGGACGTGGGTGGCGGGCCGGCCGGGCGCGGAGGCACGGCCCGGGTCGCCGGACCGTCCGGGCGACGGACCGCTGCGTCGCCCGGCACGCCGTCCGGCATGGCGGCCAGTGCGTCGCCCGGCATGTCGTCCGGCGCGGAATCTGCGCGCTGCGGTGCTTGCGGTATCCGGGGGGTTCGGGGCGCTTGCGGTACCTGGGCTCCACGGGATGCGGGAACACTCCCGGACGCCCACCGGCCCGGCACGGCCCCCGTGTCCGACGCGGCGTCCGCGGCCCCGGGCCGCGATGCGCCCGGGTCCGCCGGGTGCGAGCCGGGCTCAGTGGGCGCGGCCTGCGGTGCCGGTGTGGTGTCCGTGATCGGGCGCAGCCGGGCCGTCGTCTCGGCGGGCGTGGGCGGCGGCGGCACCGGACCGTCCGGCGGGAGCAGGATTTCCGTGATCCGGGGCGGGCGCGGCGGCACTGGCGGGCGCTGCGCTTCGGTGCTCATCCGCCCCCCGTTTCCTCGGTCTGGTATCGCCGCCGGATCGCCTTTCGGGGCAGGCCCGTTCGTCACCGTGTCTGCGTCACTCTAAGGGTTTGAGGACGCCGAACGGGAACGGGACCGCAGGCCCCGGGGGATCTGTCGCAGAACGTCCCCCTACCCTCCGGTAGACCACTCTGGCAAGCTCGGGCCATGACTCCCCGTGCCGCTGACCGAACCCGGTACGACCGGGCCACCGCGCATCTCGACGCACCACTCGCCATCGTGGATCTCACGGCGTTCGACGCCAACGCGGACGACCTGGTCCGGCGGGCCTGTGGCAAGCCGATCCGGGTGGCGAGCAAGTCCGTGCGCTGTCGTGCGCTGCTGGAGCGGGTCCTGGCCAGGGACGGGTTCGAGGGCATCATGTCGTTCACGCTGGACGAGTCGATCTGGCTGGCCCGGGCAGGCTTCGAGGACGTACTCCTCGCCTATCCGTCGGCCGACCGCGCAGGCTTCGCGGAACTGGCCGGGGACGCCAAGCTCGCCGGGGCCGTGACGGTGATGGTCGACGACCCCGCGCAGCTGGAGCTGATCGACCGGGCACGCGACGGCGGCACGGAGGAGATCCGGGTCTGTCTGGAGCTGGACACCGCGCTGCACCTGCTGGGTGGACGGTTCCGGATCGGGGCGCGGCGCTCGCCGCTCCGGGAGCCCGCGCAGCTGGCCGAGCTGGCTCGTGCGATCGTGCGCCGCCCCGGCTTCCGGCTGGTGGGGCTGATGGCCTACGAGGGTCATGTGGCGGGTGTCGGGGACGCCGTGGCGGGGAGCCCTCTGCGCTCGCGGGCGATCCGGCTGATGCAGTCCGCGGCCCGCCGGGAACTGGCGGAGCGCCGCGCGGCCGCGGTGCGCGCGGTGCGGGCCGTGGCGCCGGACCTGGAGTTCGTCAACGGCGGTGGCACGGGCAGCGTGCAGCACACGGCGGCCGAGGACGCGGTCACGGAGATCGCGGCCGGATCGGGCCTCTACCTACCGAGGCTGTTCGACAACTACACGTCGTTCAGCGGGCGGCCCGCCGCTCTGTTCGCCCAGCCGGTGGTGCGCCGCCCGGGCGTCGGTGTGGTGACCGTGCTCGGCGGCGGCTACCCGGCGTCCGGCGCCGCGGGCCCGGACCGGCTGCCGGTGCCGTATCTGCCGCACGGGCTGCGGTACGACCCGCAGGAGGGGCCGGGCGAGGTGCAGACCCCGCTGCTGGGCTCCCCGGCGGACGACCTGCTCATCGGGGACAAGGTGTGGTTCCGGCACGCGAAGGCCGGGGAGCTGTGCGAGCGGTTCGACTCGCTGCATCTGATCGACGGGGAGCGGGTGACGGAGACCGTAGCGACGTACCGGGGCGAGGGCCGCACGTTCCTCTGATCTCTGGCTCTGGCCTCTGGCCTCTGAAGGGCGCGGCGACGGCCACAACTACGGCTACGGCTACGGCTACGGCTACGGCTACGGCTACGGCTACGGTCTGACCGTGGAGCCGACTCCCCCGGAGACGTCACCGAGCGGGCGAATGCCCTTGATGATCTTGTCCATGTCACTGAGCGGCGGGGCGTCCGGGCCCGCGTCGAAGGCGAACCGGACGATGATCAGCGACTCGGAGCCGACGGCCGAGGGAAAGACCAGGGACTGGACGTAACCGCCGGGGCCCGCGCCGGTCCTCACCCGCCAGCGCACGAAATGCCCCGTGCGCCCGGCGACGACCACGGACTTCGACGCGACGGTCTCATGGCTCTTGATACCGCCGTGGATGCGGTTGCCGACGCGGTCGTTGTCGTACGCCCAGTCGGCGGCGATGCCCACGTCCTGGGTGGCGAGCTTCTCGGGCGACTTCACGTTGGTGATCGTCGCCGTACGGGAGGAGACCGTGCCGTGGTGGCAGAACTGGGCGGAGTCGCCGGGGCATGTGTAGGACTCGGCGGTCACCATGGCCGGTGCCGTGTCGACGTGGGAGTCGGACTTCTCCCAGCCGGCCAGGAGGGGCAGGGTGATCCCGTTGAGCTGGTCGACGAGAACGGTCGGGTCCGAGGGCGCCGTCGGGGCGGGCTTCGGGCTGTTCCCGGTGGCCGAGGGCAGCGGCGCGGCGATGCTCTCCGAGGACTGCGGCCGGGTGGTCTCCTCGTCGTCCTTGCCGAGTACGACGACTCCGGTGACGATCGCACCCACGAGGACCGCGCCTGCGGTGATGAGCGCGACGAGCCCGCCCTTGCCGATGCCGTCGCCGCCGGTTCCGTCGCCACCGGTTCCGTTGCCGCCGGTTCCGTTGCCGGTTCCGTGGCCGTGGCCAGGTGCGGGGGCCATGGACACGGTGCCGGGGGCCCGGGTGTGCCCGGTCCAGGCAGTGCCGTCCCACCAGCGTTCGATGGTCGGGGTACCTGGATCCGGGTACCAGCCCGGCGGGGTCGTCATGCTCATCCGGCAACCTTAGGGGCGGCCGGCGGACGGGCTACAGAGGGGTGACGTACGCACCCGAAATACCCCCGTCGACCAGAAAGTCCGTCGCGTTGACGAACGACGAGTCGTCGCTGGCGAGGAACGCCACGGCTGCCGCGATCTCCTCGGCGTCGGCGAAGCGGCCCACGGGGATGTGCACGAGCCGCCGCGCCGCCCGCTCCGGGTCCTTGGCGAACAGCTCCTGGAGCAGCGGGGTGTTGACCGGCCCCGGGCAGAGCGCGTTGACCCGGATGCCCTCGCGGGCGAACTGCACACCCAGTTCACGGGACATGGCCAGCACACCGCCCTTGGACGCCGTGTACGAGATCTGAGAGGTCGCCGCGCCCATCCGCGCCACGAACGACGCGGTGTTGATGATGGAGCCCTTGCCCTGCCGCTGCATGTAGGGGATGGCCGCCTTGCAGCACAGGTACACGGAGGTGAGGTTGACTTCCTGGACCCGCTTCCAGGCATCCAGGCCCGTCTCCAGGATCGAGTCGTCGTCGGGGGGCGAGATACCCGCGTTGTTGAAGGCGATGTCGACGCTGCCGTAGGTGTCGAAGGCGGTCCTGAACAGCGCCTCGACCTGCTCGGCGTCGGTGACGTCGACCTTCACGAAGGTCCCGCCGACCTCGTCGGCCGCCGCCTTGCCCGCGGCTTCGTCGATGTCCCCGCAGACGACGTTCGCTCCCTCGGAGGCGAGGCGGCGCGCGGTTGCCAGGCCGATGCCGCTGCCGGCGCCGGTGATGACGGCGGTGCGGCCCACGAGGCGGCGGCAGACAGCTGTGGTGTCGGTCATGTGGTTCAGGCCTCCGTGCTGATGAAGACGTTCTTGGTCTCGGTGAAAGCGGTGAGGGCGTCGGGGCCGAGTTCGCGGCCGAGGCCGGACTGCTTGTAGCCGCCGAACGGGGTCCAGTAGCGGACGCTGGAGTGGGAGTTGACGGACAGGTTGCCCGCGGCGACCGCGCCGGAGACGCGCAGGGCGCGACCGACGTCCCGGGTCCAGATGGAGCCCGAGAGTCCGTACTCGGTGGCGTTGGCCAGGCGTACGGCGTCGTCCTCGTCGTCGAAGGGGAGAACGACGGCGACGGGGCCGAAGACCTCTTCGGTGGCGATGGGGGCGTCGGGTGCTGCGCCCGTGACGAGGGTCGGCGGGAACCAGAAGCCCGGTCCCTCGGGGGCGCTGCCGCGGACCACGGCAAGGTCATCGGTGACATATGACCGTACGCGGTCCAGTTGCGTCCGCGAGATGAGTGGCCCCATCTGTGTGCTCTCGTCCGCCGGGTCGCCCACCACGACCGATTTCAGGGCCGGGGCGAGCCGGTCCAGGAAGTCGTCGTACACGGAGCGCTGGACGAGGATGCGGGTGCGGGCGCAGCAGTCCTGGCCGCTGTTGTCGAGGAACGACATGGGGGCGGCGGCGGCCGCGGCTTCGATGTCGGCGTCGGCGAAGACGATGTTGGGGCTCTTGCCGCCGAGTTCGAGGGTCACGCGCTTCACACGCTCCGCGCAGAGCGACATGATCTGCTTGCCGATCCGGGTGGAGCCGGTGAACACGATCTTGGCGACATCCGGGTGGCGTACGAGCGCGTCGCCCGCGATGTCGCCGCGTCCGGGCAGCACCTGGAACAGCCCCTCCGGGAGGCCCGCTTCCAGGGCGAGTCCGGCGAGCCGCAGGGCTGTCAGCGGCGTCGTCTCGGCGGGCTTGAGGATGACCGCGTTGCCGGCGGCGAGCGCCGGGGCCGTGCCCCAGGCGGCGATCGGCATGGGGAAGTTCCACGGCGCGATGACGCCGATGACGCCGAGCGGTTCGAGGATCGTGAGGTCGAGACCGCCGGGTACGGGGATCTGGCGGCCGGTGAGCCGTTCCACCCCCCCGGCGGCGTAGTCGAGCAGGTCACGGACGTTGCCGGCTTCCCAGCGGGCGTTGCCGATGGTGTGGCCGGCCTCGCGGACCTCCAGCCCCGCCAGTTCCTCGATGTGGTCGTCGACGACGGCGGCGAAGCGCCGCAGCAGCCGGGCGCGGTCGGCGGGGGCCGCGGCCGCCCAGCCGCGCTGGGCGCGTGCCGCCCGTTCGACGGCGGCGTCGACGTCCTGTCGCCCGGCTCCGGGGACGGTGGCGATGACTTCCTCGGTGGCCGGGTTCAGCACATCGAGTTCGTACGGTTGCGACAAGTGGTGCCTCACATGCGTTCGAAGGAGCGGCGGAGCTCCCAGTCGGTCACCGCGGCGTCGAAGGCTTCGAGTTCGACCCGCGCCATGTTGCGGTAGTGGGCGACGACCTCGTCGCCGAACGCGGCCTTGGCGATGGGGCTGTTCTCCCACAGCTCGGCGGCCTCGCGGAGGGTGGTCGGGACGTGTGCGTAGTCGGCGGTGTAGGCGTTGCCCGCGCAGACCTCGGGGAGTTCCAGCTGCTGCTCGATGCCGTACAGCCCGGCCGCGACCAGTCCGGCGACGGCGAGGTGCGGGTTGACGTCACCGCCGGGGAGCCGGTTCTCGAAGCGCATCGAGCGGCCGTGGCCGACGACGCGCAGCGCGCAGGTGCGGTTGTCGTAGCCCCAGGCGACGGCGGTGGGGGCGAAGGAGCCGGGCTGGAAGCGCTTGTACGAGTTGATGTTCGGCGCGTAGAGCAGGGAGAAGTCGCGCAGCGCTGCGAGCTGGCCGGCGAGGAAGTGCCGCATGACCTGTGACATTCCATGCTCTTGGCCGTTCCCGTCGCCGGCCATGGCGTTACGGCCGTCCGCGTCGGCGAGCGAGAGGTGGATGTGGCAGGAGTTGCCCTCGCGCTCGTTGTACTTGGCCATGAAGGTGAGGGAGACGCCTTCCTGGGCGGCGATCTCCTTGGCACCGGTCTTGTAGATGGCGTGCTGGTCGCAGGTGACGAGGGCCTCGTCGTACTTGAAGGCGATCTCGTGCTGGCCGGGGTTGCACTCGCCCTTGGCGGACTCGACGGTCAGTCCGGCCGCGGCCATGTCGTTGCGGATCCGGCGCAGCAGCGGCTCGATGCGGCCGGTGCCGAGCACCGAGTAGTCGATGTTGTACTGGTTGGCCGGGGTGAGGCCGCGGTAGTCGCGGTCCCAGGCCTGCTCGTACGTGTCCCTGAAGACGATGAACTCGAGTTCGGTGCCGACCTGGGCGGTGTAGCCGTGCTCGGCGAGACGCTCCAGCTGGCGGCGGAGGATCTGCCGGGGGGCGGCCACGACGGGCGCGCCGTCGTTCCAGGCGAGGTCGGCGATCAGCATCGCCGTTCCCTCGTTCCAGGGGACGCGCCGCAGGGTGGCGAGGTCGGGGTGCATGGCGAAGTCGCCGTAGCCGCGGTCCCAGGAGGACATCTCGTAGCCGTCCACCGTGTTCATCTCGGTGTCGACGGCGAGGAGGTAGTTGCAGCCCTCGGTGCCGTGCTCAAGGACCTCGTCGAGGAAGAACGGCGCGGCGAACCGCTTGCCCTGGAGCCTCCCCTGCATGTCGGGGAAGGCCAGGACTACCGTGTCGATCTCACCGCTCGCGACGAGGGCTCTCAGTTCCTCGACGCTCAGCGGGGGTGTGCGGTCTGCCACGGGATCTGCCTCCTAAGGTCAGCCGGGAGCCATAAGGTATTGCCGAAGACCATTGCTTGGGAAGGGGAAACCGCAACGTGGCGCTGTGTCTTCCCGGGGCGCAACCCCCGGACCCCCGGCCGAGAAGCACGTCAGCAGGGCTGGACGGAATGCGATCGCGAGGTGGATCCCAGTGAGGAACAGCGAGCCGGAGGACCGGCTGACGTCCGTGCTGCGGCCGGTACGAGCAGGCAACGGCTTCGAGGAGGCACTGGAGCAGATCCTCCAGGTGGTACGGCTCGGACTGGTGCCCGGTGGGGAGCGGCTGCCCGCCGAGCGCGAGCTGGCCGACCGGATGGGAATCAGCCGCGTCACGCTCCGCGAGGTGCTCAAGGTGCTCCAGGAAGAGGGTCTGGTGGAGAGCCGGCGCGGCCGCTACGGCGGCACGTTCGTCCTGCACCGGCCGCGTACCGCCGGCGAGGACGAGCTGCGCCGCCGTATCGCGGCGGTCGATGTCGAGGACACGCTCCGCTTCCGCGAGGTGCTCGAGGTGGGCGCCGCCGGGCTGTGCGCGGCGCACGGCCTCACCGACGACGGCGCCGACCGGCTGCGTACGGCCCTGGCGGCGACGCACGACGCGCCGCTCGACGACTACCGGCGGTGCGACACGCTGCTGCATCTCACCCTCGCGGAGCTCTCCGGTTCACCCACCCTGACCAAGCAGTACGCGGCCGTCCGGGCAACCGTGAACGATCTTCTGGACTGCATTCCGCTGCTCGTACGCAATCTTGAGCACTCCCAGCAGCAGCATGTCGCTCTGGTGGAGGCGGTGCTCGACGGGGACGCCGACGCGGCGCGCGAGGTGATGCGTGAGCACTGCTCGGGCACGGCGGCGCTGCTGCGCGGCTTCCTCACGTGATCCTGCTGCCCGCAGCCGCGGCGCGCCGCACCGGCGTAACCCGAAAGTAACGCACGGGTCTTGCATTTCCCCCGCGCACACCGCAAAGGTATGGCTCCATTCCATTGGGCCCGACGCGGGAGCTCTGCCATGACGCTGGAAGACACCACCGGGAGCAACACACCACCGCCGGACGACTATCTCGAGCGCCGCACTCTGCGGCGCGGCAGCGCAGGCTGGCTGCTGCTCACCGGGCTCGGTGTCGCCTACGTCGTCTCCGGCGACTTCTCGGGCTGGAACATCGGCCTGTCCAAGGGCGGCTTCGGCGGTCTCGCCGCGGCGACCGTGCTCATGGGGCTGATGTACGCCTGCCTCGTCTTCGCGCTCGCCGAACTCTCCGCCATCCTGCCGACGGCGGGCGGCGGCTACGGCTTCGCGCGCCGTGCGCTCGGTACCTGGGGCGGCTTCCTCACCGGTACGGCGATCCTCATCGAGTACATCCTCGCGCCCGCCGCCATCTCCATCTTCATCGGCGACTACGTCGAATCGCTCGGGCTGTTCGGTCTGGAGTCGGGCTGGCCCGTCTATCTCGCCTGCTTCGCGGTGTTCATAGGCATCCACCTGTGGGGCGTGGGCGAGGCACTGCGCTTCAGCCTCGTCGTCACCGCCATCGCGGTGGCCGCGCTGCTGATCTTCGCGCTCGGCGCGCTCACCGACTTCCAGGTCGGCGGCCTCGACGACATCCCGGTCGACAAGCAGGCCTTCGGCGCCAACTCGTGGCTGCCGTTCGGCCTGCTGGGCATCTGGGCGGCGTTCCCGTTCGGCATGTGGTTCTTCCTCGGCGTCGAGGGTGTACCGCTCGCCGCCGAGGAGGCCAAGGACCCGGTCCGCTCCATGCCGAGGGCGCTCGCCGTCTCGATGGGCATCCTCGTCCTGCTCGCCGTTCTCACGTTCTTCGCGTCCACCGGGGCGCGTGGCTCGGCCGCCATCCAGGAAGCCGGCAACCCGCTGGTCGTGGCTTTGCAGGGCGACGGCGACCCGACCGCGCTGAGCCGCTTCGTCAACTACGCGGGCCTCGCGGGCCTCGTGGCGTCGTTCTTCTCGCTGATCTACGCCGGGTCGCGACAGCTGTTCGCCCTGTCCAGGGCCGGCTACCTGCCCCGTTTCCTCTCCCTGACCAGTCGCCGCAAGTCCCCCTACCTGGGGCTGCTGATCCCCGGCGCGATCGGCTTCGCGCTCGCGGCCGGCACCGGGGACGGGGCGCGGATGCTGAACATCGCCGTGTTCGGCGCGACCATCTCGTACGCGCTGATGGCGCTGTCCCACATCGTGCTGCGGCGCCGGGAGCCGGAGCTGCCGCGGCCGTACCGCACCCCGGGCGGCGTGGTGACCTCGTCCGTCGCCTTCGTCCTCGCGCTGTCCGCGCTGGTGGCGACCTTCCTGGTGGACAAGGACGCGGCCGTCATCGCCCTGGTGGTGTACGGCGTCGCCCTCGCGTACTTCGCCTTCTACAGTCGGCACCACCTGGTGGCCCGTGCGCCGGAAGAGGAGTTCGCGGCGCTCGCCGCCGCCGAGGCCGAGCTCGAACGCGACTGACTCCCCCCGTCCACGGCCGAACCGGAGGAACCCCACCGTGACCCTGCCGCTCATCGGCGTCAGCACCTACCTGGACAAGGCCTCGTGGGGCGTGTGGCAGCTGCCCGCCGCACTGCTGCCCGAGGGCTATCCGCGCCTCGTCCAGTCGGCGGGCGGTATCGCCGCGATGCTTCCGCCCGACGACCCCGGGCGCGCCGCGTCCGCGGTCGCCCGGCTGGACGGGCTCGTCGTCGCCGGCGGCCCGGATGTGGAGCCCGTACGGTACGGGGCCGAGACCGACCCGCGCACCGGCCCGCCGGCGCGGGAGCGGGACGCGTGGGAGCTCGCCCTGATCGAGGCGGCGCTCGCGTCCGGGACGCCGCTGCTCGGGATCTGCCGGGGCATGCAGCTGCTGAACGTGGCCCTGGGCGGCACGCTCGTCCAGCACCTCGAAGGGCATGTGAAGGAGACCGGGGTCTTCGGACACCACCCGGTGACCCCGGTGGCGGGGACGCGGTACGCCGCCCTCGTACCGGAGGAGTCCTCGGTGCCGACGTACCACCACCAGTCGGTGGACCGCCTCGGTGAGGGGCTCGTCGTCTCGGCCCACGCGGCGGACGGGACGGTGGAGGCGGTCGAGCTCCCGGACCCCGCCTGGGTCCTGGGCGTCCAGTGGCACCCGGAGATGGGCGAGGACACGCGTGTCATGCGGGGGCTGGTGCGGGCGGCTTCCTGAGAGGGGTCTGCGGGCCGCGTCCCGGGGGCGGTCGGCCCGGTGTCGGCCGCGGCGGACGACCGCCGCGGCCGACACCGCGTTTCCTCCGAACGCGTGTACCGGCAGGGGGCCGATCACCCGCCTGCACGGCCTGACGTGCGGACGGAACGGCCGACCGCGAGCCTGGGGCTCAGTCATCCACCGATGGGCGTCGCCTTCCTTCGCCCGCCCGGTACCGGCAGACCGACCTCACTCGACCGGAGGAGACGCTATGTCGCGCGGCTTCGGCAGGACCCGCTGGAAGCGCTTCGCCGCCGTCCTGGTCCTGAGCAGCACGGCCGCCGCGGCTCTCGGTATCGGCATGGCCCAGGGGGCGCTCGCCGCGTCCTTCTTCATCTCCGGCCGTAAGTTCCAGGTCACGGCGGACTCCCTGGACGCTCGTGGGCTCAGCATCTACGGCATGGTGGACGTCGCCAAGAAGGGCACCCTCGTACCCGTCGTGGTCAACGGCTTCCGCCATGCCAAGATCAGCGGCCTGTGCCAGTCCGTGGTGGTCCCGATCCCGGTCCTGGGCCCCTACACGCTGAGGCTCACCGGCGGCGACGACCGCCGCCGGGCCGTGGCGAAGAACCTCTTCATCGACGCGACGTCCGTGTCGGTCGGTCAGGCGGACCTCGACGAGCTCGACGTCGGTGTGGCGATCGGCGCGGTCACCAAGGGCCCGATCAACCCCGAGGACCGGGACTCGCGGTTCTTCGACCCCAACGGCGTTGCCCAGCAGGCGGAGTCGGTCTCCCTGACCGACCTGCGGGTGACCGCGGTCGCGCTCTCAGCCGCCACGTTCAACATCCCCGACCTCAGGATCCGCGTCCTGCAGGGCAACCGCGAGTGCCCCTGACCCCCGGCCCATGGAGCGGCACGTGATCCGTCATCCTTTCGGCATCCTCGGCAGACGCCCGGACGTACGCGCCGTGCTCGTCGGCACCCGAGCGAGATTCCGGGCCTGGCGTCGTGAACGGCCGTTCTGGGCGGGCCTGTTCACGCTCGCCGCAAGCCTGCCCATCGTCTATTTCCCCTATGTGCGTCTGAGCCTCAGCGGCATCCCCCTCGCGCTGTCGACGACGGCAGGCGCAGGGTCACTGGTCATCGGGGTCCTGCTCGTCGTCCTGGGCTTCGCCCTCTGGTTCCAGCAGCAGGGGCGCGCGTTCGCCGGGATCACGACCCTGCTGCTGACTCTCGTCTCCTTCCCCGTCGCGAATTTCGGGGGCCTCTTCCTCGGTCTGCTCCTCGGGCTCGTCGGCGGCTCACTGGCCTGTGCCTGGGCCCCGCCCACCGGTCAGGCCCCGAGCGAGCGGCCGCCGTCTACCCCGGGCCCGTCCGGCGTGTGAGCGAGAGCAGATCGCGTGCCGGGCCCGTGGGCCGGTGGCCGTGGGGCCAGACCGCGCGCAGATCACGGTGCAGCTGGACGGTTTCGAGCGGGATGCGGACCAGCCGGCGGGAGGCCAGCTCCTCGGTGACGGCGAGTTCGCTGAGGACCGCGGGCCCGGCGCCGCTGACCGCCGCCGCCTTCACGGCGGTGGTGGAGGCGAGTTCGAGCAGTGGCTCGGCGAGGCCGCCGTAGTCGGCGAGGGCCGAGTCGAGGACCTGGCGGGTGCCCGAGCCGCGTTCACGCAGCACGAGGGAGGTCGCGGCCAGCTCCTCGGGCGGCAACGGGGCGCGGCGGCGCGCCCAGGGGTGGCGGGCGGCGGCCACCACGATCAGCCGGTCGTGGCCGATGACCGCGCCGTCGAGTCCCTCCGGCACCGCGAGGCCCTCGACGAAGCCGAGGTCGGCCTCGTCCCGCAGAAGTCGTTCGGCGACCGCCGCCGAGTTGCCGGCGAGCAGGGAGACGGCAGTGCCGGGGCGCTCCAGGCGCAGGGCGATGAGCCAGCCGGGGAGCAGGTATTCGGCGATGGTCATGCTCGCGGCCACCCGCAGCCGGGAGTCGCGCCGGTCGCGCAGCGCCTGCGCGCCCACGTCGAACGCCTCGGCCGCCTCCACGATCCGCCGTGCCCAGTCGGTGACGAGGGCGCCCGCCTCGGTGAGCCGGGAACCGCGCGGAGAGCGGTCCACGAGGGCGACGCCGAGCTGCCGTTCCATGGACCGGATACGGCTGCTCGCGGCGGGCTGGGTGATGCCCAGCTCGCGAGCCGCACGCCCCAGGCTGCCGTGCCGGGCGACGGCGAGCAGCAGCTCCAGGGCGGCCAGGTCGGGCACCCGGTGGGCGATCGGCCCTCGTTCCTCTTCGCTCATAAATCCAGCTTATGGGGCCATAGGGGAGAGGTCCCTGGTGGGAGCCTCGGCGGGGCCGGAGAGTGAGGACATGGTCACCGTCGCCCATCCCCGCACCCCGTTCGCCCCGGTCCTGCGCACCGGTTCGCTCCGCCATCTCGGACCGAACTGGTACGCCACGGTCATGGGCACGGCGATCGTCGCGAACGCGGGTGCGGCCCTGCCGGTGGCGATGCCGGGTCTGCGGGCCGCGTGCACGGCCGTGTGGGCGTTGTCGGCACTCATGCTGGTGGCGCTGCTGGCGGCGCGCGCCGGGCACTGGCTCCACCACCGGGACCAGGCCCGCGCCCACCTCCTCGACCCGGCGGTGGCACCTTTCTACGGCTGTCTGTCGATGGCGATGCTCGCGGTCGGAATCGGCACTCTCTCGGTCGGCGGCGGTGTCATCGGGGAGCGGGAGGCCGTGGTGACGGGCGCGGCGCTGTTCGGCGTGGGCACGTTCACCGGTCTCGCGGCGGCGGTGGCGATCCCGTATCTGATGATCACGCACCAGAAGGTGGCCCCCGGCACGGCCTCCCCCGTGTGGCTGCTCCCGGTGGTGGCCCCCATGGTGGCGGCGACGCAGGGTGCGCTGCTGGTGCCGCATCTGCCGGCCGGTCAGTGGCGGGAGACGACGCTGCTGGGCTGCTACGCGATGTTCGGGCTGAGTCTGCTGGCGGTGCTGCTGATGCTGCCGCTGGTGTTCGCTCGGCTGGTCCACCACGGCCCGCTGCCGCTCGCCCTGACGCCGGCGCTGTTCCTGGTCCTCGGCCCGCTGGGCCAGTCCACCACCGCGGTGAACAAGCTGGCGGATGTGGCGCCGGCCGCGATCGGGAGCCCGTACGCGGGCGGGCTCGGGGTCTTCGCGGTCGTCTACGGCGTTCCGGTGACGGGTTTCGCGCTGCTGTGGCTGGCGCTGGCCGGGGTCATGGTGGTGCGCGCCGCCCGTCGGGGAATGCCGTTCGCGCTGACGTGGTGGGCGTTCACCTTCCCTCTCGGCACCTGTGTCACGGGCGCCGCGGGCCTGGCCCGGCACACCGGCGTGGCCGCCCTGGAGTGGCTGGCCGTTGCGCTGTACGTGTTCCTGCTGGTGGCCTGGGCGGTGGCCGGTGCCCGTACGCTGCGCGGGCTGCTCAGCGGAGAGCTGCTCCGAGCGCCGCGGGCGCCGCTGCCAGCGACGGCCCGTACCAGGTGAGCATGCGGCCGTCGACGAGGGCGGCGGGCAGCCCGGGGAACGCTTCGGGGCCGTCGTCACGGGTGAAGCGGTAGGGCTCGTCGGGCAGCACGACGAGGTCGGCGCCCGCGGTGTTCAGCTCGGCCGGCGGGATGCGCGGATAGCGCTCCGGGTGCATGGCGTAGACGTTGTCGATGCCGAGGCGGGCGAGGAGGTCGCCGGCGAAGGTGTCACGGCCGAGGACCATCCAGGGCCGCCGCCAGACGGGCACCACCGCGCGCCGCGGCTCGCCGGCTTCGACCGCTGCCCAGGCCTCTTCCGCGTCGTCGAGCCAGCCGGGGCGGGGCACGCCGCAGGCGCGCAGGACGCGCTCCAGTTCGGTGAAGGCCTGCGGCAGGGTGCGCACTTCCGTGACGAGGACGTCGAGTCCCGCGGCACGGAGTGCGGCGAGGTCGGGGGCCCGGTTCTCCTCCTCGTTGGCGACGACGAGATCGGGCCGCAGCGCGACGACCGCCTCGATGTCGGGGTTCTTGGTGCCTCCGACACGGACGGCGTCGAGATCCGCGGGGTGCGTGCACCAGTCGGTGACACCGGCCAGCAGCCCGGGGGCGCTGACGGCGACGGCCTCGGTGAGCGAGGGCACGAGCGACACGACCCGTTTCACAGTCCGGTTGCCTCGATGTGGTCGGCGACGGCGACGACGACGAGGCGGGTGCCGGGCCGGGTGGCGCGCCAGCGGTGCCGCACTCCCCCGGTCATGTAGAGGCTGTCGCCCTTCTCCAGGCGGTACGCGCGGCCTTCGGCCTCGACCTCGGCGGCGCCGTCGGCGACGTACATCAGCTCGTCGTTGCGGTGCTGGTACTCGCCTGCCGCGTCCGGCTCGCCGGTGAACTCGACGGCGTGGAGCTGGTGATGGCCGTGTACGAGCGGGCGCACGCCCGCGCCCGGGGAGAGGGTGTCGTCGTCCGCGCGGACGACGTCGACGACGCGCGCGGAGTCCGCGGCGGCGAGCAGCTCGGCGCCGGAGGTCTCCAGGGCTTCTGCGACGCGCTGGAGGGAGCGCATGCTGGGGCGTGCCCGCTCGTTCTCGATCTGACTGAGGAAGGGCACGGACAGGCCGCTGCGCTCGGCAACGGCGGCGAGCGTGAGATCCAGGGCCCTGCGCCGTCGGCGGACGGCGGAGCCGACTCGGAGCGTTTCCTTGTCACCCATGACTGAGGTCCCTCCCTCCTGTCTGTACCTTACGCACCTTCCGGGCACGACAACCCACTGTTGTCACTGCCTCCCCCGGAGCCTCGCCTGTGACCCCCATCGGCGAGGACCCCGCCACAGAGTGTGACGGGGTCCTCACCGGTGGGGGGATTCGGATGGTCTACTGCGGTGCCGGCTCGCTCCGGGAGGTCGCGGACTTGCCTGCCCCGGCGACCGGGGTCCACTTGGCTGCGAGGCCGGGGTTCTCCTCGAGCCAGGCGCGCACGGCGTCCTGCTCCTTGCCCTTGCCGGTCTCCTGGATCTTCGCCTCAAGGCCCGTGAGCTGCTGCTCGGTCATCCTGAAGTTCTTGAGCCATTCGCCCGCCTGCGGGTTCTCCTGGGAGAACCCCTTGCGGGCCAGGGTGTGCACGCCGTCACCCTTGCCCCAGATGCCGTTCGGGTCCTTGAGCTTCTTCAGGTCGTACGTGCTGTAGGCCCAGTGCGGCGACCACAGGGTGGTGACGATGGGCTCCTTCTTGTCGTACGCGCGCTTCAGCTCGGCGAGCATGCCGGGCGTGGAGCCGTCGACGACCTGGTACTCGCCCTCCAGGCCGTACTCCTTGAGGACCTTGTCCTTGAGGATGCCCATCATTCCGGCGCTCGGCTCGATGCCGATGATGCGGCCCTTGAACTGGCCCGACTTGCCCTTCAGGTCCTCCAGGGAGTCGATGCCCTGCACGTACGAGGGCACGGACAGCTCCAGGGACGTCCGGTCGTACCAGGTGCCCAGGTCCTCCAGCCTGTCCTGGTACTTCGACCAGTACTGGGCGTGGGTGACGGGCAGCCAGGAGTCGGTCTGGAAGTCGATCTGACCGCCGGCGAGACCGGTGTAGAGCGAGCCGGCCTCCAGCTGCTTGGCGTCGACCTCGAAGCCGCGCTGCTCCAGCAGTTCCTTCCAGAGGAAGGTGGAGGCGATGCCCTCGTCCCAGGGGATGTAGCCCAGGGAGATCTTCTTGCCGCGGCCGACGTTCGTGGCGTCGGAGGCGTCGGCGGACGTGGCGCCGCCGAACACACCCATGCCGCCCGCGACGAGCGCGAGGATCACGACGCCCACGACGGCGACGACGGGCTGGGGGCGGTGGTTCCAGATCTTCAGTCCGCCGGTGGCGGCCTTCGCCCTGGCCACCGCACGGCGGCCCAGCGGCGAGACCTGACGGCCCAGCGCACCGGTCATCCGGTCCAGGTACATGGCCAGGATGACGATGGAGATACCGGCCTCGAAGCCGAGGCCGATGTCGACATTGCCGATGGCGCGGTAGACGGCACCGCCGAGGCCGCCGCCGCCGACCATGCCGGCGATGACCACCATGGACAGACCGAGCATGATGACCTGGTTGATTCCGGCCATGATCGTGGGCAGGGCGAGCGGCAGCTGCACGCGGATCAGCGTGTTGCGCGGGGTCGTACCGAAGGCCTCGGCCGCCTCCACCAGCTCCTTGTCGACCTGGCGGATGCCGAGCTCGGTCATCCGTACGCCGGGAGGCAGCGCGAAGACGATGGTGGCGATGATGCCGGGGACCACACCGACGCCGAAGAAGATGATGCCGGGGATCAGATAGACCATGGCCGGCATCGTCTGCATGAAGTCCAGGACCGGCCGGGTCACGGCGCTGACGGCCTTGGACCGCGACGCCCAGATGCCGAGCGGGACCGCGATCACCAGCGTGACGATCGTGGCGACGAGCACCAGGGAGAGGGTCGACATGGCGTCGTCCCACAGCTCGATGGAGTCGATCAGGGCGAATCCGGCGAAGGCCAGTCCGCCCGCGAGCAGACCGCGCAGCCACCAGGCGACGACGGCGAGGATGCCGGCGAAGAGCAGCGGCTCGGGCGCGGAGAGGACCGCGTCGATGCCGTCGTACATCCCGGTCACGAGCGAGCTGATGGCGTCGAACAGCCAGGAGAGATGGGACTGGAGCCAGTCGACACCGCTGTCGACCCAGTCGCCGAGGTGAAGCCTAGGCATGGGCGGCCACCGCCTTCGGCTCCTTGCGGGGGCCGGGGACGCACGGCACGGGCTCACCCGGCTCGTCGCCGACGAAACCGATCAGCCGGGACTGCGGTACGACGCCGACGACCTTGCCCGTGGCGTCCTTGACGGCCACCGGGTGCGGGACGCGCGCGCTGACGGCGCACAGATCCGCGACGAGGGTGTCGGGAGTGACGGTCTCGCAGTCGCAGTCGTCCGCGTCGGAGCGCTGCGGCCCCTCGACAGCGGTCATCACGGCCGCCGCCGTCAGAACGCGCGAGCGGTCCACGTCCTGGATGAACGAGGCCACGTAGTCGTTGGCGGGGCGGATCAGGATGTCCTCGGCGGAGCCGAGCTGCACGATCCTGCCGTCCCGCATCACCGCGATCCGGTCGCCGAGGCGCATGGCCTCGTTGAGGTCGTGGGTGATGAAGACGACGGTCTTCTTGAGCCGCTTCTGCAGTTCGAGCAGCTGATCCTGCATGTCACGGCGGATCAGTGGGTCGAGCGCGCTGAACGACTCGTCCATCAGCAGCAGGTCGGCGTCGGTGGCGAGCGCGCGGGCGAGGCCGACGCGCTGCTGCATTCCGCCGGAGAGCTCGTCGGGCCAGGACTTCTCCCAGCCGCCGAGCCCGACCAGCTCCAGTGCCTCCGCGGCACGCCGCTCGCGCTCGGCGCGCGGGACGCCCTGGACCTCCAGGCCGTAGCCGGCGTTCTCCAGCACGCTGCGGTGCGGGAACAGAGCGAAGTGCTGGAAGACCATGCTGATCTTGCGGGCGCGCACGGTGCGGAGGTCGCGCGCGCTGAGGGCGGTCAGGTCCTGGCCGTCGAAGAGGACGCGGCCGGCGGTCGGCTCCAGCAGTCCGTTGAGCATGCGCAGCAACGTGGACTTGCCGGATCCGGAGAGACCCATGACGACGAAGATCTGACCGGGCTCGACGGTGAACGATGCGTCGATCACCGCTGCTGTCGTTCCGTCGGCGCGGAGCTCGTCGCGGCCGGCGCCGCTTTCGAGCTTGCCTACCGCCTCATCGGGTCGTCTACCGAAAACCTTGTACAGGTGCTCGGCTTGCAGCCTGGACACATACACCTCACGCGTTGAACCGAAAAACGGCCCGCATCCCCCGCCGGCGGGCCGTGGAGCGGGCGGGTTCGGCCCGCTTCCCCGGGGTTTGTACCGGTTGAAGGCACAAAGGGGTCCGCTCCGGCGTCGCGCCTGCCCGGGGCCGCAGAGGCCAAACGCAAGAGTGATCCAGTTCACGCGGGTGACACCTGATGGCCATGCGACGGGCGGGGTCGCCGTGAGCCGGGCTGTTGTCGGTGGGGTGCGGCATCATTCGGACTGTGACGCGACGCCTGATGCTCCTCGACACCGCCTCCCTGTACTTCCGCGCCTATTTCGGGGTCCCGGACTCCGTGCGCGCACCCGACGGCACCCCGGTCAACGCGGTGCGCGGGCTGCTCGAATTCATCACCAGGCTCGTCCAGGACCATCATCCGGACGACCTCGTGGCCTGCATGGACGCGGACTGGCGGCCGCACTGGCGGGTGGAGCTGATCCCGTCGTACAAGGCGCACCGGGTGGCGGTGGAGACGGAGACGGGTCCGGACGAGGAGGAGATCCCGGACACCCTCTCCCCGCAGGTCCCCGTCATCGAGGACGTGCTGGACGCGTTCGGTATCGCCCGCGTCGGCGTCGCCGGGTACGAGGCGGACGACGTGATCGGCACGCTCACCGGGCTCGCGGCGGGCCCGGTGGACATCGTCACCGGCGACCGGGACCTCTATCAGCTCGTGGACGACGCGCGCGGTGTCCGTGTGCTGTACCCCCTGAAGGGCGTCGGCTTGCTGCAGGCCACGGACGAGGCCGTGCTCCGCGAGAAGTACGGGGTGGACGGGCCGGGCTATGCCGATCTGGCGCTGCTGCGCGGGGACCCGAGCGACGGGCTGCCCGGGGTGCCGGGCATCGGCGAGAAAACGGCGGCGAAGCTGCTCGACGTTTACGGGGACCTGGCCGGGATCATGGCGGCCGTCGACGACCCGGCGTCGAAGCTGACACCGGCGCAGCGCAAGCGGCTGGACGAGTCGCGTGCGTATGTGGCTGTCGCGCCGAAGGTCGTGCGGGTCGCCGGGGACGTACCGCTGCCGGATTTCGATCCCGCCCTGCCGAAGGAGCCGCGCGACCCGGCCCGCCTGGAGGAACTGGCGGTGCGGTGGGGGCTCGGCCGCGCCGTGCACCGGCTGCAGGTGGAGCTGGCGGCCGGGGGGCCCACCCCCTGATGATGTTAACTTAGGCAAGCCTAAGCACCTACGCCCAGGGGAGACCGCCGTGGCAGAGACACCGGCCCGCAAGGCACCGCAGATCCGTGAGGCGCGGGTCCTGCGCACGGAACGGCTCACTCCGCACATGGTGCGGCTCGTTCTGGGCGGTGACGGACTGGCGGACTTCGCGACGAACGGACTGACCGACCACTACGTCAAGATCGTCTTCCCCGCCCCGGGCGTGACCTACCCCGAGCCGTTCGACATGGCGCGCATCCGCGAGGAGTTGCCGCGCGACCAGTGGCCCAGCAACCGCACCTACACGGTGCGGGCCTGGGATCCGGTCCACCGCGAACTGGTGATCGACTTCGTGGTGCACGGCGACGAGGGCCTCGCAGGGCCGTGGGCCGCCCGCGTCCAGCCGGGCGAAACGGTGCGGATGACCGGTCCCGGCGGCGGATACGCACCGGACCCGACGGCCGACTGGCATCTGCTCGTGGGCGACGAGAGCGCGCTGCCCGCGATCGCGGCGTCGCTGGAGCAGATGCCGTTGGGCGCGGTGGTCCACGCGTTCGTGGAGGTGTCCGGCCCCGAGGACGAGCAGAAGATCGCCACGCCGGACGGCATCACGGTCACCTGGCTGCACCGCGGCGACCGCCCGGTCGGCGCGGCCCTGATCGCGGCGGTCCGCGAGCTGTCCTTCCCGGCGGGCGACGTGCACGCGTTCGTGCACGGCGAGGCGGGCGCGGTGAAGGAACTGCGACGCCACCTGCGCATCGAGCGCGGCATTCCGCTGGAGCGCCTCTCGATCTCGGGATACTGGCGGCTGGGCAAGTCGGACGAGGCATGGCGCGCGATCAAGCGCGAGTGGAACGACGCGGTGGAGCGCGAGCAGGAGGCGTAGGGGGTGCACAGGCCTCCGCGGGCGGGCCGGCGCGGGTTCGTGCCCACCAGGCGGCCCCGGCGCGGGTTTGCGCCACCGGGCCGCCCCGGCGAAGGGTTCGTGCCACCGGGCCACCCCGGCGAAGGGTTCGCGCCACCGGGCCGCCCGGCCCACCGCGTCAGCCCGGACCATAGGCACGGGAGGACGCGTCCACGTGGGCCAGGCGGCGCAGGGCCGAGAGCATCGCGTCGCCCAGCACCGTGCCGATGACCACGCTTTCGACCAGGTCCTCGCGGGCCACGCGACGCCCCACGTACGCCAGATCCACCCGGGCGGCCAGCTCGGCCGCCTCCGCGTAGTCGTCCAGCACCTCCACGAACGCCCCGTGCCCCACCCTCGTCAGCGCCGCCAGCGCGGCCGCGAGCGCTTCTCCCGCCGGGCCGTTCGCGGACACCTTCCAGCCGCGCGCCTCGATCAGCCGCGCCACCTCTTCGCGGGCGAGATGCGTCTCCTCGTCGTCCTCGCCGCCGTACCGCGGCACGATCCGGTTCGCCGCCGCGCCCAGCACCTTGTGCAGGGACCGCTGTTCGTCGTCGACCGCCGCCAGCACCTCACCGATCGCGGCCAGCGACAGCCCGCCCACTTCCAGCAGCGCACGGATCAGCCGTAGCCGGCGCTCGTGCCCGGGGCCGTAACGCGCCTGGTTCGGGCTGCTCAACTCTCCTGCCGGAAGCAGCCCTTCCCGCACGTAGTACTTGATCGTCGGCACCGGCACCCCGGTCCTGCGACTCAACTCACCGATGCGCACAGCGCGTTCACCTGTCTTCCTTGCCAACTCCCGCCCCCATCATAGATAGTGCCGCTATCGGATAGCGGAGAGTGCCACTATCCATTATCCCCAGGAGTACCCATGCCCGTTCCCTCTTGGCGTTCCTGGCACCGGCCACTGGTCGCGTTCTCGGCATCCATGGCCCTGTTAACCGTCGTCTCCGCGGTCGGTCTCGTCGTCGACGACCGTGTCCTCGTGGGCGCCCCGATCTGGGCCAAGCCCTTCAAGTTCGCCGTGTCGTTCGTGGCGTACGCGCTCACGTTCGCGTGGATGCACTCGCTGCTCGCCCGGGCCCGGCCGTCCCTGCGACGCCCCGGCTGGTGGGCCGGCACCGTCGTCGTCGCGGCGAGTGTGGTCGAGATGGTGATCATCACGGCGCAGGTCGTCCGGGGGAAGCGCAGCCACTTCAACCACGAGACCCCGTTCGACGAACTGCTTTACAACACAATGGCGCTGACCGTCGTCGTGCTCTGGGTCGCCACCCTCGCCATCGCCGTGCTCCTCTTCCGGACCCGTGTCGCCGACCGCGCCACCACCTGGGCGATCAGGCTGGGCACGGTCCTCGCCCTCGCCGGAGCGGCACTCGGCGCCCTGATGACGCAGCCCACGCCGGAGCAGGAGGCAGCAGCCGACGGCCCCGGAGTCGCCACGGTCGTCGGCGCCCACAGCGTCGGCGTGCCGGACGGCGGCCCCGGAGTGCCGCTCACCGGCTGGTCCACGAGCGGCGGCGACCTCCGCGTCCCGCACTTCGTCGGGATGCACGCCCTTCAGGTGATCCCGCTGTTCCTGCTCGTCCTCGTCGCTCTCGCCCCGCGGTTCACGCGGCTGCGCGACGAACGCGTGCGGCTGCGCCTCGTGCTCACCGTCTCCGCCGGGTACGCCGCCGTGCTCGCCCTGGTCACCTGGCAGGCGCTGCGCGGCGAGCCGCTCATCCACCCGGGCGGGGCGACGCTCGGTGCCGCGGCCCTGATCGTCGGCTGCGGCGCGGCCGCGGTGTACGCGTCCCTCCGCGGAGCCCCCGTGCCGACGCCCGAGCCCACGACCGAGCCCACGACCGAAAGGGAGTTCTCCGCATGACCACCGTGCTCTTCGAGGTGTCCTTCTGGCTCGCGGCACCGTTCTGGCTGCTGATGATCTTCGCACCGCGGTGGCGCTGGACCGCCCGGATCGCCGCGTCGCCACTGACCGCCGTACCGATCCTGCTCGTGTATCTCGGCCTCGCCGTCCCGGTCTTCCCGGATCTGTGGACCGCTGTACGCGAGCCCGACCTCGAAACCTTCCGGGACCTGGTCGCGCACGCGGACGGCGCGGGTGCGATCTGGGCGCAGGTCATCGCCTGGGATCTGCTGATCGGCCAGTGGATGTACGGCGAAGCGCGCCGGCTCGGTCTCCATCCGCTGCTGATGGGGCCCTTGCTGGTGCTGACCGTCCTGCTGTCACCGATCGGACTGCTGGTGTTCCTGACGCTGCGCGCGGTGCGGACCGGGTTCAGGGAACAAACGCGTAAAGACTTCGGCCCGACAGCAGTCACAACACGCTCCGGCTCCGTATAGAGGGAGGTGAGTACGGGGCGAGGGGAGAGCGCGTGAAGGAAGCCATACGCATCACAGGGGCACCACCGGCGGGGCCGGGGCTCGACGAGTTGCTCGTCCGGGTCGCGCGCGGCGACCAGGAGGCCTTCTCGCGCGTGTACGACGCGGTCTGCGGGCCCGTACTCGGCGTGGTGCGCAGCGTGCTGCGGGATCCGGCGCAGTCGGAGGAGGTGACGCAGGAGGTGCTGGTCGAGCTCTGGCGGACCGCCGCGCGCTACCAGCCGTCCCGCGGGTCCGCGCTGACCTGGACACTCACCCTCGCCCACCGCCGCGCCGTGGACCGGGTGCGCTCCGTCCAGGCCGCCACCGAGCGCGAACAGAAGGCCGCCCGGCTCGGCGGGACACCCGCGTTCGACGACGTCGTCGAGGAGGTCGAGGCACGGCTCGAACGGGAGCAGGTACGCCGCTGCCTGCGCACCCTGACCGAGCTTCAGCGCCAGTCCGTGACTCTCGCCTACTACCGTGGACTCGCCTACCGCGAGGTCGCGGAGCTGCTCGCGGTGCCGCTGGGCACCGTGAAGACCCGTATGCGCGACGGGCTGATCCGCCTGCGCGACTGCCTGGGGGTGAACGTATGAGCGCCGTAGCGAGGGGCGCGGGGCGGGATGCCGAACTGCACACGCTGACCGGCGCGTACGCCCTGAACGCGCTCGGCGAACGCGAGCGCGCGCGGTTCGAACGGCATCTGGAGGCCTGCCCGGCGTGCGCGCAGGAAGTGCGCGAACTCGACGCCACGGCGGGACGGCTGGGGCTCGCCGTCACCGAGACGCCGCCGCCCGCGATGAAGTCCCAGGTGCTGGCGCGGATCGCGACGGTGCGCCAGGAACCGCCGAAGGTCGCCGGCGCCGTGGAGACCGGCCGCATCCGGCCCCCGGTCCGCAGGGGCCGGCCGGCCGGGCGGCGCGCCAGGTCCCGCTTCGTCCTCGCCGCGTGCCTCGCGGCGGCCGCGGCGTTCGGCGGCATCGCGGTCTGGCAGCAGCGCGCCGCCGAGGACGCCCGCACCGAGGCACGGGACGCGGCCCGCCGTGCCCAGCAGCAGGCCGATGCGTTCGCCGAGGTGCTGACGGCGCCCGACGTACGGACCATGAGCACGGCGCTCGGCGACGGGGCGACCGGCACGGTGGCCGTGTCGCGCGAGCGGGACCAGGCCGTGTTCCTGGCGTCCGGACTGCCCGCACCGGGCGGCGGCAAGGTGTACCAACTGTGGTTCGCCGACGGCGGGACGATGCGCCCGGCCGGACTGCTGAACTCGGCGGGGTCCCCCGAGGCGCTGCTCATGGCCGGGCCGGTGGGCCGGGCGACGGGGATGGGTGTCACGGTCGAACCGGCCGGCGGCTCGCGCACACCGACCTCCCAACCCCTCGCGCTGCTGAACTTCCCGGTGACATAGAGCACTTCACCGTACGCCCGGTGAGGGGCGGGGCCGTGAGCACTTCGGCCCCGCCCCGGCATGGTCGTCCCTCGCGCCGGCGCACGGCCTCGCCATGGCGCTCAACCTGGCGTGGCCGCCGGACGGGCCGAGGTGTACGACCCGCCCGGCGGCCACCGGCACTTCCATTGGTTCACGCTGCTGTTCGTGGGCGGATCCGTGGCCGCAGGCACGGCGTACCGGGCGCCGCGGCGCCGCGTAGCCTGACCCGATGCGCATGACGGACAGGGCGATCGGGGCCGTGGTCGGCTCCGCGGTGGGCGACGCGCTGGGCGCGCCCTTCGAGTTCGGGCTCGCGGGGGCGTACACGGCCCGCTTTCCGGACGGCGTCGGTGAGATGTGCGGAGGCGGCGGCTGGGACCCGGGCGAGGCCACCGACGACACGCAGATGGCGGTGCTCGTCGGCGAATCCCTGCTGGAGCGGGGCGGGCTCGACCTGGCGGACATGTTCGACCGCTTCCGCCGCTGGGCCGCGGGCGAGCCGAAGGACATCGGCCTGCAGACCGAGCAGGTCCTCGGCAGCGGCGACCCCTGGGATCGCGCGGCGGCACTGCACTTCCGGGTCAACAGCCGTGCGGCGGGCAACGGTTCGCTGATGCGGGCCGCCACCTCCGCGGTGTACTTCGCGAGCGAGGGACGTACGGCCACGATGGCGGCAGCGCGGCGGATCGCGGCGCTCACGCACGGCGACCGCGCGGCATGGGAGGGCACGGCGGTCCTGCACGAGCTGATCCGGGTCGCTCTCGAAGGCGGCGACCCGGCCGGTGCCGTGCCCGGCACCCTGGCCGCGGTGCACGAGGACCACCGGGAGCGCTGGGCCACGGTGCTGGCGCCCGGCTGGCACCCGGACGACGCGACCGAGTTCAACGGGGCGGTGTGGCCGTGCCTGGGCTCGGCACTGTGGGCGCTGCGGACGACGGAGTCGTTCGAGGAGTCGCTGGGCGCCGCGATCGATCTGGGCGGCGACACGGATACGGTCGCGGCGGTCACGGGCGCGCTGGCGGGCGCGGTGTACGGCGCGAGTGCCCTCCCCGTGCGCTGGACGGAGCCGCTGCACGTGCCGCTCCCGGGGTACGGTTCCCGCGTGCTCCACACGCCGGACCTGACGAACCTCGCCACGGCGCTGGCCACGTAGCTCGGCCCAGGGGGCACGGGAGACCCGTCAGCAGATCCCCGCGATCCGCAACGCCGCATCCGCCGTCGCCGCCGCGAACGCCGACACCGCCCGCTCCGGATCCGACCTGTGCACCAGGATCACACCCTCGATCAGCCCGAACACCAGGTCCGTGCGGAGCGCCAGCTCGCCCTTGTCGAGCGCGCGCCCCGGCCCCGTCGCGGCCAGCAGCTGCCCGTACGCGTCCTTCAGGTCCGCCCGCACCCGATGGAACCCGGCGAAACGTTCCGCCCGAACCTCCGGCAGCAGATACAGCCCGCCCAGATTGTGCGGCCCCCCGCACAGCAGTTCCACGTCCGAGCGGCACAGCTCCCACAGCCGCTCCTCCGGCGCGCGCTCGTCGTCCGCGAGGAGCCGGCGGGCGAGCGCGAGCGACGGCGTGACCGTGGATTCGAGGAGCTCGGCGAGGAGGTCCTCCTTACCGCCGAAGTAGTGGTACATCGTGGCCTGACGCATCCCCGCGCGCTCCGCCACGGCCCGGGTCGTCGTCGCCGCGTACCCGCGCGTCGTGAACAGCTCCGCCGCCGCTGCGAGCAGTTCGTCACGCGCGGACAGCCCACTGTCCGGCCGCTGGTCGGCGCGTGGCCGCCCGACTCTCCGTATCGTCGTACCCATGCGGCCGATGCTGGCACACGCAGGTCACGGCCGGATCTTGGTGCGGCTTCGGTATCGCACCCGCAAGGTTCGGGCCCGCCCCGAAGCCACGACTCCCTCGTTTCTGCCGGGCGACAGAAAGGAGATCGCCCGCTCGGGGGCAAGAGGCCCGGGACATCACCGCCCACGGGAGCCGGCGGGCGTACCGGGACCGACCGCTGACGCACGGAGTGCGTGCCGGAAGCACGCGCGGTGCGCCGCCCCACACCAGGGGCGACGCACCGCAGTCGTGAATCGCCGGCTCAGCCGACCGAGCTGTACGCGACCACGCCCCGCAGCAACGCGTCCACCGCTCTGCGCGCGTTACGGGTGACCGTCGTGCCCTCGCCGGGGGCCGCCGCCGCGATCTGGCCGAGCACATCGATGACCTGCTTGCACCAGCGCACGAAGTCACCGGCGGGCATCTCCGCCTCGCGGAGGACCTCGTCCAGGCCCTTGCCCGACGCCCATTCGTACGCGGCCCACGCGAAGCCGAGGTCGGGCTCGCGCTGCCCCACGCCCTCGGCCTGGTTGATGCGGAACTCCTCCTCGAGGGCATCCAGCCGGCCCCAGATCCGCACCATCTCGCCGAGCGCGGCCTTCGCCTTGCCGGCCGGCAGCTTCGGCGCCACCGCGTCGTCGGCCTGGCGCGCCTCGTACACCAGCGCCGAGACGCACGCGGCCAGCTCGGCGGGGTTGAGCCCCTCCCACACGCCTTCGCGCAGGCATTCGCTCGCCAGCAGGTCCAGCTCGCCGTAGAGCCTTGCCAGCCGCCTGCCGTGTTCGGTCACCTCGTTGCCGCGGAGGTAGTCCATCTCGGTCAGCAGCGCGACGATGCGGTCGAAGGTGCGGGCGATGGTGTTCGTCCGGCCCTCGATGCGGCGTTCGAGCTGCTGGGTGTCGCGCTGGAGCCGGTGGTACCGCTCGGCCCAGCGGGCGTGGTCCTCGCGCTCGTCGCAGCCGTGGCAGGGATGGGCCCTGAGGTCCTTGCGGAGGCGGGCGATCTCACGGTCGTCCGCGGCGGCGGCGCGCGGCTTGCGATGCCGGTCGGGCACGATGTGCCCGGCCTTCGTCCGCAGCGCCGATGCCAGGTCGCGGCGGGACTGCGGCGAGCGCGGGTTGAAGGACTTGGGGATCCGCATCCGCTCCAGGGGCTCGACCGGCACGGGGAAGTCGATCGACGCGAGCCGCTTGACCTGCCGCTCGGCGGTCAGCACCAGCGGCCGTGGGCCGTCGTGGTACTCGTATCCGCCCCGATGCCCGCCGGAACGCCCGGCCGGCAGCCCCGGGTCCAGCACGAGCGCAAGACCCGCGAACTTGCCTGTCGGGACATGGATGACATCGCCGGGCTTGAGCTTCTCCAGCGAGCCCGCCGCGGCCGCCCTGCGCTGCGCGGCGCCCTGCTTGGCCAGTTCGGTCTCGCGGTCCTTGAGTTCGCGACGTAGCCGCGCGTACTCCTCGAAGTCGCCGAGGTGGCAGGTCATGCCCTCCCGGTAACCTTCCAGGCCTTCCTCGTTCCGCTGCACCTGGCGCGAGATGCCGACGACCGACCGGTCCGCCTGGAACTGTGCGAAGGACGTCTCCAGCAGCTCGCGCGAGCGGTGGCGGCCGAACTGGTGCACAAGATTCACCGCCATGTTGTACGACGGCTTGAAGCTGGAGCGGAGCGGGTACGTGCGCGTACCGGCGAGGCCGGCGAGGGCACCCGGGTCCATGCCGCGCTGCCAGAGCACCACGGCGTGGCCCTCGACGTCGATGCCGCGCCGGCCCGCCCGGCCGGTCAACTGGGTGTACTCGCCGGGGGTGATGTCGGCGTGCTGCTCGCCGTTCCACTTGACGAGCTTCTCCAACACCACCGACCTGGCCGGCATGTTGATGCCCAGGGCGAGGGTCTCGGTGGCGAAGACGGCCTTGACGAGTCCACGGACGAAGAGTTCCTCGACGACCTCCTTGAAGGTCGGGAGCATTCCGGCGTGGTGCGCGGCTATGCCCCGCTCCAGGCCCTCCAGCCACTCGTAGTAGCCGAGGACATGGAGGTCCTCGCCGGGGATGGAAGCCGTGCGCTCCTCGACTATCCGGCGCACCTCCTGGCGCGCCTCGTCGTCGTTGAGCCGCAGTCCCGCGTACATGCACTGCTGGACGGCGGCCTCGCATGCGGCGCGGCTGAAGATGAACGTGATGGCGGGCAGCAGACCTTCCGCGTCCAGCCGCTCGATGACCTCGGGCCTGCCGGGGGTCCAGATTCGGCTGCGCTGTCTGCGCTCCCGCTCCCGGTCGGCCTCGCGGACCATCTTGCCGCGGCGGCGGTCGCGCGGGTTGTACGTCTTCGAGTTCTCCATGCGCGCCATGCGGACGAGGTCGGGGTTGACCTCGCGCCGGGACGCACCGCGGCCGCCGTGGTCGGTCTCCTCCTCGAAGAGGTCGTACATCCGGCGCCCGGCGAGCACGTGCTGCCACAGCGGCACGGGGCGGGACTCGGAGACGATCACTTCGGTGTCGCCACGGACGGTGTCCAGCCAGTCACCGAACTCCTCCGCGTTGGACACGGTGGCCGAGAGGGACACGAGCGTCACGGAGTCGGGGAGGTGGATGATCACTTCCTCCCAGACGGCGCCGCGGAAGCGGTCCGAGAGGTAGTGCACCTCGTCCATGACGACATGGCCGAGGCCGCGCAGTGACTGGGAACCCGCGTACAGCATGTTGCGAAGGACCTCGGTGGTCATGACGACCACCGGGGCTTCGGAGTTGACGCTGTTGTCGCCGGTGAGCAGCCCGACCTTCTCCGGGCCGTACCGCTTCACCAGGTCCGAGTACTTCTGGTTGGACAGCGCCTTGATGGGGGTCGTGTAGAAGCACTTGCGCCCCTGTGCCAGTGCGAGATGCACGGCGAATTCGCCCACGATGGTCTTGCCGGACCCGGTGGGCGCCGCGACGAGCACGCCCTTGCCGGCCTCCAGGGCCTGGCAGGCCTCGATCTGGAAGGGGTCCAGATCGAACTCGTACATGTCGCGGAAAGGAGCGAGCGCAGTGGCCTGCTCGGCGGCGCGGGTCCGGGCGGCCGCGTAGCGCTCAGCTGGGGAGAGGTCCTCTGTCATCTTGTTGTCGAGCCTACCCGGCGCCTCTGACAGCGGGCGCGATCATTAACGAAGCAAGGGTGCCGAGCTCCCGCTCGGCACCCTTGCTGTTGTCACCACGGATGTCACGTGACGTCGTCGTAGCCGTTCACACGGTCACGCTCCGGGCTGGCCTGCTCGGGCAGCGCGAGAGCCGCCGAGACCGGCTCGGGCGTCAGGTCGACCTGGGACGCCTCGTCGTCGGCGAGGTCCCTGTCCGGATTGCGGCGCCGTCGCCGCATGTCGTTGACGAGCGAGAAGGCCACGGCCATGAAGTAGAGGACGGTGATCGGCCCGGCGAGCGCGATCATGCCGACGGGGTCCGTCGTCGGCGTGATCACAGCGCCGAACACGAAGACGCCCATGATGACGCCGCGCCACCACCCGAGCATGCGCCGACCGGTCAGCAGGCCGGTGAGATTGAGCATCACCAGCACCAGGGGCAGCTCGAAGGCGAGGCCGAAGACGATCACCATGCGCAGAGTGAAGTCGAGGACATCGCCGAGCGAGAGGATGTTCGCCGAACCTCCCGGCGTGAGGCTGATGAGCACCTTCACGCTGATGGGGAGGATGAGGTACGCAAGGTACGCACCCGCGGAGAAGAGCGGTACCGCCGCGCCGACGAAGGCGTAGGTGTACTTCTTCTCGTTCTTGTGCAGGCCCGGCGCCACGAAGGCCCAGAGCTGGTACAGCCAGACCGGGCTCGCGATGACGAGACCGGTGGTGAGGCTCAGCTGGATCGTCGTGCTGAACGGCGCCATCAGCGTGTTGAAGGAGACGATGGCGCAGTTGCCGCCGTCGCTGGTGACGCCCGGCGCACACTTGGGCACGGACTGCGTCAGGAACTGCATGAGATCTTCGCTGTACACGAGGGCCACGATCGTGACCGCCATGATGGCGAGCAGCCCCTTCGCGAGCCGGTTCCTCAGCTCACGCAGATGCTCCGCGAGCGGCATCCGCCCCTCGGGATCCTTCTCCTGCTTGCGGGCAGACTTGAGCAACCCACGTCCTCATCTCGTGCGGCAGACCGCCATCCTGCGGCGGCCGTGGCGGCCCAGGGTCAGCGCTTGGTGGTGTCCGTCGGCTCGGTCACGGGCCGCGAGCTGGTCACATCGCCGGGAGCGGCCTGGATCGTGCGCGGCGCGGAGTGGTCCTGGGCGGAGCCCGGGGCCGGCGGGTCGGCCGGGGCGCTCTTCTGGTCGTCCGACTTCATCGCCTTGGCCTCGCTCTTGAGGATCCGCGCCGACTTGCCCAGCGAACGGGCCATGTCCGGGAGCTTCTTGGCGCCGAACAGCAGGATGATGACGACGAGAATGAGAATGATCTCGGTGGGGCCGAGCCTACCCATAGCTGTTTACCTTCTTCACCGAGGCGACAAGTAAGTGCATCTGCCCGGCGGGCCGGACATACGTCCGACCACCGTGCTGTAAGCGATCGTAACCCGCAGCGGTGAACGCAGGGCAATGCCTGTGCATACACGCCATTGCGGCCCGCGGCCCGGCTGCCCGGCCGCTTTCTGCAGCGTACCGCCCGCTTTGGCGGCGCCGGAGACCACGCCCTGCTATCGCAAGGCCTCGCCGGTGCGCGCCAGGCTCGTCGCCGCACCCTCCAGCTCCTCCGCGGCGCGATTGATCCGCTCGGTGGTCGCGGCCACCTGACGGCCGAGGCGCTGGGCCTCCAGGAAGACCCGGATGCCGAGGGTGCCGAGAACGGCTATCCCGAGGAAACCAAGGGCGATGGCGAGCATGGGCCAGAACATGGTGCAGAGCCTAGACGAGTAAGTCCTGTCTCCCGCCTGCTCCGCGCCGCCCGGCACGCACTCAACGCATCGCAGCCCGGACAGGGGCCAGTGGCAGAAGGGTCAGGGGGTGGAGTGGAGACGTAGCGTGCGTACGCCGCCGCCCGTGAGGAGCTCGACGATCCGCTCCCCCGCCGGCTTGCGGACCGCGGCCCCGCATTCCGGGCAGGTGAAGGAGTAGAACGTGGTCCGCCGGCTCCTGCCGATCGCCAGTCGCAACGCGCCCGCGGAGAGCTCGAAGCGGGCCCGGCAGTCCGGGCAGGCAGCCTTGAAGAGGACCGGAACCTTCGGTACCGAGATACCGGGCGGCATGGACATATCGCTCATATCTCCTTGATCTCGGTCGTTGTCCGTCGTGGTCGCGGTCGTTGGTCCTGGCCGTCGCGGGGCCTGGCCACCGTCGGGCCGGCCGTCGTCAGTCCTGGCCCTCGTACGCGGCGAGCGCGTCGCGCGCCGCCCGGCGCGCGCTGTCCGCCAGGTCCTGCGGAGCGACGATCCGCCCGTCACGGCCGAGCCGCAGCGCGAGCCGCCGCAGCGAGGTGGGGTCAGGGGTGCGCAGGGTGATCCGCAGGCCGCCCTCGGGCAGCTCCTCCGCACTGTCGTGCGGGTAGTACTCGGCAACCCAGCGTCCGCCCGGTCCGACGTCGACCACGACCTCCGGGTCCTCGGCCGAGGGCTGGACCAGTCCCTCCGACAGATCGCGCAGCTCGATCTCCGGCGGAGCGGACGGCTCGTCCAGCAGCCGGATCTCCGCGACCCGGTCGAGGCGGAAGGTCCGGCGCGCCTCGGAGAGGTAGCACCAGGCCTCCATGTACGTATGGCCGACGGCGAACAGCCGGATCGGGTCGACCTCGCGCTCGGTGAGCTCGTCACGCGCCGGGGAGTAGTAGCGCAGCCACAGCCGGCGGCGCTCGGAGATCGCCCGGTCGACGTCGGCGAAGACGCCGCCCTCGGATTCGAAGGTGACCGAGAGCCGGGAGCTGGCGCCCGCCGCCTCACCGGCCGCCGCCTCCAGCTTGGCGGTGGCGCGCAGCAGTGCCTCGCGGTCGCCCTCGCGGAGCCCGGGGAGCGTGGCCACGGCGCGCGCGGCGACCAGCAGCGCGGTGGCCTCGTCGGCGGCGAGCCGCAGCGGTTCCGCGACGTCATCCGGGTTGTGCCACCAGATCCGGTCGCCGTCCGTGTCGATGTCGAGCAGATCACCACCGCGGAAGCTGGTTCCGCACATGGGCAGCACGTCGAGGTCCGAGATCAGCTCGTCCTCGGTGATCCCGAAGGCCCGGGCGACGTCCCCGACGCGGGCGCCGGGACGCTCGCGCAAATACGTCACCAGCGAGAGCATTCGCCGGGTCTGGTCGATGGCGTTCGCGGCCATGGTTGTCGCAGTCCCCCTCAGCCCTTGGCCACGGCGCGCAGCCGGTCCAGGACATCGGCCCGCAGATCGGCGGGCTCCAGTACGACGACGTCCGGGCCGAACTCGACCAGCCAGGCATCCAGCCCGTGCCCGTACGGAATCTCCAACTCGTCCCAGCCGTCGCCCAGTTCCCGTACGGCGGTGGCGCGGGCCCGCAGCGGGTAGCCGGCCCCGGCGCGCAGCCTGATCAATGCGGAGCGGGTCGCGGTTTCGCCCGCCCAGCTCTCGACGGTCTCCCGGACGGTGACCACGTCGGGCACAGGCGCGGTGAACGAACCGGCGCGGGAACGGACCTTCCCGGTGATCCGGGAGAGCCGGAAGACCCGCTCGGCGCCGCGGTCGCGGTCCCAGCCGGCGAGATACCAGTGGCCGCGCCAGCACTCCAGTGTCCAGGGTTCGACATGGCGCGTCTCGGGGCGTACGGCATTGGACTTGCGGTAGTCGAAGACCACGGGCCGGCGGTCGCGGCAGGCGAGCATCAGCGGCTCGAAGGCGGACTCATGGACCGGGATGCGCGGTTCGAGGGCGCTGTGCCGGTCGTCGTACGAGTCCTCCGCCTCGGGCATGCCGGCCGCGCGCAGTTTCTGCAGCGCGCCGCTGGCGGCTCCGGCGAGACGGGCCTGCTGCCAGACCTTTGCGGCGAGGCCCAGCGCCGCGGCCTCCTCGGCGTCGAGCGTGATGGGCGGCAGCCGGTTGGAGTCCCGGCGGGCGAGGTAGCCTATCTCGCCGTCGAGGTTCTCCACGGTCGCGATGACCAGGCCGAGTTCGCGCAGATCGTCCTTGTCGCGCTCGAACATCCGGTTGAACGAGTCGTCGGACCCGGCTGCGCTGCCACCCGGCCCGAAGGCCTCGACGTATGCCTCGATGGAGCCGCGCAGCTCCCGCTTGCTGAGCGGCCGCCGCGTCCCGAGCAGACACAGCGCCAGGTTCATCAGCCGCTCGGCCTTGGCAATGGCCATCGACGCCCTTCCGCCCTTCCTTGCAGTCCTTCTGATCGTCCCTTCTGATCGTCGAACCTACCGCCACGGGCTGTGATGACAAAAGCGTGGGGCCCATGCCTGGTCAGGCATGGGCCCCACGGTGACCGGTTGCGATCAGGCAGCGACCAGGTCGCAGACGAAGATCAGCGTCTCGCCCGGCTGGATGCGGCCGCCACCGGCGCCGCGGTCGCCGTACGCGAGGTGCGCGGGGATGGTCAGCTGGCGGCGGCCGCCGACCTTCATGCCCTGCACGCCCTGGTCCCAGCCCTGGATGACCTGGCCGGCACCGAGCTGGAACTGCAGCGGGGTGCCGCGGTTCCAGGACGCGTCGAACTCCTCGCCGGTGGAGAAGGCCACGCCCACGTAGTGGACGGAGACGGTGTCGCCCGCCTTGGCCTCGGGGCCGTCGCCCTCCCAGATGTCCTTGATCTCCAGGTCGGCCGGCGGCTCGCCGCCCGGGAAGTCGATCTCGGGCTTTTCGATGCTCACGTGTTGCTCCTTGCGTTCTCTGAGCGAGTCAACCCGGACAGTCTTACAGAACTGCCAGGATGTCGACGGAGAAGACCAGCGTGGCCTTGGCCGGGATCGGGCCCTGGCCCTGGTCGCCGTAGGCCATGTCCGGGGGTACGACGAGGAGGACGCGGCTGCCGACCTTCTTGCCCTCCAGGCCCTTCTGCCAGCCCGGGATGACGTTGGCGAGCGGGAAGCTGACCGGCGCGCCCTTGGAGTAGCTGCTGTCGAACTCCTTGCCGTCCTTCCACAGGACGCCCTTGTACTGCACGGACAGCGTGTCGCCGGCCTTCACCACCGGACCGCTGCCCTCGATGATGTAGTTCGACACGAGCTTCGCCGGGGCGGGCTTCTTGGGCACGGTGATGGACGGAGCCTTGCCGTCGGTGTTGGTGCCGACCTTGGGCAGGTCGATGTTGTCCTGGGCGACCTCGGTGCCCTTCGCCGACACCGGGACGGTCGTGCCCTTCACGATGTCCATGACGAACACCAGCGTGGCGTTGGGCGGGATCTCGCCCTGGCCCTGGGCGCCGTAGCCGAGCTCCGGCGGGATCGACACCTCGAGACGGCTGCCGACCTTCTGGCCGTCGAGGGCCTTCTGCCAGCCCTCGATGACACCGCCGGCGCCGATCGTCACCGCGAACGGCTCACCCCGGTCGAAGCTGTTGTCGAACGGCTTGTTGCCGTTCCACAGCTGCCCGAGGTAATTCACCTGGGCCTGGTCGCCCTTCTTGAGCGTCTGGCCCTTGCCCTCGCTGATGACCTCGACCTTGAGGTCCTTGGGCGGATCCCCCTCGCCCTTGGCGAGGGTGGGCTTCTCACCGAACTTCTGCCCCGCGGTGATCGCGGGCAGCCCGTTCGTCGGCGATGCGGAATCGGAGGCCTTGTCGCTTCCGCACGCCGCTGTGGAGAGCAGCAGCAGGGGGACGACGAGAAGGCCGGCAAGTCGGCGCACGTGTTCCTCAGATCTCAGACGGCACATCGGTCGCTCGACACTCTAGGGCGTGCCAAGGGCCCCGTACGAGCTACGTACGGGGCCCGGTCAGCGTTCACGGCTGCGCTGTTCCCGGCGGGTCCTACATTCCGGCGATCAGCTTCTCGACCCGGTCGTCCACCGACCGGAACGGGTCCTTGCACAACACGGTGCGCTGCGCCTGGTCGTTGAGCTTGAGGTGCACCCAGTCGACGGTGAAGTCGCGCCGCTGCTCCTGGGCGCGACGGATGAAGTCGCCGCGCAGCCGCGCCCTGGTGGTCTGCGGGGGCACGGACTTGCCCTCGAAGATCTTCAGATCGTTGCAGATCCGGGCCGCCTGGCCCTTCTTCTCCAGGAGGTAGTACAGCCCGCGGCGCCGGTGGATGTCGTGGTACGCGAGGTCTATCTGGGCGACCCGGGGGTGCGACATCGTCATGTTGTGCTTGGTCCGGTACCGCTCGATGAGCTTGTACTTGATCACCCAGTCGATCTCGGTACCGATCCGGTCGAGGTCCTCCTCCTCGATGGCGTCGAGCGTCCGCCCCCAGAGTTCGAGGACCTGTTCGACCGTGCCGGTGCGGATGCCTCGGCGCTCGACGAAGTCCACGGCCTTTTCGTAGTACTCGCGCTGCACCTCGAGGGCGGAGGCCTCGCGGCCGCTGGCCAGGCGCACCTTGCGCTGTCCCGTGATGTCGTGGCTGACTTCGCGGATCGCCCGGATGGGATTCTCCAGGGTCAGGTCGCGCATCACGGTGCCGGCCTCGATCATGCGCAGGACGAGGTCGGTCGCGCCGACCTTGAGCAGCATGGTCGTCTCCGACATGTTCGAGTCGCCGACGATGACATGGAGGCGGCGGTAGCGCTCGGCGTCCGCGTGGGGTTCGTCCCGGGTGTTGATGATGGGCCGGGAGCGAGTGGTGGCGGAACTGACGCCCTCCCAGATGTGCTCGGCGCGCTGGCTGACGCAGTAGACCGCGCCGCGCGGGGTCTGGAGGACCTTCCCAGCGCCGCAGAGCAGCTGCCGGGTGACGAGGAACGGGATCAGGATGTCCGCGAGCCGGGAGAACTCTCCGTGGCGGGCGACGAGGTAGTTCTCGTGACAGCCGTAGGAGTTTCCCGCCGAATCGGTGTTGTTCTTGAAGAGATAGACGTCGCCCGCGATTCCCTCCTCGTGCAGGCGGCGTTCGGCGTCGACGAGCAGGCCTTCGAGGATGCGCTCGCCCGCCTTGTCGTGGGTGACCAGTTCGGTCACGTTGTCGCATTCGGGAGTTGCGTATTCCGGATGCGAACCCACGTCGAGGTAGAGGCGGGCCCCATTGCGCAGGAAGACGTTGCTGCTGCGGCCCCATGACACAACTCGGCGGAAGAGGTAGCGCGCCACTTCGTCAGGAGACAGTCGGCGCTGTCCCCTGAACGTGCACGTGACGCCGTACTCGTTCTCCAGCCCGAAAATGCGGCGGTCCATGACTGAACATTACGCCTGATGCCCTGAGCTGAAACCGGGTTCGACAGCACCGCTTCGATCATTTTCATCCATCGACGCGATGTGTTCGGTGCGGCCGGGAACTGCGAGGACCCGTCCGGTGGCCAGCAGAACGAGCAGCGCGGCGATTCCGCCGGCACCTGCGACGGCGAAGCCCGATGAGGTCCCGCCGAGTTCCACGGCCGGGCCCGCGGCCGCCGTTCCGACCGCCGCGCCGATGCCGAACGTGGTGACGAGCCAGGAGAACGCCTCGGTGACGGTGCCCCGGGGGGCGTGCCGGTCGACGACGATGAACGCGCAGGCGATCGCGGGTGCGAGGAAGACTCCGGCGACGGCGGCGAGGGCGGTCATCGCGGGGACGCCGGGAGTGAGCACGAGCGGCAGATAGCCCAGTGCGAGGAGGCCGGTGATGACGCGCAGCCGCCGTTCCGGGGCGCCCGCCCAGTGGCGTGCGCCGTAGACGGCGCCGCCGATGAGGGCGCCGAGGCCGAGGGCGGCCATCAGCCAGCCGTAGACGGATTCGCGGCCGTGGTCGTCGGCGTAGGCGATCCCCGCGACAGTGATGGAGCCGAGCGCGAGGCCGACGAAGAAGAACGAGCCGAGCAGGGCGAGCAGGCCGGGCGAGCGGAGGGCGCCGAGCCAGTGGGCCTCGCGGGGTGCGGATCGCCAGGTTCGGGAGGGTTCGCAGACCACCACGGAGAGCGCGCCGAGAACGCCCACGACGTTGATGACGAGGAGCGCGGCGGCGGGTGAGAAGAGCCAGACGAGCAGCGTCACCAGCAAAGGACCGAGGGTGAACATGACTTCCTGGGCGATCGCGTCCATGGCGTAGGCGCGATGCACCCGGTCCTCGCGGTGGCCGAGAACGCTCGGCCAGAGGGCGCGCAGCCCGCCTTCCAGGGGCGGTGTGAAGAGTCCGGCGATGACGACGGCCCCGTAGGCCACCGGGAGCGAGGCGATGCCGGCCGCGGCGAAGAGGACCATGCCGAGGGCGGAGACGACCGCGGCGGGGAGCTGGACGCGGGGCTGTCCGTGCAGGTCGACGAGTCGCCCGAGGAGCGGCTGGCCTATCGCGGTGGCGAGGCCGTAGACGGCCGCGAGGGCTCCGGCGAGCGTGTAGCTGCCGCCCTCGGCCCGGGTGAACAGGACGATCGCGATATGGGCGGTGCCGTTCGGCAGACGGCCCACCAGCGTGCCCGCGAGCAGCCGGGCGGCGTGCGGCGCCCTGAGGATGTCTGCGTATCCGGAGGCTCCCGCGCCCATGTTCCGCCTCTTCACGTGCTTCGGTCAGGAGGGTTTTACGTATAACTAGATGCCTCATACGTACCATGTCCGCAGACCGCGAGTCCACCCCGCGGCGAGCGAGACAACAGAGCGCGGAGGCGAGTGTGCGGACCCGGGATTCCTCCGGCGGCGCGCGGCCGACCAGCAGGGATGTGGCGAAGGCGGCCGGGGTGTCACAGGCCACCGTCTCGCTGGTGCTGGGCGACAAGTGGCGTGGCCGGGTGTCGGAGCGCACCGCCGGTCTGGTGCGCGAGACGGCCAGGGAGCTCGGCTACCGGCCGAATCTCGCGGCCCGCAGTCTGCGGCTCGGCCGGACGCGGACGGCCCTCCTGGTGGTGCCCGCGCTGACCAACGAGTTCTTCGCGCGGGTGTACGCGGGCGCGGCCGCGGTCGCTGCCGAGCACGGCTTCGGCGTGGTCCTGTATCCCTCCCCCGAGGGCGTCGGCCCCGCGAAGGACCCCTTCGCATCCGCACGCGCCGCACTGGACGGGGTGATCGCCTCCTCGATGGCGGCCCGGGCGCTGGACGCGATCCGCGGCACGGATCTGCCGCTGGTGATGCTCGACAGCGATCCGTCGGATCCGGCCTCCGGGGCCCAGGTGAACCTCGATATCGCCGACGGCATGCGTCAGGTGACGGACCATCTGCTCGGTCTCGGCCACCGCCGCTTCGTCCATCTCGCATCGGCCGTGCCGTCCTGGACCTTCGAGGTACGGGCCCGGGCCCTGGCGGCGTCCCTGCGCGCGGCCCCGGACACGGAGCTGCGCACGTTCCCGGCGCCGCTGGAGGTGGACGGTGCTCGCGAGGCCGCCCAGCGGGCCCTGACCGCGGCCGGACCCCGTCCGACCGCGCTGGTCTGCGACGACGACATCATCGCCGCGGGCGCGTGCAAGGCCGTCCGCCGCCTCGGCCTGCGGGTCCCGGAGGACGTCTCGGTGACAGGATTCGACGATCTGGCCCTCGCGACGGCTCTGGAACCGGAACTCACGACGGTCCGGCTCCCCGCGGAACGCATCGGCGAGGCGGGGATGTCCGCGCTGCTCACGATGCTCGACGGCGGTGCCCCGGCTCGCGGGGCCCTGCCGGTCGCCCTTGTCCCCCGGGGCTCCACGGCGCCGCCGCCGCGCTGACCCGGCCCGCGCCGGCACCGCACACATACGCGCCCCGGCCGCCTGAACGGCCGGGGCGCGTGTGCGAGAGCTCCGGAGGCTACTCCTCCGTGCCGGTCTCCTCCGTGCCGGTCTCCTCCGTGTCGGACGGCACCTCCGTGGGCGCGGACGCCGCGTCGTCCGCCTGCAGCAGACGGGACAGCTGCCGTCCCACGATGCGCTTGAACTTGCGCTGCTGCGGGCGCGTACGGTCCAGGATCGCGACCTCCAGCCGCTCCGCGGGGATCTCCCGCTCGCTGCCGTTGGTGTCGCGGGACAGCGCCTGGACCGCGAGCTTGAGCGCCTCGGCGAGCGACATCCCGTCGCGGTGCCGCTGGTCGAGGAAGGTGCTGATCTGCTCCGCGTTGCCGCCGACCGCGACCGAGCCGTGCTCGTCCACGATCGAGCCGTCGTGCGGCAGCCGGTAGATCTGGTCCCCCTCGGGCGAGGTACCGACCTCGGCGACGACCAGCTCCACCTCGTACGGCTTCTCGCCGGCGCTGGAGAAGATCGTGCCCAGCGTCTGCGCGTAGACGTTCGCGAGGCCACGGGCCGTCACATCGTCGCGGTCGTAGGTGTATCCGCGCAGATCGGCATAGCGGACGCCGCCGATCCGAAGGTTCTCGTACTCGTTGTACTTGCCGGCCGCGGCGAAGCCGATCCGGTCGTAGATCTCGCTGAACTTGTGCAGCGCACGGGACGGGTTCTCACCGACGAAGACGATGCCGTCGGCGTACTGCAGCACAACCAGGCTGCGGCCACGGGCGATGCCCTTGCGGGCGTACTCCGCCCGGTCGGCCATGGCCTGCTGGGGTGAGACATAGAACGGCGTCGACACCGGCTATCCGTCCCTTTCTGTCAGTGGCGAGGGGACACCGCCCCGCGGGAGCTGGGGGCGCATCAGAGCAGCGCGGCGCGCGGCCCGTCGGGCTGTTCGAGCCGGCGCTCCAGGACCGAGCGGGCGGTCTCGGAGGACTCGGCCTCGGTCAGCTTCCGGAAACCCTCGTCGGTGATGACGGTGACGATCGGATAGATGCGACGGGCCACGTCCGGGCCACCCGTCGCCGAGTCGTCGTCGGCCGCGTCGTACAGCGCCTGAATGACGAGGGTGATGGCCTGCTGCTCCGTCAGGTCGTCGTGGTACAGCTTCTTCATCGACCCACGGGCGAAGATCGAGCCGGAGCCGGTGGCCGCGAAGCCGTGCTCCTCGGACCGGCCGCCCGTGACGTCGTAGGAGAAGATGCGGCCCTTCTCGCGGTCGACGTCCCAGCCGGCGAAGAGCGGGACCACGGCCAGGCCCTGCATGGCCATGCCGAGGTTGCTCCGGATCATCGTGGAGAGACGGTTCGCCTTGCCCTCCAGGGAGAGCTGGGCTCCCTCGACCTTCTCGAAGTGCTCCAGCTCCAGCTGGAAGAGCTTCACCATCTCGACCGCGAGTCCCGCGGTGCCGGCGATGCCCACGGCCGAGTACTCGTCGGCCGGGAAGACCTTCTCGATGTCGCGCTGGGCGATCATGTTGCCCATGGTCGCCCGACGGTCACCGGCGAGCACCACGCCGCCGGGGAACGACGCGGCGACGATCGTCGTGCCGTGGGGTGCTTCGATGGCGCCCTGTACCGGTGGCAGGACGCGCTTGCCCGGGAGCAGCTCCGGGGAGTGCTCGCCCAGGAAGTCCATGAACGACGACGAGCCGGGCGTCAGGAAGGCTGCCGGCAGACGCCCGGTGCTACGAGGGTTGGCTTCCACGCGTTTCCTTCCGGATTGGCGGCGGCCCACCTGCTGACGAGCCGCGGGCCGATCTTGCATGCGTTGCACGGACCTTACCCGTGCCGTCGCCGGTCATCCGCCCCGGTGCGGCCTGCCTGAGGCCGGGCGGGCCGGGACGGACGACCGGGATACCCCGACGAAGTCAGGGGGGAGCTACTCTCCGCCCTTTTGCACGAAGGAGCGCACAAAGTCCTCTGCGTTCTCCTCCAAGACGTCGTCGATCTCGTCCAGTACGGAGTCGACGTCGTCCGACAGCTTCTCCTGGCGCTCCTTGAGGTCCTCGGAGGCCTGCGCTTCCTGCGCCTGCTCCTCGACTTCCTCGGTGGAACGCGTGGCCCGCTGCTGCCCGCCGCCGGTGTCCTTGGTCGCCATATCCCTCACCCCGCTCGGTTTGCCCGTTGGTTCGGCTCACTCAAGATCAGACCCTACAAGCAGGGTCTGACATCGGCCCCGCACTTTCCTCAACGTCCGGCAGCCACCTTCATGATTCCCGGACGCGGGCCATTTCAGCCTCCGGACAGCACGCGTACCAGGTCCTCCGCGGTACGGCACCGGTCCAGCAGCTCCTTGACATGATTGCGTGTACCACGCAGCGGTTCCAGCGTGGGCACTCGTTGCAGAGAGTCACGGCCCGGCAGATCGAAGATGACCGAGTCCCACGAGGCCGCGGCGACGTCGTCCGCGTACTGCTCCAGGCAGCGGCCGCGGAAGTACGCCCTGGTGTCCTCAGGAGGCTTGCTCTCGGCCCGCTCCACGTCGGGCTCGTCCAGCAGCCGCTTCATCTTGCCCCGGGCCACCAGACGGTTGTACAGGCCCTTCTCGGGGCGCACGTCGGCGTACTGCAGGTCGACGAGGTGCAGCCGGGCCGCGTCCCAGTCCAGACTGTCGCGGCGCCGGTAGCCCTCGAGAATCTCGCGCTTGGCGATCCAGTCGAGCTCGCCGGACAGGCTCATCGGATCGTTCTCGAGCCGGTTGAGAGTGTCCTCCCAGCGGACCAGGACGTCCTTGGTCTGGTCGTCCGCGTCCACGCCGAAGCGCTCCTCGACGTACTTCCTGGCCAGCTCGAAGTACTCCATCTGCAACTGGACAGCGGTGAGTGTCCGGCCGCTGCGCAGCGTGATCAGGCGCTGCAGGGTCGGGTCGTGGGAGACCTGGTGCAGCGTCCTCACCGGCTGGTCCACCGCCAGGTCCACGTTGATGAAGCCGTCCTCGATCATGGACAGGACCAGCGCGGTCGTGCCGAGCTTGAGGTACGTCGAGATCTCCGACAGATTCGCGTCGCCGATGATCACATGGAGCCGCCGGTACTTCTCGGCGTCCGCGTGCGGCTCGTCCCGGGTGTTGATGATGGGCCGCTTCAGCGTGGTTTCCAGACCGACCTCGACCTCGAAATAGTCGGCCCGCTGGCTGATCTGGAAGCCGTGCTCGTGGCCGTCCTGGCCGATGCCGACGCGGCCGGCGCCGGTGACGACCTGCCGGGACACGAAGAACGGCGTGAGGTGCCGCACGATGTCCGAGAAGGGCGTCTCCCGCTTCATCAGGTAGTTCTCGTGCGTGCCGTAGGACGCGCCCTTGTTGTCGGTGTTGTTCTTGTACAGGTGGATGGGCTGGGCGCCGGGGAGCTGGGCGGCCCGCTCGGCCGCCTCCGCCATGATCCGCTCGCCGGCCTTGTCCCAGAGCACGGCGTCGCGCGGGTTGGTGACCTCGGGGGCGCTGTACTCGGGGTGGGCGTGGTCGACGTAGAGCCGGGCCCCGTTGGTGAGGATCACATTGGCCAGGCCGATGTCCTCGTCCGTGAGCTGGCTGGAATCGGCGGCCTCGCGGGCGAGGTCGAAGCCGCGGGCGTCCCGCAGCGGATTCTCCTCCTCGAAGTCCCAGCGGGCGCGTCGCGCCCGGTGCATCGCCGCCGCGTAGGCGTTGACGATCTGGGACGAGGTGAGCATGGCATTGGCGTTCGGGTGGCCGGGGACGGAGATCCCGTACTCCGTCTCGATGCCCATTACTCGCCGTACGGTCATGCGGCCCTCCTTGCCCGGCGGCGCTCCCGTCCGGGAGCGGCGCTCAAGTACCGCTCGTTCCCCGGTGCGTGTGCGGCGCCCGTCCCCGCACTGCGCAACTCGGCGGTACGGAAGAGCCTAGAACGCCTCTGCGCTGGTGGGGAGATCAATTCAGTCATTGCCCTGTGTGGTCCGATTACCCGTCCGGGGCCCATGGAAAGCAGGCGGCTGCGGATGCCTTCCCCCCTGCCTCCGGCGGGGGGACCCCCAGGCATCCGCAGCCGGTCTGCGATCTACAGGTACTGACCGGTGTTTGCCACCGTGTCGATGGAGCGTCCGGTGTCCGCGCCCTGCTTTCCGGTGACAAGGGTGCGGATGAATACGATCCGCTCGCCCTTCTTTCCGGAGATCCGGGCCCAGTCGTCCGGGTTCGTCGTGTTCGGCAGGTCCTCGTTCTCCTTGAACTCGTCCACGCACGCCTGGAGGAGGTGGGAGACCCGCAGACCCTTCTGGTTGTGGTCGAGGAAGGCCTTGATGGCCATCTTCTTGGCCCGGTCCACAATGTTCTGGATCATTGCGCCGGAATTGAAGTCCTTGAAGTAGAGGACTTCCTTGTCACCATTCGCATAGGTGACCTCGAGGAAGCGGTTCTCCTCGGATTCGGCGTACATCTGCTCCACGACCGACTGGATCATGCCGTGGACCGCCGCCTCCTTGGAACCGGTGTGCTCCGAGAGATCGTCCGCGTGGACCGGCAGCGAAGGCGTGAGGTACTTCGCGAAGATGTCCTTCGCGGCCTCCGCGTCCGGACGCTCGATCTTGATCTTGACGTCGAGCCGGCCGGGCCTCAGGATCGCGGGGTCGATCATGTCCTCCCGGTTGGAGGCACCGATCACGATCACGTTCTCGAGGCCTTCCACACCGTCGATCTCGGCGAGCAGCTGCGGAACGATCGTGTTCTCGACGTCCGAGCTGACACCCGAGCCGCGGGTGCGGAAGAGGGACTCCATCTCGTCGAAGAAGACGATGACGGGAGTGCCCTCGCCCGCCTTCTCACGAGCACGCTGGAAGACGAGGCGGATGTGCCGCTCGGTCTCACCGACATACTTGTTGAGGAGCTCCGGACCCTTGATGTTGAGGAAGTAGCTCTTCCCCGCGGGCTGCCCGGTCACCTCGGCGACCTTCTTGGCAAGGGAGTTGGCGACGGCCTTCGCGATCAGCGTCTTTCCGCAGCCGGGCGGGCCGTAGAGCAGGATGCCCTTCGGCGGCCGCAGTTCGTGCTCCTTGAAGAGGTCCGGGTAGAGGTACGGCAGCTCGACCGCGTCCCGGATCATCTCGATCTGGTTGCCCAGACCGCCGATCTTGTCGTAGTCGACATCCGGGACCTCTTCGAGGACGAGCTCTTCGACCTCGCTCTTCGGGATCACCTCGTACACGTAGCCGGAGCGCGGCTCGAGCAGGAGGGCGTCGCCGGGCCGGATGGTCATGTCCAGCAGCGGCTCGGCGAGCCTGACCACCCGTTCCTCGTCGGTGTGCCCGATCACCAGGGCACGCTCGCCGTCCTCGAGGATCTCCTTGAGGGTGACGATGTCCCCGGCGCGCTCGAACTCCATGGCCTCGACCACGTTGAGCGCCTCGTTGAGCATGACTTCCTGGCCGCGCCGGAGCTCCTCGAGCTCGACGCTGGGGCTGACGTTCACCCGGAGCTTGCGGCCCCCGGTGAAGATGTCCGCGGTGCCGTCCTCGTTCTGCTGCAGGAAGACACCGAAGCCGGCCGGCGGCTGCGCGAGCCGGTCGACCTCCTCCTTGAGGGCCACGATCTGGTCGCGGGCCTCACGGAGCGTGTTCGCCAGTCGTTCGTTCTGAGCGGACACGCCGGCCAGGTTTGTCTGCAGCTCGACGATCCGCTCTTCGAGAATCCTCGTATGACGCGGAGAGTCGGCGAGCTTGCGGCGCAGGACGGCGATCTCCTGCTCAAGATAGGCAACCTGGCCGGCAGGGTCTTCAGACCCCCGTCCCGGCCGGAAGCCGCGGTTGTTGTCGTCGTCGTGGGCTGCCACGGTCCTCACCTCCTCCAAGGGGAGCTGGACGCTTCCTGACCCTACCTGGGTGGGTGGTGATTGAAACCCCTAGATCACAAAGACGGAAGGGGTGTGTCCGATCTTCACCCTTGCGCTCTCCCTCACGCCAGGGGAATACCCACCCATCAACATCGGAAAGCGGGCGGTTGTATCGTCAGAACGGTCAACACCCGTCAGGGCTGGCCCATATTGATACAACACGGCTTGATACACACCGCGCAGGAACGGCAGGCGACATGAACGACGGTCTCGAAGTCTGGATCGACCAGGACCTGTGCACCGGCGACGGCATCTGCGCCCAGTACGCCCCGGAGGTCTTCGAGCTGGACATCGACGGTCTCGCCTACGTGAAGAGCGCGGAGGACGAGCTGTTGCAGGAGCCCGGTGCCACAACGCCCGTGCCACTGCCGCTGCTGACCGACGTCATCGACTCCGCCAAGGAGTGCCCGGGCGACTGCATCCATGTGCGCCGCGTTTCGGACAAGGTGGAGGTGTACGGACCCGGCGCCGAATAGGCGCAGGGTGAGCGGTCACACACCGTCCGTGGCGGAATCGCCCTCGCCGGACTCGACGAACTTCCCCCCGCGCCACTGCCACTTGACCTTCTCCTGCTGATCGGGACAGCAGCTCGGCACGTCGGGCGACGAGTAGCCGAGGAGAGTGGCCGTGACAGCTCCGTCACGGACGGCGAAGTCCGCGACGCTGCGCCGCTTCGCGGGCTCCAGCAGGGTCGCGACCACCCGCGGTGCACCGGCGGTGGACCGGGCCAGCACATAGATGCCGCTCGGCGGGGTGCCGGAGCCCGCCGCGCAGCGGGCCACCACGACCGTCTCGGCGCCGCCGTCCCCGTCGAGGTCCCCCGAGGCCTTCTTGACCACCTGGGTGCCCCCTCCGCCGCACTCCAGCGGCAGCTCGACGGCGATCACGTCCGGGGCCGGGGCCGCGGCTGTCGCGATCCCGGAGTCCGACTGGCCGGCGTTCGCGGGGTCGGGCTGGAACAGTCCCGCCCCGGCGACGACCGCGGCCATCGCCGTCGCGGTGGCGAGCCAGTGTGCCGGGCGGGCGTGGGTGTGCGCGAGATCCGGAACGGCGGAGGTCTGCACTGAGGCGTCTCCTGTGAACAACGGTGCCGGTGGGGGTGCCCCGCATAGTGCCACACGTCACAGGAGGCGGGAACAGGGGGGTACGAAACCTCTACGGGCCGTGCCCAACGTAAAGGAGCCGCCGCCCAGTTCCGATGTGTCCTCCGGGAACTCGGCGGCGGCGCCGTCGCGTTGTGAAGGGCGTCAGCCCTGATGGGCGGTCAGCCCTTGTTCGGGGCTTCTTCTTTCCCTCCGCCCCACCCGACGTAGTCGTCGCCGTAGGCACCCTTGGCCGGACGGCGGCGGCGCATCGGGGGCTCCACGCCGTCCGCGAGACGGCGGGCGGTGACGAGGAAGCCGGTGTGGCCGATCATCCGATGGTCCGGGCGGACGGCCAGACCCTCGACGTGCCAGTTGCGGATCATGGACTCCCAGGGCTGCGGCTCCGCGTAGCAGCCGAACTCGCGGATGGACTCCACGGTCCGGGCGAGCTGCGTGGTGGTCGCCACGTAGCAGCACAGGATGCCGCCGGGAACGAGCGCCTTGGAGACGGCCTCCAGGCACTCCCAGGGGGCGAGCATGTCCAGGATGACGCGGTCGACGTCGGTGTCGGACAGATTGTCCTGGAGGTCACCGACGGTGAGCGTCCATGCGGGGTGAGGTCCGCCGAAGTAGCGCTCGACGTTGCCCTTGGCGATCTCCGCGAAGTCCGCACGCCGCTCGTACGAGTGCAGCATGCCCTCGTCGCCGATGGCGCGGAGCAGGAAGCTGCTCAGCGAGCCCGATCCGACACCGGCCTCGACGACACGCGCGCCGGGGAAGATGTCGGCGAAGGCCAGGATCTGCCCCGCGTCCTTGGGGTAGACCACGGCGGCGCCGCGGGGCATGGACAGGACATAGTCGGGGAGCAGGGGGCGCAGCGCGAGGTAGGCGACGTTTCCCGTGGTACGGACAACACTGCCCTCGGGAGCACCGATCAGCTCGTCGTGCGGGAAGGAACCCTTGTGGGTGTGGAAGTTCTTCCCGGCCTCGAGCGTGAACGTGTAGTGGCGTCCCTTGGGATCGGTGAGCTGGACCTGGTCCCCGACCTTGAAGGGCCCGCGACGGCGGGCGGCACCGGTCGGTTCGGACATGTGACCAGAGTACCGGGCCTTGGTCACGCTCCCGACCGCGCCCGCATGCGGGCGAGCGGGCCGAAGGGGCACGCTGCCGTTCCCCGGCGGCCGGAACGTCCCGGTGGAGTCCCCCTGCCGAGGGGCAGGGGGAGAACGGCCCCTCAGGTCCTCGGTCGTGCCATGGCCTGGACGAAGGCCCGCTCGACGTCCGCCGTGGAGAGCACGCCGTAGATCTCGCCGGTCTCCTCGACCACCAGGTACTCGGAGGCGGGGGTGGCGCGCAGCCGGTCGAGGAGGGCCTCACCGGCCAGTTCGGCGGGAACCCTCATGCCGTCGGTGAGCTCCTGGGCGAGGCCGCTGACGGCAACCCAGGGGCGGCGGTGCTCGGGGACGCCGACGATCGCGCTCTCGCGGACCAGGGCCGTGGGGTCGCCGTGCCCGTCGACCACGACCAGGGCACGGGCTCCTGCCTCGTTGGCGCGGCGGAGGGCCTCGGAGAGCGGGGTGTCGGACTCGACGGGGACGGCTCGCCGGGTGAGGGTGCGGGCGCGCAGTTCGGGGAGGTGCTCACGCAGCCGCGCCATGCGCAGACTGTTGCCCGCGCCGGTCCAGATGATCGCGGCGAGGATGGCCGCGAGCAGGGCGTCGGTGACGGTGTCCATGCCGCCGAGCTCCGTGCTCGGGTTGCCCAGCACGCCGGTGTGGGTGAGCAACGGCAGGCCGACGAGGACGGCGACGGCGAGCGCCCGGCCGACCCAGGCGGCGGCCACGGTGCCGCTCATCGGCTTTCCGGTGATCTTCCAGACGACGGCGCGCAGCATCCGGCCGCCGTCCAGCGGCAGTCCCGGCAGCAGGTTGAACGCGGCGACGATGAGGTTGGAGATCATCAGGCCGGCCAGCAGGACACGGGGGACGGTGTCCGGCTCGACGACGTACATCCCGAGGTAGAAGACCCCGGCGAGGACGAGGGACAGCAGCGGTCCGACGAAGGCGAGGACGAATTCGCGGCCGGGTGTCTCGGACTCCTTCTCGATCTCCGACACTCCGCCGAAGAACTGGAGCTGGATCCGGCGTACGGGCAGCTTGTAGCGGAGCGCGACGACCGTGTGGGCCAGCTCGTGGACGAGCACGGACGCGTAGAAGGCGACCGCGAAGAAGAGCGCGACGAGATAGCGGGCGCCACCGAGTTCGGGCAGGGCTCTGTCGAGCTGCCCGCCGAAGACCCAGGTGATGAGGGCCGCGACCAGGAACCAGCTGGGAGCGACGTACACGGGCACGCCGAAGGGACGGCCCATGAGGATGCCGCCGCCCGGATCCGTGGAGCGCTGCGGCTTTCCGCCTCCCGGGTCCGAGGCCTCCGTCCCGGACCGCGGCCGCGTGCTGCTACCGCTCTCCTCGTCCTCTTTCACGGGTTCCCTTCGTTGCGAGACGTCGCGCCGCGAGGCGTCGCTCGCTCGGTCTTGTCTCGATCATGCAGTGCGAGAGGGTCTGCCGTCGATGGTATGCCGCTCGCTGTCAGTGGCGGGCCGTAGGGTCTGAGTCATGAGTACGAGTCAGCCTCCCGCCGCGGAAGGCCGCGTGCCCGCTTCGGCGGTGCCGCCGCCCGTCCTGGACGACCCGCCCTCGGTGGCGGACGGCCATCCGGCCCCGCCGGAAGGACAGCCGTCCGTGCCGGGGAGCCGGCCGCCCATGTCGCTGTCGCCTTCGCGCGCGAGCGATTTCATGCAGTGCCCTCTGCTGTACCGCTTCCGGGTGATCGACAAGCTCCCGGAGAAGCCGAGCGAGGCGGCCACCCGGGGCACGCTCGTCCACGCCGTGCTGGAGCGGCTCTTCGACGTGCCGGCGGTGGAGCGTACGGCGCCGCGGGCGAAGGCGTTGATCCCCGGCCAGTGGGACCGGCTGCTGGAGTCGAAGCCGGAGCTGGGTGAACTGTTCGCCGAGGACGCGGGGGGCGAGCGGCTGGCGCGCTGGCTGTCGGAGGCCGAGCAGCTCGTCGAGCGGTGGTTCTCGCTGGAGGATCCGACGCGTCTGGAGCCGGCTGAGCGTGAGCTGTTCGTGGAGACGGAGCTGGAGTCGGGGCTGCGGCTGCGCGGGGTGATCGACCGGGTCGATGTGGCGCCGACCGGCGAGGTGCGGATCGTCGACTACAAGACGGGCAAGGCCCCCCGGCCCGAGTACAGCGAGGGCGCGCTGTTCCAGATGAAGTTCTACGCCCTGGTGATCTGGCGGCTCAAGGGCGTGGTGCCGCGCCGGCTTCAGCTGGTGTACCTGGGCAGCGGCGAGGTGCTGACGTACGACCCGGTCATGGCGGATCTGGAGCGGGTGGAGCGCAAGCTGCTGGCGCTGTGGGAGGCGATCATGCAGGCCACGGAGACGGGCGACTGGCGGCCACGGCCGACGAAGCTCTGCGGCTGGTGCGACCACCAGGCGGTGTGTCCGGAGTTCGGCGGCACGCCGCCGGCGTACCCGCTGCCGGTGGGGCCGACGGGGGCCCCGGCGTAAGCGCATAAGCAAGGCCTCCTGCGGGTGCGCCGGGTGGTCCGTACCCGAGCTCCCCCAGAGCTTCGCCCGGAGGCTGGGGACGTCCCTGCCGTCCCGGCGGAACGGCCGCCCGCGAGCCATGTGCCGGGTCAGGGCAGAATGGGCCCCGTCCAGCACTCTTGAGGAGATCTCGTGGCTATCCGCGTCCTACTGGTCGACGACCAACCACTGCTGCGCACCGGATTCCGGATGATTCTGGAGGCCGAGCAGGACATCGCGGTGGTGGGTGAGGCCGGGGACGGTCTTCAGGCTCTGGACCAGGTGCGCGCGCTGCAGCCCGATGTGGTGCTGATGGACATCCGGATGCCGCGGATGGACGGGGTGGAGGCGACCCGCCAGATCACCGGCCCGGAGCGGGACGGTCCGGCGAAGGTGCTGGTGCTGACCACCTTCGACCTCGACGAGTACGTCGTGGAGGCGCTGCGGGCGGGGGCGAGCGGCTTTCTGCTGAAGGACGCCCCGGCGACTGAACTGGTGCAGGCGATCCGGGTGGTCGCGGGGGGCGAGGCGATGCTCGCGCCGAGCATCACGCGCCGGCTTCTCGACAAGTACGCGGGCCATCTGCCGTCCGGCGAGGAGCCCGTCCCGGACACGCTCCACACGCTCACCGAGCGCGAGGTCGAGGTCCTCAAACTGGTTGCCCGCGGGCTGTCGAACGCGGAGATCGCGGCGGATCTGTTCGTCAGTGAGACGACGGTCAAGACCCATGTCGGCCATGTGCTGACGAAGCTGGGCCTGCGCGACCGGGTGCAGGCCGCGGTGTACGCGTACGAGAGCGGCCTGGTGCGCCCCGGCGCCCAGTGACCGGAGCGGCTCGGGTGGGCAAGGGGCCCAGATGAGCAGAACGGCCCGGTAAGCAAAGGCTCGGTAAGCAAAGGGGCTCGGTCCGCCAGGCGGACCGAGCCCTTCGCTGTCGGTCTTCGTCAGCCCTTCTTGATCTCCCAGAAGCGGAAGACCGTCGACGCGTCGAGCGTCCACTCCAGACCGGTGATGTTGCCGTTGAAGACGGCGTACTGCTTGCCCTGCCACAGCGGGAGGATCGGCAGATCCTCGGCGACGAGGTCCTGGAGCTTTCCGAACTTGTCGCCCGTGGCCGAGCGGTCCGCCACGGCCGCGGTCTCCGGGATGATCTTCCCGGTGATCTGCTCGTTCTCGTAGCCGTTGCCGAGGACGTTGCCCTCGCCGAAGAACGGCTGGGTGAAGTTGTCGGCGTCCGGGTAGTCGGGGACCCAGCCCTTCACATAGACGCCGTACTTACCGGCCTGGATGTCCTTCTCGTACTGCTCGAACTCGACGGACTTGACGTCCGCATCGAACAGCCCGCTCTTGTTGAGCTGCTGCGCGATCGCCCGCATCTCCAGGTCCGTGGCGGGACCGTAGCGGCTCGGCGTCGACCAGAGAGTGATCTTCACCTTCTCGTCGATGCCGGCCGAGCGCAGGGCCTTGCGGGCCTTGTCGGGCTGCGGGCTGCCGCCGTAGCGGTCGAAGAAGGCGGTGTTGTGGCCGGCGATTCCGGCCGGGACGATCGAGTGGAGCGGCTCGGCCGTGCCCTTGTAGACGTCCCGCACCAGGGCGTCGCGGTCCACGAGATAGGCGAAGGCCTTACGGACGGCGAGCTTGCCGGCGATCGGGTCCTTCATGTTGAAGACCAGGTGCTGGACCTCGGCGCTGCCGCCCTCGACGACCTCGATGCCCTGCTCGCCGGCCGCCACGGATCCCTTGAGCCCGTCGATGTCGTGCGAGGTCAGTCCTCGGTAGGCGACATCGACATCGCCCTGCTTGAGCGCGGAGCCGAGGCCCTGCTGGTCGCCCCGGAAGAACGTGAGGGTGACGCCGGTGTTCTTCACCTGAGCGGTGCCCTTGTACTCGGGGTTGACCGAGAAGACAGCCTCCTTCTCGCTGAAGGAGTCGAGCTTGTACGGACCGGAGCCGACCGCCTTGCCGTCGGTGCGCAGGGATCCGGCCTGGTACTCGCGGTGGTCCACGATGGATCCCGCACCGGAGGCGATCTTGCTGGGGAAGGTGGCGTCGGGCACCTTCAGCCGGAAGACGACCGTCCGCTCGTCGGGGGTCTCGATGCTGTCGATCGTGGAGAGCAGCGGCCCCGGGCCGGAGTCACTGCCGATCTTCAGCGCCCGCTCGAAGGAGAACTTGACGTCCTTCGAGGTCAGGCTGTTGCCGTTGCTGAACTTGAGGCCCTCGCGCAGCGTGCAGCGGTACACGGTGCTGCCGCTGCTGTCGAAGTTGCACTTCTCCGCGGCCTCGGGCTGCGGGGTCGAGCCGCCCTTGGGGAAGCTCAGCAGGGACTGGAAGACGTTGTTGAACAGCAGCCACGAACCCGGGTCGTAGCCGTCCGCGGGGTCCGTGGCGAGAACCTCGTCGGAAATGCCGACGGCCACCCGGACGCCGTCGCCGTCGGAGCCGTCACCCTGCTCCGAGCCGCAGCCCGCCAGCAGGACAGCGGACAGACCCGCGGCGAGCGGAGCCGTCGTTCTCTTGAGTCGTGCCTTCACAGATCCTTGCCTCTTGCTCTCGTGGCCGGCCGCGCCCTTCGCGGCCGGGGTGATGAAGGTCAGGCGGTGCCGCGCTCGAGCTCCCACAACTGGAGGTCGGAGGAGGAGTTCAGCGTCCACTCGACGCCGTTGATGTCCGTCCGGGCGGCGACGTACTGCTTGCCCTGCCACAGCGGCAGCACCGGCACATCATTGGCGACGATGTCCTGCAGCTTGGCGAAGGGGGCGGACGCGGCGCTGCGGTCGGCCTCGCGGCGGGACTGCGGGATGAGCTGATCGCGCGCGGCGGTGCTCACATAGGGGGTGTTGAGGAAGTTGTCCTTGTCCAGGAACGGGGCAATGAAGTTGTCCGGGTCCGGGAAGTCGGGGAACCAGCCGAGGCCGTAGACGGCGTACTCGCCGCGCTTCTGGGCGGGCCGGAACTCCGCCCACTCGGTGCCCTTGACGGTGACGTCGAAGAGCGCGGTGGCGTTGAGCTGGTCACGCAGCGCCGCGAACTCCTTGGCCGTGCCGGATCCGTAGCGGTCGCTGGTGTAGTGCAGGGTGAGCTTCACCGGGGTGGTGATCCCGGCGTCGCCGAGGATGCCGGCGGCCTTCTTGCGGTCCGGCTCGCCGTACTTGTTGAAGAACGCGTTGGTGTGGCCGGTGATGCTCGACGGGACCAGCGAGTAGAGCGGCTGGGCGGTGGCACCGTAGACATTGCTCGCGATCCGGCCACGGTCGATGACGGAGGCCATGGCCTGACGGACCGCCTTGTCCTTCACGGACGGGCCCTTGGTGTTGAAGCCGAGGTAGCGGATCTCCAGGCCGGGCATCTCGCTGAGCTCGATGTCGTCCTTGGGGTGCTCGGCGAGGTCCTTGATCTGCTCCGGGGACATCACACGAGCCATCATGTCGATGTCACCGGACTCGAGCGCCGTGCCCATGGAGTCGGCGTCGGGGTACGAGCGCAGCTCGACCTTGTCGTTGCGGACCTTCAGATCGCCCTTGTAAGCGGGGTTCTTGGTGAAGACCGCCCTGACGAGCTTCTCGCCGTCGGTCTGGGCCCTCATGGTGTACGGGCCGGAGCCGTCGATCTGGAAGCCGTCGCGGAGCTTCTTCCCGTCGTACGCGTCGCGGCTGACGATGCCGGCGACGGGCGTGGAGAGCTTGTACGGGAACGTGGCGTCGGGCGTGCTGAGGTGGAAGACGATCTCCTCCTCACCCTTGACCTCGATGGTGTCGATGTTGGAGAGAAGCGCGGCCGTACCGTTGTCGGACTTGATGTCGAGTACGCGTTCGATGGAGAACTTCACGTCCTCGACGGTGACGGGCTTGCCGTTCGCGAACGTCAGACCGTCACGGAGGGTGCAGCGGAAGCTCTCGCTCTCGGTGTCCGTGAATCCGCAGCGGGACGCGGCTTCGGGCACCGGCCGGCCGCCGCCGCGCGGGATGTGCATCAGTGTCTGTACGGTCTGACGCAGGACGTTCCAGGCGCCGGTGTCGTAGGCGTAGGCCGGGTCGAAGGGTGCGGGAGCATCGCCGGTCGCGACGAACTGGTCCGTGGTGCCCACGACTATGGCGTCGCCTCCGCCGGAGCCACCGGGCGTGCTGCCACAGGCGGCCAGTGCGGGGGCGAGCAGGCCGATCACGGCCGGCAGCACCAGAGTCCTGCGGTTCATCCTGGACGTTCTCCCTCAATCCCTCACTGGGATACAGCGGTGTTACGGGACACTCCGCCGCACCGCCCGGTCGGGGCGGTGCGATGGGGCCGGGATACAGAGCGATCGGTGTGGCTGCCGCGGTGACTTGGATGGTCTCCGAGGCGCATCGTTGCTGCGGCGAAGTTCTCGCGACGAGATTAGTGGGCCGCACCATGAACGCTGGACCGGGCCGAAGTTGAGGCGTAAACGCCTGGTGATCAGGCATAGCGGGATGTCGATATTCACGCGTCGGAATGATTCGTACATCTCTCCATCAATCCGGACACAAGGGCACGCCCGAAGCACCCCAGACCGGGCCCTGACGGCCTGGACCGGGCTATTTATGCAGTGCACCGAGTGGTGATGAGTGACGAACGTCACGCCGATGCGTGGTTACGGAAAATACACGGGCTGCTGCCGAGAGTTTCCGGCGTTATTCGCATACACGCTCGGTGAATACGTCAGTTCATTCGAGTGATCAATGTACGCAGAAACGACAGGTCGACTTCCTCGAGTGAACCGACGACGACCCGGCCGTCGGCGGGCGCGATCGGCGCGACGGAAGGGACCGCGACGACCCGGCAGCCGGCCGCCTCGGCGGCGGCCACACCTGTGGCGGTGTCCTCGATGACGGCGCATCTGGCGGGTTCGGCTCCGAGCCCCCGGGCCGCGAGGAGGTACGGGTCGGGGTGCGGCTTCGTACGGACCACCTCGTCGCCCGCGACGGTGAGTGCGAAGCGGTCACGTCCGAGGGAGGCCAGGACCCGGTCGATGATGCGCCGGTGGGAGGCGGAGACGAGGGCGGTGGGTACGTTGTGCGCGGCCAGCTCGGCGAGCAGCCGTTCGGCGCCCGGCATCAGCGGCACTCCGCGGCCGATGCGGTTCTCGAAGCGTTCGTTGAGCAGCACGGTCAGTTCGGCGAGGGTGATGTCCGCCCCGGTCGCCTCGATGAGGTAGCCCGCGCTGCGGGTCATCGGACCGCCGACCACCACGTCGCGCCAGGCCTCGTCCAGGTCGTGGCCGAGGTCCGCGAAGACCTCCACCTCGGCGTCCCACCAGAAGCCCTCGGTGTCCACGAGGGTGCCGTCCATGTCGAGGAACACCGCCTGCAGGGCGGAGCCCCCGGCCGTGCGGGTCAAGGACGCGGGGACCGTACTGGTCATCCGGCACACCTCCATGAGGGAAGAGAAGGCCGGCCGCCCTCCCGGTGGAGGGAGGACGACCGGCCTGCACTGGACCGACCAGTGTACGACGCTCGCCGTCGAAGCGCGCGGCACGCCACCCGGGTGCGACCTGCGGGGTCCCTTAAGGGCCCTGTCGGGCGATGCTGTGCCACCGGGGCAACCCGCCCGGACCCTGGCCCCCGGGCCCCGGACCCCTGCGGCAGCGCCCTATCGGGCGTTGAAGTACTTCGCCTCGGGGTGGTGGATGACGATCGCGTCGGTCGACTGCTCGGGGTGGAGCTGGAACTCCTCGGAGAGCTTGACGCCGATCCGCTCGGGTTCGAGCAGCTCCGCGATCTTCGCTCGGTCCTCCAGATCCGGGCACGCTCCGTAACCGAGGGAGAAGCGGGCGCCCCGGTACTTCAGCGCGAACATGTCCTCGACGTCCGCCGGGTCCTCGGCGGCGAAGCCGAGTTCGGCGCGGACCCGGGCGTGCCAGTACTCGGCGAGCGCCTCGGCCAGCTGGACGGAGAGTCCGTGCAGTTCGAGGTAGTCGCGGTACGAGTCGGACGCGAAGAGCTTGGCCGTGGCGTCGCCGATCTTCGAGCCGACGGTGACGACCTGCAGCCCGACGACGTCGCGCTCACCTGACTCCTCCGGGCGGAAGAAGTCGGCGAGGCACAGCCGGCGGCCGCGTCGCTGGCGCGGGAAGGTGAAGCGGGTGCGCTCGGAGCCGTCGTCGTTGAGCAGGATCAGGTCGTCACCCTTGGACACGCAGGGGAAGTAGCCGTAGACGACGGCCGCCTCCAGCATGTTCTGGGTGTGCAGCTGGTCCAGCCAGCCGCGCAGCCGCGGACGGCCCTCGGTCTCCACCAGCTCCTCGTAGCTGGGGCCGTCGCCGGTACGAGCCTGCTTGAGGCCCCACTGGCCCTTGAACAGCGCGCCCTCGTCGAGCCAGGAGGCGTACTCCTTGAGCTGGATGCCCTTGACGACCCGGGTGCCCCAGAAGGGCGGCTCGGGGACGCGGTTGTCGGTGGCGACGTCGGAGCGTACGGCTCCTTCGTCGACGCCCTCGTCGACGACCGCGGCCGTCGTGGCCCGGACCCGGCGCTGCTTGAGCTCGGGGAGGGCGGCGCCCGGGACGCCGCGCTTGACCGCGATCAGGGCGTCCATCAGGCGCAGGCCCTCGAACGCGTCACGGGCGTAGCGCACCTCGCCCTCGTAGATCTCGTGCAGGTCCTGCTCGACGTAGGCGCGGGTGAGGGCGGCGCCGCCGAGGATCACCGGGTATTCGGCCGCCAGCTTGCGCTGGTTCAGCTCCTCCAGGTTCTCCTTCATGATCACGGTGGACTTCACCAGGAGGCCGGACATGCCGATGACATCTGCCCTGTGCTCCTCGGCGGCTTCCAGGATCGCGGAGACGGGCTGCTTGATGCCCAGGTTGACGACGTTGTAGCCGTTGTTGGAGAGGATGATGTCCACGAGGTTCTTGCCGATGTCGTGGACGTCGCCGCGGACGGTGGCGAGCACGATGGTGCCCTTGCCCGCCCCTCCCTGGCCGTCGGCCACCTTCTCCATGTGCGGTTCCAGGTAGGCCACCGCGGACTTCATGACCTCGGCGGACTGCAGGACGAACGGCAGCTGCATCTGGCCGGAACCGAACAGCTCACCGACGACCTTCATGCCCTCCAGGAGGGTGTCGTTGACGATGTCGAGCGCGGGCCGCTCCTGGAGTGCCTCGTCGAGGTCGGCCTCCAGGCCGTTCTTCTCACCGTCGATGATGCGGCGCTTCAGGCGCTCCTCCAGCGGCAGGGCGAGGAGTTCCTGGGCTTTGCCGGCCTTCAGCGACTTGGTGTTGACCCCTTCGAACAGCTCCATGAGCTTCTGCAGCGGGTCGTAGCCCTCGGAGCGCCGGTCGTAGATCAGGTCCAGGGCGGTGGTGACCTGCTCGTCGTCGAAGCGGGCGATCGGGAGGATCTTGCTCGCGTGCACGATCGCCGAGTCGAGGCCCGCCTTCACGCATTCGTCGAGGAAGACGGAGTTGAGCAGGATGCGGGCGGCCGGGTTGAGGCCGAAGGAGATGTTGGACAGGCCCAGGGTGGTCTGCACCTCGGGGTGGCGGCGCTTGAGTTCGCGGATGGCTTCGATCGTGGCGATGCCATCCTTGCGGGACTCCTCCTGACCGGTGCAGATGGTGAAGGTAAGCGTGTCGATGAGGATGTCGGACTCGTGGATGCCCCAGTTGACGGTGAGGTCCGTGATGATCCGCTCGGCGATGGCGACCTTGTTCTCGACGGTGCGGGCCTGGCCCTCCTCGTCGATGGTGAGCGCGATGAGAGCGGCGCCGTGCTCCTGCGCCAGCCGGGTGACCTTCGCGAACCGGGACTCCGGCCCGTCGCCGTCCTCGTAGTTGACCGAGTTGATCACGGCACGCCCGCCGAGCTTCTCCAGGCCGGCGCGGATGACATCGACCTCGGTCGAGTCCAGCACGATGGGCAGCGTGGACGCGGTCGCGAAACGGCCGGCCAGCTCCTCCATGTCGGCGACGCCGTCGCGGCCGACGTAGTCGACGCAGAGGTCGAGCATGTGGGCGCCTTCGCGGATCTGGTCGCGGGCCATCTCCACACAGTCGTCCCAGCGGCCCTCCAGCATGGCCTCGCGGAACTTCTTCGAGCCGTTGGCGTTCGTCCGCTCGCCGATCGCCATGTACGACGTGTCCTGGCGGAACGGCACGGTCTGGTAGAGCGAGGCGGCGCCCGGCTCGGGGCGCGGCTCGCGCCGGGTCGGGGCGAGGTCACGGACGCGCTCGACGACCTGGCGCAGATGCTCCGGGGTCGTACCGCAGCAGCCGCCGACCAGGGAGAGTCCGTATTCGCGGACGAAGGTCTCCTGGGCGTCGGCCAGCTCGGCGGCGGAGAGCGGGTAGTGCGCCCCGTCCTTCCCCAGCACCGGCAGACCGGCGTTCGGCATGCAGGAGAGCGGGATGCGGGAATGGCGGGCGAGGTAGCGCAGGTGCTCGCTCATCTCGGCCGGGCCGGTGGCGCAGTTCAGCCCGATCATGTCGATGCCGAGCGGCTCCAGGGCGGTGAGGGCCGCGCCGATCTCGGAGCCGAGGAGCATGGTGCCGGTGGTCTCGACGGTGACCGAGCAGATCAGCGGCAGGTTCGTGCCGGTGGCGTCCAGGGCGCGGCGGGCACCGATGATCGAGGCCTTGGTCTGCAGCAGGTCCTGGGTGGTCTCGACGAGCAGCGCGTCGGCACCACCCGCGATCATGCCTTCGGCGTTCCGCTGGTAGGCGTCACGCAGCGCGGTGTACGGGGCGTGGCCGAGGGTGGGCAGCTTGGTGCCGGGGCCCATGGAGCCGAGCACCCAGCGCTGCTGTCCCGAAGAGGCGGTGTACTCGTCGGCGACCTCGCGGGCGATACGGGCGCCGGCCTCGGACAGCTCGTACACCCGCTCGGGGATGTCGTACTCCCCCAGCGCGGCGAGGTTCGCTCCGAAGGTGTTCGTCTCGACGCAGTCGACGCCGACCTCGAAGTAGGCGGAGTGGACCGAGCGGACGATGTCCGGGCGGGTCACATTGAGGATCTCGTTGCAGCCCTCGAGGTTCTGGAAGTCGTCGAGGGTGGGGTCCTGCGCCTGGAGCATCGTGCCCATCGCCCCGTCGGCGACGACCACACGGGTGGCCAGCGCCGCGCGGAGGGCGTCGGCGCGGGTCCTGCTGTCAGTGGACGTACCACTACCTGCGGACGTACCACTGCCTGCGGAAGTCGGGCTGTCGGCGGAAGGGGTCGGCAACGAGGCCATGGATGTGCTCCCTGGGATGCGACGGCTGTCGGCTTTGCGGCTTCCTGCGGAAGGCGCACTCGGTCAGCGTAGCCGGGCACGGTCGCACACGGCGGCCCGGTCCAGGGGGTGGACTCCGGGTGATCCCGGAGATGACCGGGTGCGCAGCGTCTTGACACACTGTTCCGGCAGTAACACTGATTCGGTATCGGCCGATAGTGTTCAGCATTGTCGAACGATGTCGGGGAGAAGGGCCGCAACGATGGCGAAGAACATCCAGTCACTTGAACGGGCGGCGGCGATGCTGCGACTGCTCGCGGGTGGCGAGCGCCGTCTCGGGCTGTCCGACATCGCGTCCTCGCTGGACCTGGCCAAGGGCACGGCCCACGGCATCCTGCGCACCCTCCAGGCCGAGGGCTTCGTCGAGCAGGACCCGGCCTCGGGCCGCTACCAGCTGGGGGCGGAGCTGCTGCGCCTCGGGAACAGCTATCTGGACGTGCACGAGCTGCGGGCCCGCGCACTGGTCTGGACGGACGACCTGGCCCGCTCCAGCGGTGAGAGCGTCCACCTGGGCGTGCTGCACCAGCACGGCGTGCTCATCGTCCACCACGTCTTCCGGCCGGACGACAGCCGGCAGGTGCTGGAGGTGGGCGCCATGCAGCCACTGCACTCGACGGCACTGGGGAAGGTGCTGGCGGCATACGACCCGGTGGCGCACACCGAGGCCCTGGAGGTCGACCGCACGGCGTTCACGCCGCGCACACTGACCACCCTGAAGGACTTCGAAAGCGTGCTGGCCCTGACCCGGGCGCGGGGCTGGGGCGCCGACGTGGAGGAGACCTGGGAGGGCGTCGCCGCGGTGGCCGCACCCATCCACGACCGGCGCCGGATGCCGGTCGGCGCGGTGGCCATCACGGGCGCCGTCGAGCGGGTATGCGCGGGCGAGGAGCTGCGGTCCGACCTGGTCGCGGCGGTGCGGGACTGTGCCCGTGCGGTCTCCAGGGACCTGGGCGCCGGTCGGTTCTGACGTTCACGGCGGGCGATTCCGCCCGTTCCGGCGCACCATCGATAACGAAACGGGTTTCAGCCACACAACCCTTGACGTCGCATTAACCAGAGGGCAAAACTGCCGTTCATCGGTCGGCATTGTCGAACACCTACCGGCAATAAGCGCTAGAGTGTGGCAACGCCAAGGGCCGGCATCGCTCTCACCCCCGAGGGCGCGGACCACGGAGGGACCCGTTGGTTCGCCTTCCCCTGGACGAAGGACAAAGGAGTCGCGGGTGTCCAGCTCCGACATCTTCATCGGCGAGATCATTGGTACCGCCGTTCTCATCCTGCTCGGCGCCGGCGTTGTCGCCGCCGTCGTACTCAAGCGCTCGAAGGCGCAGAACGCCGGCTGGGTCGCCATCGCCTTCGGGTGGGGCTTCGCGGTCATGACAGCGGTCTATATTTCGGGCCCGCTGTCCGGCGCGCATCTCAACCCGGCCGTCACGCTCGGTATCGCGATCACCAGCGGGGACTGGAGCAACGTCCCCATCTACTTCGCGGGCCAGCTGATCGGCGCCATGCTCGGCGCATTCCTGGCCTGGGTCACCTACTACGGTCAGTTCCGGGCCCACCTGACGGACCCGGAGATCCTCGCCGCGCCGCCGCACGAGGAGGGCCTGGTCACCGAGCCTGCCGCCCCGAAGGCCGGTCCGGTGCTCGGCATCTTCTCCACCGGCCCCGAGATCCGTGTCGCCTGGCAGAACCTCGCCACCGAGATCATCGGCACGCTCGTGCTCGTCCTGGCCGTACTCACCATGGGCCTGAACGACAGCGGCAAGGGCCTCGGCACGCTCGGCGGACTGATCGTCGCCTTCGTCGTCGTCAGCATCGGCTTCTCGCTCGGCGGCCCGACCGGCTACGCCATCAACCCGGCCCGTGACCTGGGCCCGCGCATCGTGCACGCCCTGCTCCCGCTGCCGAACAAGGGCGGCTCCGACTGGGGGTACGCCTGGGTCCCCGTCGTGGGACCGCTGATCGGTTCCGCTCTCGCCGCGGGTATCTACCAGATCGCGTTCGCCTGAGCCGTACGTCCTTCCCTCAGACTTTCAGGAGCACACCGTGACCGACGCACACACCGCCGGCCCCTTCATCGCAGCCATTGACCAGGGCACCACCTCTTCCCGCTGCATCGTCTTCGACAAGGACGGCCGGATCGTCGCCGTCGACCAGAAGGAGCACGAGCAGATCTTCCCGAAGCCGGGCTGGGTCGAGCACAACGCCGCAGAGATCTGGACCAATGTCCAGGAGGTCGTCGCCGGCGCCATCAACAAGGCGGGCATCACCGCCGCCGACGTCAAGGCCGTCGGCATCACCAACCAGCGCGAGACCACTCTCCTCTGGGACAAGAACACCGGTGAGCCCGTCCACAACGCCATTGTCTGGCAGGACACCCGCACCGACGCGCTCTGCAAGGAACTCGGCCGCAACGTCGGCCAGGACCGCTTCCGCCGCGAGACCGGCCTGCCGCTGGCGAGCTACTTCTCCGGCCCGAAGGTCCGCTGGCTGCTGGACAACGTCGAGGGCCTGCGTGAGCGCGCCGAGCGCGGCGAGATCCTCTTCGGCACCATGGACTCCTGGGTCATCTGGAACCTCACGGGCGGTGTCGAGGGCGGCCACCACGTCACCGACGTCACCAACGCCTCGCGCACCATGCTGATGAACCTCCACACCATGGAGTGGGACGAGAAGATCGCCCAGTCCATGGAGGTCCCCATGGAGGTGCTGCCGGAGATCCGCTCGTCCGCCGAGGTGTACGGCCACGTCAAGGGCGGCGTCCTGGACGGCATCCCGGTCGCCTCCGCGCTGGGTGACCAGCAGGCCGCACTGTTCGGCCAGACGTGTTTCGCCGAGGGCGAGGCGAAGTCCACGTACGGCACCGGCACCTTCCTGCTGATGAACACCGGCGACAAGATCATCAACTCCTACTCGGGGCTCATCACCACCGTCGGGTACAAGATCGGCGACCAGCCGCCCGTGTACTCGCTGGAAGGCTCCATCGCCGTCACCGGCGCGCTCGTCCAGTGGATGCGCGACCAGATGGGCCTGATCAACTCCGCCCCCGAGATCGAGACGCTCGCCGCGTCCGTCGAGGACAACGGCGGCGCGTACTTCGTCCCGGCCTTCTCCGGTCTCTTCGCCCCGTACTGGCGCTCCGACGCCCGCGGTGTGATCGCCGGACTCACCCGGTACGTCACCAAGGCGCACATCGCGCGCGCCGTTCTCGAGGCAACCGCCTGGCAGACCCGTGAGATCACGGACGCCATGACCAAGGACTCCGGTGTCGAGCTGACCGCGCTCAAGGTCGACGGCGGAATGACATCCAACAACCTGCTGATGCAGACGCTCTCGGACTTCCTGGACGCCCCCGTGGTGCGCCCGATGGTCGCCGAGACGACCTGCCTCGGCGCCGCCTACGCCGCCGGCCTGGCCGTCGGCTTCTGGCCGGACACCGACGCTCTTCGCGCCAACTGGCGCCGGGCCGCCGAGTGGACCCCCCACATGGATGCCGACAAGCGTGAGCGCGAGTACAAGGACTGGCTCAAGGCCGTCGAACGGACCATGGGCTGGATCGAGCACGACGAGAGCTGATTGGAGCTATCGACAATGACCACCCTGCAGAGCGTTCCCACCCTGGGGACGCACCCGGCCTCCGGTTCCCTGCCGAGCCGCGCCGAGACCCGGGAGCAGCTTGCCAAGGCGACATACGACCTCCTGGTGATCGGCGGCGGCATTCTGGGCATCTCCACTGCCTGGCATGCCGCGCAGGCCGGGCTGCGGGTGGCGCTGGTGGACGCCGGTGACTTCGCCGGCGCCACCTCCTCCGCCTCCTCCAAGCTGCTCCACGGCGGTCTGCGCTATCTGCAGACCGGCGCGGTGAAGCTGGTCGCGGAGAACCACTTCGAGCGGCGTGCGGTCTCCCGCCAGGTGGCCCCGCACCTGGCCAATCCGCTCACCTTCTATCTGCCGGTCTACAAGGGCGGACCGCACGGTGCGGCCAAGCTCGGCGCGGGCGTCTTCGCGTACTCGGCGCTCTCCGCGTTCGGCGACGGCGTCGGTCACGTCATATCCGCGGCGAAGGCGCAGCGTGATGTGCCCGAGCTGCGTACGGAGAATCTGAAGGCCGTCGCCGTGTACGGCGACGACCAGATGAACGACTCCCGGATGGCGCTGATGACGGTCCGCGCGGCCGTCGAGGCGGGCGCGGTCGTCCTCAACCACGCCGAGGTCACCGGGCTGCGCTTCACCAAGGGCCGGGTGACGGGCGCGGAGCTCAAGGACCGTACGGACGGCACCGAGTTCGGTGTGGGCGCCCGGCTCGTGCTCAACGCGACCGGCCCGTGGGTGGATCACCTGCGGAAGATGGAGGACCCGAACGCGGCACCCTCCATCCGGCTGTCCAAGGGCGCGCACCTGGTGCTGAAGCGCACCTCCCCGTGGAAGGCCGCCCTCGCGACCCCCATCGACAAGTACCGCATCACCTTCGCCCTCCCCTGGGAGGACATGCTGCTGCTCGGTACGACCGACGAGGAGTACGAGGGCGACCCGGCGGATGTCGCGGTCAACGAGAAGGACGTCACCCAGATCCTGGACGAGGCCGCCTTCTCCATCCGCGACCAGCAGCTGTCCCGCGATCTGATCACGTATTCCTTCGCGGGTCTGCGGGTGCTGCCGGGCGGTCCCGGCGACACCTCGAAGGCCAAGCGCGAGACGGTCGTCACCGAGGGCCGCGGCGGCATGCTGTCCGTGGCCGGCGGCAAGTGGACGACCTTCCGCCACATCGGCCGTACGGTGATGAACAAGCTGGCCGAGCTGCCGGGCCGGCCGCTCGCCGAAGACATGGAGCCGATCTCGCAGCTGCCGAAGAAGCTCCCGCTGCCGGGCATCGCCAACCCGCGGGCGGTGGCCCACCGTCTGCTGGTGGACGGTCCCGCACCCGGCCCCCGCATGGCCGCGGACACCGCGCGCCACCTGGCCACGCACTACGGCTCGCTGTCCTTCGACATCGCGCGGCTGGCGAACGACAACCCCGAACTGGCCGAGCGCATCCACCCGGACGCCCCCGAGATCTGGGCGCAGGTCGTCTACGCGCGCGACCACGAGTGGGCCGAGACGGCGGACGACGTGCTGCGCCGCCGTACGACGCTGACGATCCGGGGGCTGGACACGGAAGACGTCCGGGCCAGGGTCACGGACCTGCTGAACGGCAAGTAGCCGCAGGGTGGGGCGCATTCGAGGGGCGGCTGCCGCGAGGGAGCCGCCCCTCACTCCTGTCATCGCCCCTCACTCCTGCCATCTGCCGCCGGAGAAATGGCGGAGGGCGTCGACGATGTCGGGTGGCATGGCGGGACGGATGTGCAACGGCATCACCAGGTACCAGCCGCCCGTGCCGCGGAAGACCGCGGGCGGCTCGGGCGCGCCCGGCCGCAGTCGCACGTGCGGACCGTACGTCCGCTGGTTCCTGCCCCGGACGACGACCTGGCGGACGCTCACGGCGACGACATCGCGCCAGGCGTACGAGGCACTGCGCCGGCCGAGGCCGGCAGTGATTCCGCAGGGGTCGATCCGCAGGGTCGTACGCACCTTCGGCAGCAGGAACGCCACGATATTGATCAAGAGGGCCAGACAGGGCCACAGGAGCACGCTGGTCCAGCCGATCCAGGTGTCCCAGTTGCCGGTCACGGCGGTACGCATCAGTGCGACGACCGCGAAGACCCCGCACAGCACCCAGTGGCCCAGGGGCACCCGTCGTTCACGTCCGGAGAGCACGTACTCCCGGTCGTTGGAGACGACGGTCCAGCCGGGCAGGCCGTGCATCGGCGGCACAGCGTCGAGGATCTCCGAGAACCTGGGCAGCGGCTCGGACGCCGCAGGCCCGGGGACGGGCCGCGGCTGTGGTCCGGTGACCGTGAGCGGCTGCTGCCCGGGTGCCGTGACGGCCGCCCTCGGCTCCGGTCGCGGCGCGAGGTGCTCCTGCAGTCTGAGGTGGCGGAAGCGGTAGGTTCCGCCGTACCGCTGGAGCAGTCCCGCTCCGTGCGCGTCGCGCAGGAACTCCATCAGTGACCACGGCACCCGTCCGAGGACGGCGAGCCACGCCTTGGAGACGACCCACAGGCTCCACGGACTCAGCAGGGCGAGCACCAGTGCCGCGCCGGTGAAGCCCTTGGCGAAGGCGACCCCCGCGTCCACGGCACCGTGGCCGGTCAGCAGGCGATGCGCTCCGGTACCCAGGCCGATCAGCGGGGCGACGAGGGCGAGGGTGAGCAGGGCCGTGCGGCGCTCACTGGTCAGCAAGGTGTCGGGGGTTGCCGCGTCGGTGGTGTCCGACGGCGCCGCGATCACCACCATCAGCAGGGTCGGCAGGACGAAGCCGAGGACGGCCTGGGCCGTGAACGCGTCCGGATCGTGCGTACTCAGTGCGGACCACAGAAGCAGCAGGCTGGGCACGAGCAGGACGGCGGCAGCGGTCAGGCCACGGCGCACGGAGACCGGGCGCGATGCGGAGCGCAGGGCCGCCCCCGAACGGAACGGGTTGGCCCGGCGGCGTGGCTCACCGAACCGGTCGCCGAACCAGTACAGCTGGGCCACCCGGATCCCGGAGCCGAACACGAACCCGCCGAACACGTAGTTCCGCTCGAACAGATCGATGCGGAAGTACACCGGGTCACCGTGGTGGTCCTGGACCCAGGCCGAGGCCGCGAGCACGGACTCGGTCGCCGCGATCCCGAGGGCCAGGAGCGTCGGCACGGCAAGCAGCCGGGCCGCGGTCGCCCTGTTCAGCTGCCACCAGGCGAACTCGGACGTGCGGCGGCGCTGCAGCTCGCGCGCCAGGAACGCCAGCCATCCGCGGGCCCGGGCCGGGTTCCAGCCGCCCGGGGCGTGCAGACGCTCGCTGTCGGAGGCACGGGGCTCGAAGGCGGCCGGGATCACCGCGTCCATCAGGTGCTTCTCGACGGCCTCCCGAGTGGGGAGCGCGGCGCGGTCCGTGAGATGCGCCGGGTCGGTGTGCCGGCGGCGGTAGGCGCGGCGGGCCAGCCAGATCATCAGGGGTGTGGACAGGGCCTGGCCGAGGGGGCCTTCGGGGTGGTCGGCCAACTCGTCGACGACCGGGCCCCACTGGGCGTGCCGTTCCGGGGAAGCCGTCCGCAGCAGATGGACGGCGGCGTCGCGCTGCCGGACCGGCAGCGCCTCGATGTCGGAAGCTCCTTCGAGCCGCTGCTCCAGGGCCCGGTACTGCTCGGTTCGGGAGGCCAGCACACAGCCCAGCCGGCGGGGCGCCGCGTTCAGTTCGCGGACAACGGCGACGCGGCGGTGCTCCGGCAGTTCGTCGAGTGCGTCGAGGACGGCGAGAATCCGGCCGTCCCGGACCAGGCGCCTGGCCGGGTGCACGCCGTCCAGCCGGGGCAGCCCCGGGTGGTCCGCGGTGATGCGTGTGATGAGCCAGTCCGCGAACGCCACGTTCTCCGCGTCCCACGACTCCAGCGAGAGGAGGACCGGTACGGGCACCGTGCGGTCGCCCGCCGCTGCGCGGGTGACGTCACCGAGATGGCGTCCGGCCAGCAGCAGGGCCGTCATGGCGAGCAAGGTCGACTTTCCGGAGCCCGGGCCGCCGAGCACGACCAGGCGGCGGACGGGAAGGGCCTGAAGCCTGTCCACGACGGCGTCGGCGCGGTCGCTGCGTACCGCGCGTGCGTCGGTGCCGGCGGCGCGCCCGTCACCACCGGCGGTGTCCGCTGGGTCGCCGGGCCCGGCGACCCAGCGGGCGAGGAAGCGCACGGACAGCGGGGACTCCATGTCGCCCAGCTCCCAGGCGGCGACCTCGGCCGACCACTGGGCGTGCACGGCACGGGCGAGCTCCTCGGCGGCCGTGTCCACGGGTGCGGCGGGAGCCGGCAGGTTGACGACGATGTCGCCCCCTACGTGGCCTGCCTGGATGAGGTACTCGACCGTGCTGTCCCGGACGATGTTGCGCACCTCGGTGGGCGGGCGCCAGTTGTCCCGCGAGTCCCGGGCGTCCCGAGCGCCCCACTCTCCCTGCCGGTCCCCCTCGTCCCGCCCGTCCTGCTCGCCCTGTCGAGTCCCCATGGTGAGGATTCTCATCGCCCGCACCAGAGCCCGTCAGGCGAATTCACGCGATTTCCCGCAGAGTTGGGAGCGCTGCCGAGCGGGAAGGGGGGCGTGCCCCCCGGGACCCCTTCCCGCACTGCGGCACACCTCAGCCCCCGGGAGCCGCATAATGAACGCAGACATCGGATGTCTGAGCGGGAGGCGGGCCATGGCTGTCACGGACGAGGCAATCGAGAAGATCAAGGGAATGATCGTCTCCGGCGCGCTGCGGCCGGGCGACCGGCTCCCCAAGGAGAGCGAACTCGCCGCCGAGCTGGGCCTGTCCCGGAACTCGTTGCGCGAGGCGGTGCGTGCGCTGTCGCTGATCCGCATTCTCGACGTACGCCAGGGCGACGGTACGTATGTGACCAGCCTGGACCCCCAGTTGCTGCTGGAGGCGCTGAGCTTCGTGGTGGACTTCCACCGGGACGACACGGTCCTGGAGTTCCTGGCCGTACGCCGCATTCTGGAGCCGGCCGCGACGGCGATGGCGGCGTCCAGGATCAGTGAGGCGGAGCTGGATGTGCTCGGCTCGCAACTGGACGCCCTGGGGCCGCAGCCGTCGGTGGAGAAACTGGTCGCCACGGACCTGGAGTTCCACCGCGGGATCGTCCAGTCCTCCGGCAACTCCGTGCTCTGCTCGCTCCTGGACGGCCTCTCCGGGCCGACCACCCGGGCCCGGGTGTGGCGTGGGCTGACCCAGGAGGACGCGGTCAGCCGTACGCTCCACGAGCACCGGGCGATCCTGGCCGCGCTCCGCGACCGTGACGCCGAAGCGGCCCGGTCGTGGGCGACGGTGCACATCGCGAGCGTGGAACAGTGGCTCCGGTCGACGCCGTGACGGGTCCGGGGGCAGCGCCCCCGGACCCGTCAGTCCTGCTTCTCCCCGCTCGCGAACCGGGAGATCACCAGCGCGACGATGATGATCGCCCCGTTCAGGAACTGGTTCCACAGCGCCGGCACCCCGCCGAGCGTCATGACGTTCACGACGAGCTGGAGCGTCAGGACACCGGTCAGCGCGCCGAACAGCGTGCCGCGGCCGCCCTTCAGACTGATCCCGCCGATGACGGCCGCGGCGAAGACCTGGAAGATCCAGCCGTTTCCCTGGGTGGCCGCGACGGACCCGTAGTGGCCGGTGTAGAGGATGCCCGCGAAGGCGGCCAGCAGCCCGCCCACGGCGAGAACGATCCAGGTGATCCGGTCGACCCGGATGCCCGCGGCCCGCGCCGCCTCCGGGTTCCCGCCGATCGCGTACAGCGCGCGGCCATGGCGCAGATACGCCAGGGGCGCAGGCGCAGGCCCTGCATTCCGCCGTCGACCGCGAGTGCCGTGCCCGTGACGGCGGCCGCGGCGGGACCGGCGAGGTGGACGACGGCGGCGGCGGATTCCTCTGACCTATGCCCCTGCCGTATGGAAGTTCACCCGGCCGTGCACAGGGGCTGCGGGCGGGCACCTGCGAAGCCGTAAGGTTGGGGCGTACGAAAGGGAACGTCGGAAGGAGGCCTGGGTGATCGAGCTCGAGGGGGTTCCCGAGCTGATCGACCCGGTCATGGTGGCCGCGTTCGAGGGCTGGAACGACGCGGGTGACGCCGCCTCCACCGCTGTCGCGCATCTGGACCGGGAATGGAAGGGCGAGGTGTTCGCGGCGCTCGACGCCGAGGACTACTACGACTTCCAGGTCAACCGGCCCACGGTTTGGCTGGACGGCGGGGTACGGAAGATCACCTGGCCCACGACCCGGCTCTCCGTGGTCCGGGTCGGTGGCGAGAAGCCCCGCGACCTGGTGCTGGTCCGCGGGATCGAGCCGTCCATGCGCTGGCGCTCGTTCTGCAACGAGCTGCTCGGCTTCGCCCATGAGCTGGGCGTCGAGATGGTGGTGATCCTGGGCGCGCTGCTCGGCGACACCCCGCACACCCGCCCGGTGCCCGTCAGCGGTGTCACCTCGGATCCGGACCTGGCGCGGACCATGGACCTGGAGGAGACCCGTTACGAGGGCCCCACGGGCATCGTCGGCATTCTCCAGGAGGCGTGCACGCACGCCGGGGTGCCGGCCGTGTCGCTGTGGGCCGCGGTGCCGCACTATGTGTCACAACCGCCCAATCCGAAGGCGACGCTGGCGCTGCTGAACCGGCTGGAGGACCTCATCGACCTCCGTATCCCGCTGGGCGAGCTGCCCGAGGACGCGCGGGCCTGGCAGCTCGGGGTGGACCAACTGGCCTCCGAGGACAGCGAGGTGGCCGAGTACGTGCAGACGCTGGAGGAGGCGCGGGACACCGCGGAACTTCCCGAGGCGTCCGGCGAGGCCATCGCCCGCGAGTTCGAGCGGTATCTGCGGCGGCGGGACGGAGGCCCCGGCCAGGCGCCGGGCGGTCATGCCACAGAGAGCGGGGACGGCTCGTACCTGCGGGACACCTCCAGCGGACGGACGCGGCCGCCGAAGCCACCGAGGACGGAGCCGGGGCCCGAGGACGACTCGGACTCCACGGACACGTCCGAGGAGTGAGCGGGGCGACGAGCGGGGTGGTGCCGCACCGGCACCACCCCGCTCTGCCGTTCACGCGATCACACCTGGTCGACCGCCACCACGTCGTACTCGACGCCGGGCGCCGGCTCCACGTCGAAGCGGGCGTTCGGCAGATAGATCCGGTCGCCCCAGGCCGCGGCCGTCGTCGGGATCCGGAAGCGCTCCGGGTCGGTGATCCGGGCGATCGCCCTGCCCCTGGTGCCCGACTCGTTCAGCCGGACCACATCGATCTGGTTCAGCTGCTGCTGCACGATGTACAGGACCCTGCCGAGCAGCAGAATGCCGTCCCCGAACGGGATCCTGAGGTCTCCGAGGTCGACCTTGCGGGCGACGGCCGTGTGCGGGTCGACGCGCATCAGCGAGCCGCCGTCCACCACGGTGTTCACCACCAGCAGGGCGCACCCGTCGGGCGTCCGCTCGATGCCGTTGGCCGTGAAGTCCGGGCCCTGCGCCCAGTCTCCGCTCAGCGGTACGGTCGCCACCTCGCGGCCCGGTTCGCCGTGCCGGTCCAACGACAGCCGGTAGAGCTGGGGTTGGAAGGAGTCCGTGAACCAGGCCGCGCCCGGGGTGAGGATGACGTCGTTCACCATGGTGCTGGGCGCGCCGACGGTGAAGTTCCTGACCAGCTCCCCGGTGTGGGCGTCGGCGACCCTGATCTCGCGGCTGTAGCCGCCGGAGAGGAACAGCCGCCGCTCGTGCCGGTCGATCTTCAGCCCGACGGTCATGTGTCCGGCGCCGAGCCCCTTGCTGATGACCCGGCCACGGCCGGTGGCCAGGCTCGCCCGGTACACATCGCCGTTGACGAGGGAACCGAAGTAGGCGTAAGGGCTGCGTCCGATGGCGATGCCCTCGGGGGCGAATCCGTTGGGCAGGAGTAAGCGGGTGGGCCAGAGTTCACCGCCGGCGGCGGATCCGTCCGCCGCGTGAGCCGGCCCGGTCAACGGTCCCAGGAGCGCGGCCGTGCCGAGGGCGGCGGCCGCGCCGAGAACCTTTCTGCGTGCGAAGGAACGTTCCACTGCGCGTCCTTCCAACAAATGATCGACAGATGCTGATACCTCACCACACACCGGGCACCCTCGTACCGCGAATCATGAAGCGGAGGAGAGGGTGCCGGACGGGCACGGGCCCGCCCGGCACCGGGTGTTGACGAGCTGTCAGCCGACGTACGCCCCGTACCGGCCGTCAGCCGCCGTACGAACAGTCAGCCGCAGCGGAAGCGGGCGGCCGCCCAGTCCGCATGATCACCGCTCTTGGATCCGTTGGTGTCGGTGACCTTGAGATGGACGTGCCGTGCCCCCGTCACGTCGACCTCGGCCGGTACGGTCGCGGACGCGCCGCTCAGCTTGGGCGAGGTCCACAGCACCTTGCCGTCCGCCTCGACCGAGAAGGCCACTTCGCCGTAGCCGTTGATCTCGTCGTCGATGCCCACGTCAGCGGTGAACGCGGTGCAGCGGCCGCCGAGGTAGACCTCGATGTCGGAGTCGGCGTGTGCCCCGATCCCCTTCTCGTACGTCTGTCCGGCGAGGGTGAGCGGATGTCCGTCGCTCGCACCTGATTCGCCATTGCTGCGGTCCCGTTCGGGCGGACCCCATCCGTTGGTGGACTTCAGCCAGACCAGATCGCTCGCCCAGACGTCGCCGGCCGGTGGCTCCGGCATCACTCCGGCCGCGAACCGCTGGACGGCGGTACGGGATTCACCGGCGGACCGGTAGCGGGCGGTCGCCGTGAGCGTCGCCTCGCCGGGCTTGGCGTCCTTGGCGGGGGTGACCGCGACCTCGACGCGCTTCGTGGTCCCCGCGGGGATGCGGTCCACGGTCGCGGCCGGTGTCATCTGCCAGCCCGCCGGGGCGTCCAGCGAGACGGACACCCCCGTCGCGTCGCGGCTGCCCGCGGTGACGTCGACGGCGACCGTGCCCGGCGTACCGGCGCCCAGTTCCTGTCCCCCGGGCGCGGCGACGACGGCCGCGGCTCCCGGGACGGCGCCGCCTACCGCCGCGGTGTTCTTGAGTTCCAGCTCGAAGCCGCGGTCGGTGCGCAGGGCAGCGGTCTTGACCTCGACCACACCGCCACGGTCGTCCTGGTCGTACCACCAGCCGTGGCTCGCCGCCTCGTACGCCGCCCTGGAGGAGAGCCGGGGCAGCGTGCGGCCGTCGAGTTCGACGGCGCTCGGTGCGTCACCGGTGTGCAAGGTGAAATGGTACGGCCGCGCCGTCTGTTTGCCCGTGAAAGAGCCCTTGCTCGGGCCGATCCGCACGCTCACATCGCCCGCGCCGCGGCTCGGGGCCTCGACGTCGGCGCGCTGGGTGGCGTACTTGCCGGCCCGGTGTTCGCGCGTCACTCCGTCGTCCTCGTAGAGAGTGAAGGACGACGTGCCCTGCGGGTAGATGTCCCAGGCCAGCGGGGAGTCCGCGGTGCGGTCGGCGTACGAGCGGATGCCGCCGGGCCACATGGGGACGGTGGCGCCGGCACGGACGAACAGCGGGAGCGTGTCGAGCGGGGCGCTGTAGTTGTCGACGGTGACCGGGCCTTCGTAGGTCCGTCCGCTCCAGTAGTCGGTCCAGGTTCCCTTGGGCAGATAGATGCCGTCGCGCTGCACGGCGTCCTGGTAGACGGGTGCGACGAGGAAGTCCTTGCCGCTGAGGAACTCGTACTTCGCGGCGTCCGTCGCCGCCTTGGGATCGTCCGGGTACTCCAGCACGAGCGGGCGGGCGAGGCCGACGCCGGTCTTCGTCGCCTCATGGGCGTGCGAGTAGATGTACGGCAGCAGGGACTCGTGGAGCTTGAGGTAGTCGCGGTTGACGGACGTGTACGGCTCGCCGTAACGGAAGGGCTGCTTGTCGCTGGCGGCCCAGCCGTCCATGGTCATCGTGACCGGGAGGAACATCTTCCACTGCAGATCGCGGGTGTACGTCTTGGGGCTGCCGCCGAAGATGCCGTCCACGTCGCCCGTCGTGTACGCGAGGCCGGACATGGACGCGCCCGCGTAGGTCGGGATCTGCCAGCGGATGTACTCCCAGGTGCCGGACTGGTCGCCGGACCACTGGACGCCGCAGCGCTGGGCTCCGGACCAGCTCTCGGGCGCCCAGGTGAAGCCGCGGGCGTCGCTGTTCGCCTCGATGCCGGCGTGGGCGTCCTTGCAGCCGTCGAGGGCGAACTTGTAGCCCGCGCCGACCCAGGCGACATCGAGCTTGGCGACGCGCTGGCCGGCCTTCACCTGGTCGGCGAGCTTGTCGAGGCCGTCCTCGGTCCACAGGCCGAGCTGCATCTTGCGCTGCTGGAGGCCCTGGGCGGTCTCGGCGAGGTTCTCGTAGCCGCAGCCGTAGCCGTCGTTGACGAGCATCCAGCCGTTGGGCATGTCGTGCTCGACGTAGCCGTCGGCGACCTTGAGCGCGTCCAGGGTGTGCCGTTCACCGCGGTTGGCGTTGTGGAGATAGCAGTCGGCGTCGCCGATCTCCAGGCCGTAGACGGGCGGCATGAAGGGCTTTCCGGTGAGCCGGGTGTACTGCCCGATGACGTCCTTGGCGCTCGGCCCGGCGAAGTAGTAGGCGTCGAAGCGCTGTTCCTTGGCGGTGGTGGTCACCGGCTCGCCGAAGACATACGTGTTGGGCGCGTAGGTGTTGCGGTAGACGCCGTAGCCGGCCGAGGAGAGGTAGAACGGGACGGAGTTGGGGTGGCCGCCGTCGTTCCAGTTGTAGTCGACGCCGACCTCTACGGTCTTGCCGCGGTGGGAGGTGTTGCCGCGGCCGTTCTGCATGCCGGCGCCGTAGTACTGCTCGTCGGCGCCGCGGGCGAGGCTCTGGGTGGTGGTCGTGCCGGTCCAGGTCAGGCCCTTGGTCTCGGCCCAGAGCTGGGTGCCGTCGGCGCGGTGGAGCGCGAAGCGCAGCGGCGACTTGTAGGCGCGCAATGTCACCTGTGACGTGCTGAGTTCGTAGCGGTCGCCGCGGTCCGTCCAGCGGGTCGCTGGCGGTTTGCCCTGCGGCAGGACGATGTCGGTACCGGTGGGGTCGGTGAACCTGCCGTCCGGGGCGAGTTCGAGGCGGAAGGTCGCCGCGGAGACGAAGCTGACCCGGGCCTCGGCCTGCCCGGCGGTCAGTCGGTAGACGGGTCCTTCGGCGGTGAAGCCGGTGACGTCCCCGACGGTGGTCGGGGCGGGGTCGGCCTGGGCGCTTCCCGGTCCCGCGAACACCGCGAGGAGACCGAGCAGGGCTCCGGCCACCGCCGCTCTGATGCGTATTGGTGATTGCATAGGGCGTACTTAGCGCAGAAACGAGCATGTGACCATGGACAAAACAGACCCGCCCCCGGACTCGGGTCGAGTCCGGGGGCGGGTTTCGGAAAGGGAGAGGACTACAGGGCGACGCCCAACAGGGCGTCCACGGCACGCGACACCAGACCGGGTGCGCTCTCGTCCGTGCCGCCTTCGGCCTGCTGGCGCTCGGCCCAGCGGTCGACGGCGGCCAGCGCGGCGGGGGCGTCCAGGTCGTTCGCCAGGGCGTCGCGGATCTCCTCGACGAGGGCGTCGGCGGACGGCCCGTCAGGACGGGACACCGCGGCGCGCCAGCGGTCGAGGCGGGCCACGGCGTCCTGCAGGACCTGGTCGGTCCACTCCCAGTCGGCGCGGTAGTGGTGCGAGAGCAGCGCCAGCCGGATGGCGGCCGGGTCGACGCCCTCGCGGCGCAGCGTGGAGACGAAGACCAGGTTGCCCTTCGACTTGGACATCTTCTCGCCGTGCAGGGCGACCATCCCGGCGTGCACATAGGCCTTGGCGAACGGGTACTCGCCGGTGAGGGCCTGGGCGTGCGAGGCGCCCATCTCGTGGTGCGGGAAGGCGAGATCGGAGCCGCCGCCCTGGACGTCGAAGCCCATGCCGAGGTGGTCGAGGGCGATGGCCACGCACTCGATGTGCCAGCCGGGCCGGCCGGGGCCGAGGGTGCCACCGTCCCAGCTCGGCTCGCCCGGGCGGGCGGCCATCCAGAGCATGGGGTCGAGCGGGTTCTTCTTTCCGGGGCGGTCGGGGTCGCCGCCCCGCTCGGCGGAGAGGGCGCGCATCAGGTCGGCGTCGTAGTGCGACACCTGGCCGAAGTGCGGGTCGACCTCCACGGAGAAGTACACGTCCCCGTCGAGCTCGTACGCGGCGCCGGCGTCACGCAGCCGCTCGACGAGCGGAACGATTCCCGGTATGGCCTCGACGGCGCCGATGTAGTGCTGCGGGGGAAGCATCCGCAGGGCGGTCATGTCCTCGCGGAACAGTGTGGTCTCGCGCTCCGCGAGCTCGGTCCAGTCCTGTCCGTCGCGGAGGGCACGCTCCAGGAGCGGATCATCCACGTCGGTCACGTTCTGGACGTAGTGAACCTGCCGCTTGGTGTCGAGCCACACGCGCTGCACGAGGTCGAACGCGTTGTAGGTCGCCGCGTGACCCAGGTGGGTCGCGTCGTACGGGGTGATGCCGCAGACGTAGATACGGGCGACGGGACCGGGGTCGATGGTGACGAGGCCGCCGGTCGCGGTGTCGTGGATCCGGAGGTCGCGGCCCGTGCCGGGCAGGGCGGGGACCTCAGAAGCGGGCCAGGCATGCATGTCATGAGCGTAACCGGATGCGCGTTCCGGATACGAACCGGATGGCTCCTCTTGGCTGGTTCGGCCCTCTTGCGCGTATGACCGGCGTGGTCGTAAGGCGCCCTGTGGCGACGCTCCTGGGGTGCCTAGACCGGGGGCCACGGGATCGCGGGCCAGCTGCCCGAGGGCTCCGGATGGTGGGACGTCTCACGCAGCGCCGCGACCCGGGAGCGGACGGCGTCCACCTCTGCCGGAGTGAGGAGTGCCGCGAGGCGTGCGGCCAGAGGGCCGTCCTCGGCGAGGGAGGCGGCGAGCATCCCGAGGACCTCGACGGCCTCGGGGAGCAGCGGCTCACCCGCCCATCCCCACAGCAGCGTCCGGAGCTTGTCGTCCACGTTGAACGTCACGCCGTGGTCGATCGCGTAGAGACGTCCGTCCGCCGTCGGCAGCAGGTGCCCGCCCTTGCGGTCACCGTTGTTGATCACCGCGTCCAGTACGGCCAGTCTCCGCAGCCGCGGGTCGTCGGCGTGCACGAGGAGCGCCGTCCGCCCCTCCCCGACCTCCGCCAGGGCGACCGCCTTCCAGCCGTCCCCCGGCTCGTCGTCCTCCACCAGTGCCAGCAGGGAGGGTGCCGAAGGGTCCGCTTCGATCCAGAGCTGGACCATGCCCTCTCCGTAGGGCCCGTCCCGCAGGACGGTCGGAGGCACCAGCCCCCAGCCGGTCGCCTCGGACAGCTCGTACGCCGCCACCTCGCGCTGCGCCAGCGTTCCGTCGGGGAAGTCCCACAGCGGCCGCTCCCCCGCGACCGGCTTGTACACGCAGTGCGCTTCCTCTCCGTCGTACGCGACGGAGCAGTACAGCACCGCGTTGGACGCCTCGCGGACCCGGCCGCGAACGGTCAGCTCACCATTGGTGAGCAGGTCGAGCGCCGGGTCGAGCGCGGTCACGCTCCGCGGCGGTATCCGTTCTGGCGCGGACATACATGTCCCTCCGGGTCGAGCGGCAGGCTGCACAGGGGGCACGGCGGCCGCCCCGCGTTCACGACGTCCAGGGCACGCTTGGCGAAGGCCCTCGCCTGCGCGCCGGTCAGCCGGACGCGCAGCATCGGCGGACCGTTCTCCTCGTCCTGCAGCAGCCGTTCCTCGGCCTCCGCGAGGTCCTCCTCGGAGTCCGCGTCCAGCTCGACGAGCGCCTGCGCCTCGACGATCATGCGCTGTTCCTCGCCGTCCCAGGCCAGCGCCATCGTGCCGACCCGGAACTCCTCCTCCACCGGCACGTCGAGCGGCGCGGTGTCGGCGATGTCCGCGGGCGCCATGGCAGGCACCGGGGCGTTGCCCCCGGTGCGCCGCACGACCTCGTCGAGCAGTTCGTCGATCCGCTCGGCGAGCGCGGCCACCTGGGTCTTCTCCAGGGCCACACTGGTCACCCGCCCCCCTGCGGAAGCCTGCAGGAAGAACGTACGGCGTCCAGGCAGCCCGACCGTACCGGCGACGAACCGCTCCGGTGGGTCGTAGAGGTACACCTGACGGGACACGTCCTGTCTCCCTTGGATCAGTGGTGGGGTCGTTTCGGCCCGTCCACCCTACTGCGCGGATCGATCACGGTGCGCCCGCGCCGCCGCCGACCACCGCGGACCCGTCCTTGCCGTTCTCCCGCGACTTGAACGCGCCGAGGTCGCCGGTGTCCCCCAGCCGCAGCAGGAAGGGGCGGAGCGGGGTGTAGCGGATCGCCGTCACGGAACACGGCTCGACGTGGAGCCGCTGGAAGAGGTCGAGGTGCATGCCCAGGGCGTCGGCCACCACCGACTTGATGATGTCGCCGTGCGAGCACATCAGATACACGGCGTCCTCGCCGTGCTCCTCCTCGATGCGCGCGTTCCAGTCCCGTACGGCCTCGACGGCCCGCGTCTGCATGGCGCGCATCGACTCGCCGCCGGGGAACGCCGCGGCGGAGGGGTGCTGCTGCACGATCTTCATCAGCGGTTCGTCGGCAAGTTCGGCGAGCTTGCGGCCGGACCAGTCGCCGTAGTGGCACTCGCCGATCCGTTCGTCGGTGTGCAGCGGCAGTTCCGGCCGTGCGTCGAGCAGCGGCCGCAGGGTCTCCCGGCAGCGCTCCAGGGGGCTGGTGACGGCGGCGGCGAGCTGCACGTCCGCCAGCCGTCCGGGCAGCGCGGCGGCCTGCGCCGCGCCGCGGTCGTCGAGGACGACGCCGGGCGTCCAGCCCGCGAGCACCCCCGCGGTGTTGGCGGTGGACCGTCCGTGGCGTACGAGGATCAACGTGGCCATGGCGGCCAGCCTAGGCGGTGTCCTGCCGGCCGCATACGCCGAGGCAGCTCCCCGCCGTGGGGATGCGGCCGGACCACGGGCGCGGAAGAATGCGCCCGTGATCGTCGACTACGCCATCTACCGGGAGGGCCGCCGTACAAAGGGTCCCGACGACTTCTCCGACGCGCTCGACGAGGCCCGCGCGACCGGGGACGCCTTTCTGTGGATCGGGCTGTACGAACCGACCCAGGACGAGTTCGACCGCGTCAGCAGCGAGTTCGGGCTGCACCCGCTGGCGGTCGAGGACGCGCTCACGGCCCATCAGCGGCCCAAGCTCGAGGTGTACGACGACTCCCTGTTCATGGTCCTCAAGCCGGTGGCGTACGACGCGGAGAGCGACACGGTCTCCGCCGACGAGGTGATGGTCTTCATCGGTGACTCGTTCGTGGTGACGGTCCGGCACGGGGAGAGCGCGCCACTGCATGCGGTACGGGTGCGGCTGGAGGCCGATCCGAACGTGCTCAAGCACGGCCCGACGGCGGTCCTGTACGCCGTCAGCGACGCCATCGTCGACCACTACATCGAGGTCGCCGGCGAGCTCCAGCTGGATCTGGAGGGGATGGAGGCGGAGGTCTTCGCGCCCATGAGAGGGGACACCCGGAACACTGCCGCCAAGATCTACAACTTCAAGCGGCAGGTGCTGGAGTTCCGCCGGGCCACCGTGCCTCTGGCGTCGCCGATGGCCCGGCTCGCGGGGGCGGCCGTGCCCTTCGTGCATGAGCACTCGCAGCCGTTCTTCCGGGATGTCAACGACCATCTGACACGCGTCAACGAACAGGTGGAGGGCCTCGACAGGCTGCTCTCGGACATCCTGTCCGCGCATCTCGCGCAGATGGGCGTGCAGCAGAACGACGACGTGCGGAAGATCTCCGCATGGGCGGCCATGATCGCCGTCCCCACCATGGTCGCCGGGATCTACGGCATGAACTTCGACCACATGCCCGAGCTGCACTGGGCGTGGACGTACCCGGCGCTGATCCTGGCGATGGCCGCGGTGGTGCTCGGGCTGCACCGGCAGTTCAAGCGCCGCGGCTGGCTGTGATCCGGGCCGGTGTCTGAAACGATGCTGCGGTGCCTCAGACGGCGGTGGCCGTGGTCGCCGGACCTCCCCCTGCCTCCGGCGGAGGGGCTCCCAGAGCGTCGCGCCGCTCGGGCATCGTCAGAGTGACCATGCGCCGCCAGCCGCCTGCGCGCTCGTACGCGTACATGGCGTGGATACCGGCGGCCAGCACGGCGGACTTGGGCCTGGGCCAGTTGAGCAGCCTGGCCATGTGGGACATGACGGCGAGGCTGACGTCCCGGTAGATCGCGATCTCGGTGAGGGCGCACTCGCGCAGGGTGCTCTGGACGGCGCGGCCGTTGCCGGCGTAGGCGAGGCGGAGCAACTCCTCGTGGCAGTACGCCAGGTGGTTGCCCTCGTCGTGACAGATCTGTGTGATGGCCTTGCCGACCTCGGGGTGCTCGCCGAAGTGCTTCACCAGCATGTCCATCTGGTCGGCGGCGCGCTGCTCGGTGACCCGGCTGTGCGAGAGGTAGACGAGGATGTCGTGCTCGGTGAGCGGCTCGTCGCGGCGCAGCTTGTCGTGGGCGAGGCCGATGCCCCGGCGCTCCAGCAGCATCGTGTAGTCGGTCTCGGGCGGGACCTCGACCGGGTCGAGGCCCCGCTTCTTCAGCAGCCCGTTGAAGATGCGGCCGTGCTTGTCCTCGTCGGCACCGTGCCGGGTGATCTTCGGGGCGAGGGCCCGCATGGTGCCGGGGACGAGCGCGGCGATCCGGCCGTTCTCCCAGCCGCCCTGGGTCTCGCCGCTGGCCGCGATCGAACAGAAGAGCTGGTAGGAATCGTCGTTGTCGAGGATTTCCTGGAAAAGGCTCCGGGCCGAGAGCATCACTGCCACCTCCGTCAGGTGTCCGCAAAGAACGAGTCAAATGCGGACCGGACGGACCGGCAACAGCAGCGCCGGACGACTCGGCCGAATGAGAGCGCCGGGGGCGGGCGGCGGGAGGGTGCGGCAGGGCGCGCGGGGAGCGTTACCGAGGGGGCGGTGGCGCGTTATCAGCGTGACGGCCGTGGCGGGGATGACCCCGAGCCCCCACCACGGCCGCAGATGTCTCTCAGGCGAGGCCGGAGCGCTCCAGGGCGTCCGTGCCGGCCCGCAGGGCGGCGAGCCGCTCGTCGAGGGTGAAGCCTGCGGGGGCCAGGGTCAGGGTGGTCACACCGGCCGCGGCGTACGCCTGCATCCGCTCGGCGATCCGGTCGACGGAGCCGAGCAGGGTGGTCGAGTCGATCAGCTCGTGCGGTACGGCGGCGGCGGCGCCGTCCTTGTCGCCGGAGAGGTACTTGTCCTGGATCTCCGCGGCTTCCTTCTCGTAGCCCATGCGCTGGGCGAGCTGGTTGTAGAAGTTCTGCTTGCGGCTGCCCATGCCGCCGACGTACAGCGCGGTGTACGGCCGGAACATGTCGGCCAGGGCCTTGACGTCGTCGCCGACGGCGAGCGGCACGGTGGGGCAGACGTCGAATCCGTCCATGGTCTTCCCGGCCTTCTCGCGGCCCGCGCGGATGTGGCGGATCGCGGTGTCCTCCAGGTGGTCGGCGGAGGGGAAGATCAGCAGGGCGCCGTCGGCGATCTCGCCGGTCTGCTCCAGGTTCTTGGGACCGATGGCGGCGATGTACAGCGGGATGTGCTCGCGCTGCGGGTGGACGGTGAGCTTGATCGGCTTGCCCGGGCCGCCGGGCAGCGGAAGGGTCCAGTGCTCACCCTCGTACGAGAGGCGCTCGCGGGTCATCGCCTTGCGGACGATCTCGACGTACTCGCGGGTGCGGGAGAGGGGCTTGTCGAACTTGACGCCGTACCAGCCCTCGGAGACCTGCGGGCCCGAGACGCCGAGGCCGAGGCGGAAGCGGCCGCCGGAGAGCGAGTCGAGGGTGGCGGCGGTCATCGCCGTCATCGCGGGCTGGCGGGCGGGGATCTGGAGGATGGCCGAGCCGACGTCGATGCTCTCGGTCTGCGCGGCGACCCAGGCGAGCACGGTCGGGGCGTCGGAGCCGTACGCCTCGGCGGCCCAGCAGACGTCGTAGCCGAGGCGGTCCGCCTCCTGCGCGACGGCGAGGTTGTCGCCGTCCATCCCCGCGCCCCAGTAGCCGAGGTTGATGCCGAGCCGCATACCGCTCCCCTTACCGATGAGTAACGTCCCTTCGCGGGGACTCTAGCGCGGGCGGCCGGGATCCGTCAGTGCCGGTTCGGGGGCGAGTTGTCCACAGGGTCGCTCCGGGTGGGGCTGTGGCCAGTAATCTCGCGGCCATGGAGCAGAGGCATCTCGGCCGTACCGGCCTGCGTGTGTCCCGGATCGGGCTCGGCACCCTGACGTGGGGGCGCGACACCGACGAGCACGACGCCGCCGACCAGTTGAAGGCCTTCTGGGAGGCGGGCGGCACGCTGGTCGACACGGCGGATGTGTACGGCGGCGGGGATGCCGAGTATCTGCTGGGGCAGCTGGTGGAGCGACTGGTGCCGCGGCGCGATCTGGTCATCGCCACGAAGTCGGGCAGCGTGCTCGACCCGGACCGCCGGTTCGACGGCTCGCGAGGCCATCTGCTGGCGGCGCTGGACGCGTCGCTCGAGCGGCTCGGCACGGACCATGTGGACCTGTGGCAGGTCCACGGCTTCGATCCGCACACCCCGCTGGAGGAAACCCTCCAGGCGCTGGACGTCGCGGTGAGCAGTGGCCGGGCGCGCTATGCCGGTGTGGCGGACTTCTGCGGCTGGCAGCTCGCGAAGGCGGCGACCTGGCAGCTCGCGGCCCCGGGCATACGGACCCGCCTGGCCAGCACGCAGATGGAGTACTCACTGCTGCAGCGCGGTGTCGAGCGCGAGGTGCTGCCCGCGGCGCTGGACCTCGGCGTGGGCCTGCTGCCTTCGTCTCCGCTGGGCCGTGGCGTGCTCACCGGCAAGTACCGGCACGGGACGCCGGCGGACTCGCGCGGGGCTTCGGAGCAGCTGGCGCCCTTCGTGGAGCCGTATCTGGACGAGGCGGCGAGCCGGATCGTGGACGCGGTGGCGACGGCCGCGGACGGGCTCGCGACCACGCCGCTGGAGGTGGCGCTCGCATGGGTCCGGGACCGTCCCGGAGTGGTGGCCCCGATCGTCGGCGCGCGCAACGCGCAGCAGCTCACGGCAGCATTGTCAGTGGAGAGCCTTAGTCTTCCTGACGAGATCTGCCAGGCGCTCGACGATGTGTCGGCGCCCGTGCACCGCTATCCCGATCAGGACTGGAGCACGCTGTGACTGCGCTTCCCGGGGCGACCCCCGGATCCCCGGCCGACGACTCCGCCGCCGAGGCCCCCGAGGGCGTCGCCTCCGACGCACCCGCCCAGGCGGACCCGGGCACCGCGACGGGCGGTCCCGGTCCGGCCGACGGTGCGCGGGAGACGCGTACGGACGGGGAGACCGGCGGCGCGGACGGCGCATCGGGCGAGCCGGCGGAGTCGGACCGGGGGGCCGGGGGGACCGGCGAGGACGGTACGACGGACGCGGCAGGCCAGGCGGGCGAGGGCGCCGAGGTGCCCCGGGCGGAAGCCGAGGCATCCCAGGCGGACGCCGAGGTGTCCGAGGCGGAGGCCGAGCTTGCCGCGCAGCGGGAGCTGAGGGCGCGCATCGAGCAGCGGAAGGCCGAGAAGGGCGGGCCGATCGCGGCCGGCGGGAAGCTGAGCGGGACGGCGGCCGATCTGCTGGCCGCGGTACGGGCCGTGGAGAGCGGGGAGAAGCCGGGCGCCGCGTTCTTCGACGCGCCGACCGCGCCTCGGCGGCCGGCGCCGTCCTCCGTGCCCGCGCCGCCCCGGCCGAGGGTGCCGGAGGCGGAGCGCGGCCCGCAGCAGACCGACCCGCAGGCCGTGGCGGCCGTGCTGGAGGTGCTGGTGACGGGCGGGGCGCCCGAGGGGCTCGCGACACGGGTCGCCGGGGTGCTCGGTGAGCAGGCCGCGGAGGCGCTGCGCGAGGATCCGTGGCGCCTGCTGGCCGTGCCCGGGGTGCGGCCGGAGCAGGCCGACGGATTCGCCCGGGCACTGCTCGGCGCGGAGTGCGGGCCGGGTGACGCGCGGCGGGCGGCGGCGCTGGTGACCTGGCTGCTGGAGCGCGCCGCGCTCCAGGGGCACACGGCGCTGGAGTCCTCTTCCGTGCGCGCTGCGCTCGCCGAGCGTTCCGTGCCCGACCCGGACGAGGCGCTGGAGCACGCCATCGGTGAGGGGGCCGTGCTGGTCTTCCAGGACGGTGTGGAGGACCGCGAGCAGGGTGAGGAGGCAGAGGAGGGCGAGGAGGCCGCCGAGGAGCAGCGGTCCGTGCCCGTGCTGCTGGGCCTCGACCGGTATGCACTCGCCGAGGAGAGCCTCGCGGACGGACTGGCCCGGCTGGTCAAGACGGTCCAGGAGACGTCTTTCGAGGACGCGGCGGACAAGGCCGGCTCCCCGTCGGCAGCGGAGCTGATCCGTGCCGCGGCCGCGCACGGGCTCGTGCTGCACACGGGCGGGGACGCGGCGCGCGCCGAACCAACGGCCCTGGTCGAGGCGGCCCGCGCCCTCGGGCTGCGCGCGGTGGCCGCGGCCCACAGCGAGAACGGCCGGCGCAGGCTGGGCACCGACGCGGTCACCGTGCAGGGGCTCCTCTCGGGTGTGCAGGGCCCGGGCCGGGACGAGGACGGCACGCTCGCCCTCGATCTGCTCGCCGTCCTCGACGCACCGCAGCTGGACGTCGAGACCGCGGCGATGCTCGTGGAGTCGCTCCCGGACGGCTGTCGCCTGGTGCTGAGCGGTGACCCCGGTGTGCTGTGGTCGGCGGGTGCGGGCCGGGTGTTCGCCGATGTGGTGGCCGCCCGTGTGTGCCCGCAGATCGCGTCCCGCACACCGGACCTGGGCCCGCTGGGCGAGCTGGTCTCCGGCATCGGCATCGGTGAGCTGACGCAGGTGGACGCGCCGGGCAAGGAGGTCGTCATCGTTCCCGTGCGGGACGCGGGCGAGGCGGTGCACCGGACGGTCCAGCTGGTCGCGGACTCGGTGCCCCGGGCGATCGGGGTGCCGACCTCGGAGACCCAGGTGATCACGGTCGGCCATGGCGGCGGCGCGGGCACCCGCGCGCTCAACGCCGCGCTGAAGCAGCGGCTCAACCCCGGTCCCGGCCGCTTCGGCGGCTTCGATCCGGGCGACCGGGTCGCCTACGTCCCGGCGCCGGGCCGCACTCTGCACGGCACGGTGGTCTCGGCCGACGCGGAGGGCCTGCGGCTCGACTGCGAGGGCACGCCCGTCGTCGTACCGAAGGAGCGGGTCGAGTCGGCGGTACGGCACGGCTGGGCGCTCACGGCGCACCAGGCGGCGGGGATGCGCTGGGCCGCCGCGGTCGTGGTCCTGCCCGGTGACGCTGCGCAGGGCCTGAGCCGCCCCTGGGTGTACACCGCGTTCAGCCGCGGCGAGCGCCATCTGTCCGTGGTCCACGGCGTGGACCAGGCACTTGCGCGCGCGGTCGCGGAGGTCCCGGCCCCGGCACGTACGACCCGGCTGCGGGTCCTGCTCGAAGGGCTCCTCACGCCCCGGAACGGGTGAGCCCTTGGCCGGGGTTCTCGGCCGCGAAAGCGTGCCGTTCCCCGGCCCGGGCAGGCGCCCGGGGGTCCGTCCGCAATCGCCGGACGGGCTCAGGCTCGGTACGCGCGCCGCCCACCGTCGAGCCGGGACGGGCTGCGGGCGGTGAGGGGCAGCCCCCGGCCCACGGGGGCCGGGGCGTAAGCCCCGAAGTTTCACCTGTCCGCGGTGTCCAGGTCGTCCCGGTCCTCGTCCACATCCTCCTCGTCGAAGACCGAGCTGACGTCGAAGCGGCAGACGACGTGCTCCGGATCGGCCTGGTCGAACGGGGTGCTCAGCCACTCGCCCGGCTCGGGAAGCTCCTCCGCCGCGGACACCCACAGCGTCGAGTCGCCCTCCTCCAGACCGAACTCCTTGTGCCGGGAGGCGATTTCGTCCGGTTCGAACTCACCGAAGAGCACACCGAGCGCGGCGTGCACGCTCGTGCCGACCACCGCCGCATGCGCCTCGTCCGCGGTCTCGTCGCGGTCGAGATCGGCGATGCGCTGCGCCTGGGCGAGCAGTCGCTGCGGCTCCACCACCGCGTAGTCGCGGCGGATGAGGACACTCAGCGCGTTCGGCTCGTCGGGGCCCGCGTAGGGGGGCAGGGAGTCGTCCGCTCCGGGAATCTCGAACGGGGTTACTTCGTCGTAGCGGTCGTAGAGCCGCTCGTCGTACGCCTCGGCCGCGGCGGCAAGCGCATTGAACGCCGCGAACACTGCCGGGTCGTCCTCTCCCGTGCGGCTTTCGACCGCTTCGAGGTGACGGTCCAGCGCGGCTTTGACCGCCTCGGCGGCGGCGCGAACCTCGGCAGCCGTGGGCTGCGCAGGAGCGGAAGCATCAGACATAGTGCAGACGCTATCCGTACTGGGCCTCTGCCCGCACAATAGATGCGATGCCGGAATACGAATTTGTCGACGTGTACGTGCCTCGCGGGGTCTCCCGCAAGGAGGCCACCCGTCTGCTGACCGACCATGCCGAATACGGACACTGGGAGTTGGACCGACTGACTCTGCGACGGGACGGCAGCCGCAGAGTGCGGCTGCGCCGTCGCATCATCCGTCAGGTACGCGCCACGTGGTGAGTTCCTGCAGGACGAGAGGTGACGAAGAGACGGAGCGGGCCCGCGGTTGCGGGCCCGCTCCGTTGTGTCACGGCTCAATCACGCGGAGGCGCGGGCCCTTCGGTAGAGGACCACACCGCCGAGCAGCAGGCCGGCGCCCGCCGGGATCACGAGTCCGAGCGAACCGGCACCGGTCTGCGCGAGCTCGTCGCTGCCCTTGGGCGGCGTGACGGTGTTGGTACCCGGCGTGTTCGGGCCCGAGGGCTCGATCGGCGTTGTCGGCTCTCCGGGTTCGCCGGGCCGGCCAGGTTCGCCGGGCTGACCGGGCTGACCGGGCTCTCCGGGCTCTCCCGGCTCACCGGGCTCACCAGGTTCCCCCGGCTCTCCCGGCTCACCGGGCTCACCAGGTTCCCCCGGCTCACCGGGCTCACCAGGTTCCCCCGGCTCTCCCGGCTCTCCCGGCTCTCCCGGCTCACCGGGGTGGTTCCCGTCCGAACCGTTGGCGCAGTCGTTGCCGAATGCGCCGTTGCCGAGACCGCCGATCGTCACGCTGTTCCCGCACGCGTTCACGGGCACGTCGACGGGCACCTGGACGCTGTTGCCGGAGGCGACTCCGGGAGAGTTCGCCGTGCCGCCCTCGGCACGGGCGCCTCCGCCGTGGTCCGACGTATTGCCGCAGCTGTTCCCGAACGCGGGGTTGAGTACACCGATGACATTCACGGTGTTGCCGCAGATGTTGACCGGCACATGCACCGGAGCCTGGACCGAATTCCCGGAAAGCACTCCCGGGGAATTCGACGCGCCCCCCTCGGCGCCCGAGTCCGCGTGCGCGTAGCCACCACTGAGGGCGGCGAGCACGCTGCCCGCGGCCGCCGCGGTGATCAGGCCTTTTCGCGCGACCTGTCGCATAGCTGGTTTCCTGCCTTCTGACTTCCGGAATACCCCGGGCGCCGCGCCCGGGGGTGGAACACGGGCGGCCCCGGAGTGCATGGCGCGCACTCCGAGGCCGCCGGGGTCACTCCCTCACGGGGCAAGACTCAACGTCAGTCGTTGACACAGACGTTGCCGAAGGCGGGGTTCAGCAGCCCGATCACGGAGACCGTGTTGCCGCAGACGTTCACCGGGATGTGGATGGGCGCCTGGACGACATTGCCCGACAGCACACCCGGGGAGTGCACGGCGGCACCCTGCGCGCCCGAGTCGGCGACGGCCATGCCCGCACCCGCGAGAACCAGACCACCAGTGGCAGCCGCAGCAGCGACGACCTTCTTGATCATTATTCCTCCTTGTTGGCAATGCGGTCCCTGCCGCGGGCCGCACACCTGTAACGAGGAGGGGTTAATGGAGCTACTAGCTTATGGTCCCATTCACTCTTTTCAGTCAAATACGCACGCGTGGACGAATGCTGGCGTTTCGTTTCAGCAGATCGAGCGGTTCAGCCGCCGCTCCGTCAGCTCGCGTCGAGGAAACGGTCCAGTACCCGCACCCCGAACTTCAGACCGTCCACCGGAACCCGCTCGTCCACGCCGTGGAACATGCCCGCGAAGTCCAGCTCCGGGGGCAGCTTGAGCGGCGCGAAGCCGAAGCAACGGATACCCAGGTCGTCGAAGGACTTGGCGTCGGTGCCGGCGGACAGCATGTACGGCACGGCCCGCGCGATCGGGTCCTCGGCGACCAGCGCCGTCTGCATCGCATCCACCAGCGCCCCGTCGAAGGAAGTCTCCAGCGCCTTGTCGGCGTGGACGTCCTCGCGCTTGACCCGGGACCCCAGGATCCGGTCGAGATCGGCGAGGAACTCCTCCTCGTATCCCGGCAGGAACCGGCCGTCGACGTGCGCGGTCGCCTGCCCGGGGATGACGTTCACCTTGTAGCCCGCACCCAGCTGGGTCGGGTTGGCGGTGTTCTGCAGTGAGGCGCCGATCAGCTTGGCGATGCCACCGAGCTTGGCGAGCGTGTCGTCCATGTTCTCCGGGTCGAGCTCGGTGCCGAGAGCGTCGCCGAGTTCGTCGAGGAAGTGCCGGAGGGTCTTGGTGACCCGCACCGGGAACTTGTGCCGCCCGAGCCGTCCCACGGCCTCGGAAAGCTCGGTGATCGCGTTGTCCTTGTGGATCATCGAGCCGTGCCCGGCGCTGCCGTCCACGGTCAGCTTCATCCAGTGCATGCCCTTCTGGGCCGTCTCGACGAGGTAGAGCCGCAGCTGCTCGTTGACGGTGAAGGAGAAGCCGCCGACCTCGCTGATCGCCTCGGTCACGCCCTCGAAGAGCCCCGGGTGCTTGTCGACCAGATACCTGGCCCCGTACGTGCCGCCGGCCTCCTCGTCCGCGAGGAACGCCAGCACCACGTCGCGCGGCGGCTTGCGGCCGCTGCGCAGCCGGTCCCGTACGACCGCGAGGGTCATCGCGTCCATGTCCTTCATGTCCACCGCGCCACGGCCCCAGACGCAGCTGTCGGCGATCTCCCCGGAGAAGGGGTGGTGGGTCCAGTCGTCGGCGTTGGCCGGTACGACATCGGTGTGGCCGTGGATGAGCAGCGCCGGCCGGTTCGGGTCCTCGCCCTCGATCCTCGCCACGGTGGAGGCCCGGCCCCGGTGGGACTCGATGATCTTCGGCTCCAGGCCGACCTCGGCGAGCTTCTCCGCCACGTACTCGGCGGCCGCCCGCTCCCCCGGGCCGGAGTGGTCGCCGTAGTTGCTGGTGTCGATCCGGATCAGATCGCGACAGAGGTCGACGACCTCGTCCTCGCCGGAGATGCTCCGGGCGGTATGCGACTCGCTCACGCTGTTTCCTCCCACTGTCGCTCGGGTGGTCCGTCCTCATCCTCCCGCGACCCCGGCTCGCGCCAAAGGGTGCCCGGGTGATGACACACGCCCGAAACGGGACGAGGTGCGGGGCGGGGGCACGGGAGTGGGCAGAAGGCGGACGGGGGGTGGAGAGTGGGTGGCGAGGGGGCGGACAGCGGCCGGACAGGGGGCGTGATCGGGCACTCCGAATGTTTGCTATGGTTTTCCACGTCGGAACGGCCCAGGGCCGGAAGACAGACACCTGGTCCGGGTGGCGGAATGGCAGACGCGCTAGCTTGAGGTGCTAGTGCCCTTTATCGGGCGTGGGGGTTCAAGTCCCCCCTCGGACACCAGCATCGAACCCCAGCTCAGCTGGGGTTTTTTGTTTTTACGGGGCCGTACGGAGGCGGGTGCTCGAGCCGTGGGACGCAGAAGACGGGCTGCCCCGGTGGCACCGCTGGCGCAGCGCGACGGGATCGACCCGGTGCGGATCCGGCTGCCCGCCGATCCGGACGGGACCTGGCGGACCGTACGGGATCATCTGGTCGGGCGGTTCGCGGGGGCGGTCGGGGCCGAGCGGGTGGATGCCATGCTGCGGGAGGAGCGGTTCGTCTCGGCGGACGGTCCGGTGGCCGCCGAAGAGCCGTACAGGGCCGGGCGGTATCTCTGGTTCCACCGGGATTTCGCCGCCGAGCAGCGCGTCCCGTTCGAGATCGGGATCGTGTACCGGGACGCTCATGTGGTGATCGCCGACAAGCCGCACTTCCTCGCGACGACTCCGCGCGGCCGGCACATCACCGAGACCGCGCTGGCCCGGCTGCGCCGTGATCTCGAGCTGCCGGAGCTGCAGCCCGCGCACCGGCTGGACCGGCTGACTGCGGGGCTCGTGCTGTTCGTCGTACGGCCCGAGGACCGCGGCGCGTACCAGACGCTGTTCAGGGACCGGCGGGTGCGCAAGGAGTACGAGGCGGTGGCGCCGTACGACCCCGGCGTGGCGCTGCCCGTCACGGTGCGCAGCCGGATCGAGAAGGAGCGCGGGGTGCAGGCCGCCCGGGAGGTGGCGGGCGAGCCGAACAGCGAGAGCCGGATCGAGCTGCTGGAGCACCGCGGCGTGCCAGGGCACGCGAGCCCGGCAAGATCCGCAGGACAGGCCCTCGGCCGGTACCGGCTGCTGCCGGCCACCGGCCGTACCCATCAGCTGCGGGTGCACATGAACGCCCTGGGCCTGCCCATCCTCGATGATCCGGTGTATCCCGTGGTCCGTGCGGACGGGCCGGAGGACTACCGGCGGCCGTTGCAACTGCTCGCGTGGGCCCTGGAGTTCACCGACCCGCTCAACGGGCGGGAGCGCCGGTTCGAGAGCGGGCTGCGACTTTCGGCGTGGTGACCGTGCCGGTCACAGCACCACCACCGAGCGCAGGACATCCCCTCGTGCATCCGGGCGAAGGCCTTCTCGATGTCGCCGAGGCCGATGGTCTCGGTGACAAAGGCCGCGAGGTCGATGCGGCCCTGCTGGTGGAGATCGATGACCATGGGGAAGTCGCGGGACGGCAGACAGTCGCCGTACCAGGAGGACTTGAGTGCGCCGCCGCGGCCGAAGACGTCGAGGAGCGGGAGTTCGACTCACGAAGCCGCTCACGAAACGGCGAGGCCCCCGCGGGATGTCCCGCGGGGGCCTTCCGTGCAGCGCGTACCGGGACGCGGTGGCGTCAGAGCTGCTGGTGTCCGGCGGCGATCCGCTTGACCTTCTTGCGGACGACGAACCAGCCGCCGACGAGCGCGAGCGCGATCAGCGGGAGGCAGTTCACCGTGGTGCGGCTGATGCCGCCGTCCATCCACATCAGGACCAGCACGGAGGCGAGGAAGACCAGGGTGATGATCTGCGTGAACGGAGCCCAGGGCAGCTGGTAGCCGGGGCGGGTGACCCGGCCGTCCTTGGAGCGGTTCCAGAACAGCAGCGAGCAGACCATGATCATGCCCCAGGTGCCGATGATGCCGATGGAGGCGAAGTTCAGCACCAGCTCGAAGGCGTCGCCCGGCATGAGGTAGTTCAGGACAACGCCGAGGACACCGAAGCCCGCGGTCAGCAGGATGCCGCCGTAGGGCACGCCGCCCTTGTTCATCACACCGGTGAACCTGGGCGCCGAGCCGGACATCGACATCGAGCGCAGGATGCGGCCGGTCGAGTACAGGCCGGAGTTCAGGCTGGACAGGGCGGCGGTGAGCACGACGAGGTTCATCACACCGGCCGCGCCCGGGATGCCGAGCTTGTCGAAGACGGTGACGAACGGGCTCTGGTCGCCGGTGTAGGCGGTGTACGGCAGCAGCAGGGCGAGCAGGACGACCGAGCCGACATAGAAGAGGCCGACGCGCCACATGATCGAGTTGATCGCCCTCGGCATGATCTTCTCGGGGTTCTCGGTCTCACCGGCGGCGACGCCGCACAGCTCGACGGAGGCGTAGGCGAAGACGACACCCTGGATCAGCAGCAGCATCGGCATGACACCGGTCGGGAAGACGCCGCCGTTGTCGGTGATGGTGGCCAGGCCCGGGGTGTGGCCGCCGACCTCGTGCTGGGTGACGACGAGGAAGATGCCGATGAGCATGAAGACCACCAGCGCGGCGACCTTGATGATCGCGAACCAGAACTCCATCTCGCCGAAGTACTTCACCGAGATGAGGTTGGCGGTGAGGACCACGGCGAGGGCGATCAGGGCGAGCACCCACTGCGGGATGTCGCTGAACATCGCCCAGAAGTGCGCGTAGGTCGCGGCCGCGGTGATGTCCGCGATGGCGGTGGTCGACCAGTTCAGGAAGTACAGCCAGCCGGCGGTGTAGGCGCCCTTCTCGCCCATGAACTCACGGGCGTACGAGACGAAGGCACCGGAGGAGGGCCGGTAGAGCACGAGCTCGCCGAGCGCGCGCACGACGAAGAAGGCGAAGACGCCACAGAGCGCGTAGGCGATGAAGAGCGAGGGGCCGGCGTTGGCCATGCGTCCGCCGGCGCCGAGGAAGAGGCCCGTACCGATGGCGCCGCCGATGGCGATCATGTTGATGTGCCGCGACTTGAGGTCCTTGCGGTACCCGGCGTCACCGGCGTCTACGTGGGGGGTGCCGGTTGCCGGAGGCCCGGCGACGGGCGTTTCGGCCGCAGTCATGATGCGGTCACTCATGTAGGTGTTCGCCTTCGTGAGGGGGTGTGCGGTACCCGGTCAGATGCCGGCGGCCTTCCGGGGTGAGGAAGACAGTCACCACGGCTCGGCCTCGGGGCGCAGAAGGCCCGAAAGCTCATAGTCACGGCAACCCTGGGATTTTGGCAGTGGCGCACCTCACTCAGATACAGATCTGAGGTATTTCAGAGGTTGCGACAAGGTGAAGCAAGGATGCCATGATCCTCAGGGGGCGAGTACGTCCAGCTCCTGGAGCGCCCCGACGGCGATCTCACGCGTAAGGGTCTCGGCCCGGGCCGCGTCGCCTTCGCGAACGGCTTCGGCGACCTGAACGTGGAGGGTCACGGCGGCCGGGTCCGGGTCCTCGAACATCACTTGGTGGTGGGTGCGGCCGGCGAGGACCTCGGCGACGACATCGCCGAGCCGGGCGAACATCTCGTTGCCGGAGGCATTGAGCACGATCCGGTGGAAGGCGATGTCGTGCTCGAGATACCCCTCCAGCTGGTGGCCGCGGGAGGTGGCGACCATGCCGAGCGCGCACTCGGTGAGCGCCGCGCACTGCTCGGGGGTGGCGTTGCGGGCGGCGAGCCCGGCGGCGACCGGCTCGATCGCGGAACGCAGCACGGTCAGTGAACGCAGCTGGCGGGGGCGGTCGGCACCGGCCAGCCGCCAGCGGATGACGCGTGGGTCGTAGACGTTCCACTCCGCCGCGGGGCGTACGGTCACGCCGACGCGGCGCCGGGATTCCACCAGGTGCATCGTCTCCAGGACACGGACCACTTCGCGGACGACGGTGCGCGAGACGTTGAAGCGCTCGGCCAGCTCGTCGGTGCGGAGCACATTGCCCGGCGGGTACTCGCCCGCGGTGATCGCCAGGCCGAGGCTGTCGAGGACGTGTGTGTGCAGCCCGTGGCCCTCTGTGGTCATGGCCCAAGCCTACGGGGCGCCCCGCCCCACAATAAGTATGACGTTTACATCTCAACCTCTTGAATAAGTCGTACCTAATGCGTTTCAGTAGCGCGACGGCTCGACGTCGGACCGATGCCGGACCCATGTCGGACCCATGTCGATGAAGTCGGACCGATGTCGAAGAAGACAGCGAGGCACCCATGAGCACCCCCCACGTCGTCGTAGTGATGGGCGTGGCAGGGACCGGCAAGACCACGATCGGCCCCCTGCTCGCCGAACGCCTGGGCGTTCCGTACGCCGAAGGCGACGACTTCCATCCCGCGGCCAACATCGCCAAGATGTCGGCCGGCGTCCCACTGGACGACGCGGACCGGGCGCCCTGGCTCGACGCGATCGGGCAGTGGGCGCACGGCAGGGCGGGACTGGGCGGCGTGGTCGCCAGCTCCGCGCTCAAGCGGATCTACCGGGACCGCCTGCGCGCCGCCGCGCCCGATGCCGTCTTCCTCCACCTGACCGGCGACCGTGCGCTGATCGAGCGGCGGATGGCCGAGCGCAAGGGGCACTTCATGCCCACCGCGCTGCTCGCATCACAGTTCGCCACCCTGCAGCCGCTGCAGGAGGACGAGGCCGGCGTCTGTGTCGACGTCACCGGCTCCCCCGAAGAAATCACCGAGCGAGCCGTCGCCGCGCTGCGCCGGCTCGAAAGCTAAGGAATCACCGTGACCAGTCTCAGTGTCGAGATGCTGGCAGCGGACGCCACCGAACCGATCACCTCGGCGGCCAACGCACAGCTGGGCATCGCCGTTCTCGCGGGCATCGCCGTCATCGTCGTGCTCATCACCAAGTTCAAACTGCATGCCTTTCTGGCACTGACGATCGGCTCGCTGGCGCTGGGCGCCCTCGCCGGGGCTCCGCTGGAAAAGACCATCGAGTCCTTCACCAAGGGCCTCGGCACCACCGTCGCGGGCGTCGGCGTGCTCATCGCGCTCGGCGCGATACTCGGCAAGCTGCTCGCCGACTCGGGCGGCGCGGACCAGATCGTCGACACGATCCTCGCGAAGGCGAGCGGCCGGTCCATGCCCTGGGCGATGGTGCTGATCGCGTCGATCATCGGGCTGCCGCTCTTCTTCGAGGTCGGCATCGTCCTGCTGATCCCCGTGGTGCTGATGGTCGCCAAGCGGGGCAACTACTCGCTGATGCGGATCGGCATCCCGGCCCTCGCCGGCCTGTCGGTGATGCACGGCCTCATCCCGCCGCACCCCGGACCGCTGGTCGCGATCGACGCCATCGGCGCCAACCTGGGTGTCACCCTGGCGCTCGGCCTGGTCGTCGCCGTACCCACGGTGATCATCGCCGGTCCCGTGTTCTCCAAGTACGCCGCACGTTGGGTCGACATCCAGGCTCCGGACGGGATGACGTTCTCCTCCGGGAGTGCCCCCCGGACCCCCGCCGGCTCCTCCGAGGACCTGGCGAAGCGGCCCAGCTTCGCCGCCACCGTCTCCACAGTGCTGCTGCCGGTCGTCCTCATGATGGCCAACGCCCTCGTCGAGATCGTCGTCGACGACGCCGAGAACCCGGTTCAGCGCGTCACCGACGTCATCGGCTCGCCGCTGATCGCCCTGCTCGCGGCCGTGATCGTGGGCATGTTCACGCTGGGCCGGGCCGCCGGCTTCAGCAAGGGCCGGATCGCCTCCACCGTCGAGAAGTCCCTCGCCCCGATCGCGGGCGTGCTGCTGATCGTCGGCGCCGGCGGCGGCTTCAAGACGACGCTGATCGACATCGGTGTCGGCCAGATGATCCTGGACTTCTCCAAGAACTGGGCGATCCCGACGCTGCTGCTGGCCTGGCTGATCGCCGTGGCGATCCGGCTGGCGACCGGCTCGGCGACCGTGGCGACGATCTCCGCCGCCGGTCTGGTCGCCCCGCTCGCCGCCGACATGGGCACCGCCGAGGCGGCGCTGCTGGTGCTGGCGATCGGTGCCGGTTCGCTCTTCTTCAGCCACGTCAACGACGCCGGATTCTGGCTGGTGAAGGAGTACTTCGGGATGAGCGTCGGCCAGACGATCAAGACCTGGTCGGTGATGGAGACCATCATCTCGGTGGTCGGCATCGTCTTCGTCCTGCTGCTCTCCTTGGTGCTGTAGCCCTTTCTCCCTGGCGCTGCAGCCCCTCCTCTCCCAGGTGCTGCAGCCCCTCCGGCCGTCAGCCGTCAGTCCTTGTCCGGATCCCACAGCGGGTGTTCCCGACGGGCCCACGGGCGCTCGACCGACCCGGTGCGCATGCCACGGCGTGCCTCCGGGTCGGCGAGCGCCATTCCGATGTGGCCGATGAGTACGAGGCCGATGGTGAGCGCCAGCCAGTCGTGCACAAAGGTCGCGCTCGTACGCCACACCAGCGGGGCGAGATGTGTGAACCACATGAGCAGTCCCGTGCCGAGCATCACCAGCACAGCGCCCGCGATCCAGGCCGCGTAGATCTTCTGTCCGGCGTTGAACTTGCCCGCCGGACGCGAGGACGGCCGGTGGTCCCGGCGCCGTACGGCCCGCAGCCACTTCCGGTCGTGCGGACCGAAGCGGTTGAGCCGCCCCAGATCCGCCCGGAACGCGCGCGAGGCCAGCCCCAGCAGGAACGGTGCGGGCAGCAGCAGTCCCGACCACTCGTGCAGGGTCACCACGAGATGGCGGCGGCCGACGAGTTCGGCGATCCCGGGGACGTACAGTGCGGCCGCGGTCGCGACGCACAGCAGCATCAGGGCCGCGGTGGCGCGGTGCACCCAGCGCTCGGCACGGCTGAACCGCCGTACAGGAACCGGGCGTTCAGACGGTGGGGGCGTCGTCGCGGCCGTTGGACCGGCCGACCCAGGCGTCGACGTCATAGCCTCTCTCCTCCCAGTATCCGGGCTCCACTTCGGAGGTCAGGGAGATTCCGGAGAGCCATTTCGCCGACTTGTAGAAGTACATGGGCGCGATGTAGAGACGCACCGGGCCGCCGTGCGAGTGGCTGAGCGGCTTGTCCTGCATACGCAGGCAGACCAGGACGTCGGAGCGGCGCGCCTGGTCGAGCGTGAGGCTCTCGCTGTACGTGCCGTCGAAGCAGGTGAACCGGATGGCCCGGGCCTCGGGCCGCACCCCGGCCGCGTCCAGCAGGTCCGACAGTCTCACGCCCTCGAACGCGGTGTCGGGGACCCGCCAGCCGGTGACGCACTGCACGTCGCGCACGACGCGGGTCTGCGGCAGCGCCCGCAGGGCGTCCAGTGTGTACGTCGTGGGCCGCTCGACCAGTCCGTCGACGGTGAGGCGGTAGTTCTTCTCGTTCTTGTGCGGTACGGACGCCGCGACCGAGTAGTAGCGGAAGCCGCCGCCGTTAGGGAGCAGCCCGGTGAGCTTGGTGGGGTCCTTGTCGGCGACCGAGCCGAGGAAGGCTTCGAGGCCGCGCTGCAGATACGGGGCGGTGGCGACGCCTGCGGCGCCGAGGCCGAGGACCGAGAGCACCAGACGCCGCCCGACGGGCGTGCCTTCGGCATCGGGGCCGGGGCCTGAGTTTGGGTCCTTCACATTCCGATTCGAGCACCCGCGGCCGCCCGAATCCAGAGACCGCGGGTGTTCGTCAGACTTCCGTCATACCCGGCGTCACCCTCGGGCGTCCGCCGTGCCGGCCGGATCGGCCGCTTGCTCCAGCCGGAAGGCCTCGTTGCCCAGGCCGATCCGGGCGTGCACATCGGGCTTCGCGGACCGCAGGACCGCGCCGTAGAGCAGCCCGCCGAACAGCGCGACGCCGATGACGCCCGGCAGGATCCAGTTGAGGGAGGAACCGGGTCCGGCGCCGATCAGGGCCTCGAAGTCCTTGACCGTGTAGACGGCGATCACGACGAGGGCGAGGCCGGCGAGCCCGGCGGCGATGAGCCGCCAGGCCTGCGGCCCGGCCGCGCCGCGCCGTACGAAGAAGGCGATCACCGCGAACGAGGCGGCGGCCATCAGCAGGATGACGCCGAGCGCTCCGACGTTGCCCATCCAGGTGAACAGGCGCAGCACGGGCGTGGTGGGGTCGCCCGCGGGCAGGTCGTCGGTGACCGCGAAGGCCGCGATGACCAGGACGGAGACGGCGGACTGGAGCACGGAACCGGTGGCGGGGGCACCGCTGGCCTGGTTCGTACGGCCGAAGGCGGCCGGGAGCAGCCCCTCACGGCCCATGGCGAAGGCGTAGCGCGCGACGACGTTGTGGAAGCTGAGCAGCGCCGCGAACATGCCGGTGACGAAGAGGACGTGCAGGACGTCGGTGAAGGTGCCGCCGAGCCGGGTCTCGGTGAGCGAGAAGAGCAGCCCGGGGCCCTGCTTGCCGGCCTCGCCGGTGATGGCTCCGGGCCCGGTGGCCACGGTGAGGGCCCAGGCGCTGAGCGCGAGGAACAGCGCGGCGTACCCGACGGCGAGGAACATCACGCGGGAGACGACCACCTGCGGGCGGCTGGTCTCCTCCGCGTACACGGGGGACTGCTCGAAGCCGACGAACGCGGCGATGCAGAAGCAGAGGGCGGTCCCGAGGCCGGCGCCGGTGAGGGTGTCCGGGTTGAAGGCGCTCAGCGACAGGCCTTCGCTGCCCGGTTCGGCGACGGCTGCGATGTCGAAGATGACGACGAGCGAGCACTCGATGACGAGGAGCACGCCGAGCACCTTGGCGTTGAGGTCGATCTTCAGCCAGCCCAGTACGGCGACGACCGCGGCGGCGACGAGGGCGGGGACCCACCAGGCGACGGTCACGTCGAGATGGGTGGCGAGGAGCCCGGAGACCTCGAAGCCGAGGATGCCGTAGATGCCGACCTGCATGGCGCTGTAGGCGACGAGGGCGACGAGCGAGGCGCCGGCGCCCGCGGTGGGGCCGAGGCCGCGGGCTATGTACGCGTAGAAGGCGCCGGCGTTGTGGACGTGCCGGCTCATCTCGGCGTAGCCGACGCTGAACAGCATCAGGACGACTCCGAGGATGACGTACAGGAGGGGCTGGCCGACGATGCCCATCACACCGAACACGGTGGGCATGACCCCGGCGACGACCATCAGCGGGGCGCTGGCTGCGAGCACGGAGAGCAGCAGGCCCGCGGTGCCGAGGCGGTCGGCCCGAAGGGCGCGTTCCTGTCCTTTGTAGGTGTGGATCTCGCTGGTGCTGGTGGCGCTCGTGCGGGTGCTGGTCGCGTCGCTCGATCTGGCAGCCGGCGGCATGGCGGGGTGGTCCCTTCGGGGATGGTGGTCGTTCATACGGTGCCGAGCGCGGCGTTGCGCGCGGCCTGGAAGGCGCGGTGCGGGTCCTGGTCCGGATACGACCAGGGGGCAGGGGTGGCGTGCGGGCCGATGCGGTGGAAGAGCGCGGCGGCCTCGCCGGAGCGGCCCTCGCAGACCTTGGCGTGGGCGAGGAAGTTGAGGTCGAGGCGGTTGCGGGGGTGGTCCTCGCGCTCCCATTCCAGCCACCAGTCGAAAGCGGCCTTCATCACCTGGCGGGCGCGGCGGCCGGTCCAGTGGCCGGAGCGAAGGGGGTCGGCCGGTTCGCTGCCGGCCGAGGCCAGCACCCGGTAGCGCTCGGCGTGCGCGACGACGGGCAGGACGGCGAGCGGGGAGTCGGCGGGGGCCTGTTCCGCGGCCCAGGCCGCGAAGTCGTAGACCTCGTGCAGCGGGTCCTGGCCGGCGCCGGGGTGCCGTTCGGCGAGTGTGGCGGTCATCAGATGGTGGGCGTGGTGGTGCTCGGGGTGCCGGGCTCGCACTTCGTCGAAGAGGCGGGCGACCTCTTCCTCGGTGCCGAGGGTGCGGGCGAGGAGCAGCAGGGCGAGCCAGGGGGTGGGGTCGTGCGGGGCGAGCTCGGCGGCGGCGCGGCAGGCGGTACGGGCCCGCTCCGCCGGCTCCTTGCCGCGCAGCGCACCGAAGACGGCGGCGCAGGCGAGGAGTGCGGTGGCGTCGGCGCTGGCGGGCTCGGCGAGCAGCCAGTCTCGCGCCCAGGCGGCGCTCGACGGCGGTGTGCCGAGCACGACGAGGCGGTGGCCCCTGCGGTCCCAGTCGTCGCCGGTCCCGGCGAGCAGGGAGCGCACGGCGGTCCACCGTCCCTGCGCCAACTGGCCGCGCACGGCGACCAGTTCGGTGTCGTCGAGTGCGGGGTCGAAGGCGTGCCCGGTGCGTGCTGCCCGACGCCGGGAGCGACCGAGCGGCGGAGGTGGGGGCATCCGCGGCTTCCTTCACAGCAGGATGTGAGCGAACGATCGCGCACAGCAAAGCGGTAGGGAAGGCTCCGCGTCAAGGGCGGTTCTGTGGGGTGGCTGAGGTGCGAGGGGTGGACGGTGGCTGAATCAACTCCCGGAGCGGGCGGTGCGGTTGGTCCCGGCACGGCATCCCCGCGCCGGCCCGGGATTCCGGCTACGGCTCCGGCGCTGGCTCCGGCTACGGCTCCAGCTCCGGCGCTGGCTCCGGCTCCAGCTCCGGCTCCGGCTCCGGCTCCGGCTCCGGCCTCGGCTACGGCCTCGGCTACGGCGCTGGCTCCTATCCTGTTGCCATGATCGACGACGAACCCCTCAAGCCGTATCTGCTGGCCTTCCCCGGGCCGCTACGGGACAAGCTGGTCGCTGCGGTCCTCTCCGGCGAGAAGGTCTCGACGACCGGGCTGCTGGCCGAGTACGAGGCGGAGCAGGAGGAGTTGCCGGAGCCCGGCGAGCGGTCGGCCCTCATCGACTCCGCGGGCCGCGAGGTCGCGGTGATCGAGCTGACCGAGGTCCGGGTCCTGCCGCTGGGCGAGGTGGACCTCCGTCACGCGCTCGACGAGGGCGAGGGCCACCGGACGGTGGCCGAATGGCGCGCGGCGCACGAACGCTACTGGCACGGCGAGGAGATGCGCGAGGCACTGGGCGACCCCGGGTTCACGGTGGACGACTCGACGATGCTGGTGGCAGAACGCTTCCGGGTGGTGCGGCGCTCTGACGACGCGTAGGCGCTGCCCGGACGACGCGTAGGGCTGTTCGCCCGTCGCGGCGGCACGGTGCGCGCCCGGCCACGCAGGCGGTGTCCTGCGTCAGGACACCGCCTTCGCCGCCGCCCTCCCCGCCGCGCGGCCCGAGAAGATGCAGCCGCCGAGGAAGGTGCCTTCGAGGGAGCGGTAGCCGTGGACCCCGCCGCCGCCGAAACCGGCCGCCTCGCCCGCTGCGTACATCCCGGGCAACGGCTCGCCGCCCGCCGTGAGCACCCGCGAGGAGAGGTCCGTCTGCAGGCCGCCCAACGACTTCCGGGTCAGGATGTTGAGCCGTACGGCGATGAGCGGCCCCGCCCCGGGGTCGAGGATGCGGTGCGGGGAGACCGTGCGGATGAGTTTGTCGCCGAGGTACTTGCGGGCTCCCCGGATCGCCGTCACCTGGAGGTCCTTGGTGAAGGGGTTGGCGATCTCCCGGTCGCGCGCCGTGATTTCGCGGCGCAGCCCGTCCTCGTCGATGAGCGGCTCCTTGGTGAGGGAGTTCATGCCGCGCACCAGCGCGCCCAGGTCCTTCTCGACGACGAAGTCCACACCGTTGTCCATGAACGCCTTCACCGGGCCCGGCACGTCCAGGCGGGCCCGCGCGATGACGTCGCGGACCGACTTGCCCGTCAGGTCGGGGTTCTGTTCGGAACCGGAGAGCGCGAATTCCTTGCCGATGATGCGCTGGTCGAGAACGAACCACGTGTAGTCGTAACCGGACCGCATGATGTGCTCCAGCGTCCCGAGCGTGTCGAAGCCGGGGAAGAGCGGTACGGGCAGCCGTCGTCCGCGGGCGTCCAGCCAGAGCGAGGAGGGCCCGGGCAGGATCCGGATGCCGTGCCGGGCCCAGATCGGGTTCCAGTTCTCGATGCCCTCGGTGTAGTGCCACATACGGTCGCGGTTGATGTGATGCGCGCCGGCCGCCTCCGCGATGCCGAGCATCAGCCCGTCGACATGGGCCGGGACGCCGGAGAGCATCTTCTCGGGCGGGGTGCCGAGGCGTTCGGGCCACTGGGCGCGTACGAGGTCGTGGTTGCCGCCGATGCCGCCGGAGGTGACGATCACGGCCTGGGCGCGCAGTTCGAAGGACCCGGTGACTTCGCGGCTGCTCGCCTTTCCGCGCTCGACGCCGGACGGCTCCAGGATCTCCCCCGTCACGGTGTCCACGGTCCCGTCGGTCCGGCCGAGTCCGGTCACCCGGTGTCGGAAGCGCAGCTCGACGAGCCCGCGGGCGACGCCCTCCCTGACCCGCCGCTCGAACGGCTCGACGATGCCGGGGCCGGTCCCCCAGGTGATGTGGAAGCGCGGCACGGAGTTGCCGTGGCCGTTCGCGTCGTAGCCGCCGCGCTCGGCCCAGCCGACGACCGGGAAGAACCTGACTCCCTGCGCGTGCAGCCAGGACCGCTTCTCACCGGCGGCGAAGTCGACGTACGCCTCGGCCCAGCGGCGCGGCCAGTGGTCCTCCTCGCGGTCGAAGCCGGCCGTACCGAGCCAGTCCTGGAGCGCCAGGTCGTGGCTGTCCTTGATGCGCATCCGGCGCTGTTCGGGCGAGTCGACGAAGAAGAGTCCCCCGAACGACCAGTGAGCCTGTCCGCCGATCGACTGCTCGGGCTCCTGGTCGAGCAGGATGACCTTCCGTCCGGCGTCGACGAGCTCTGCGGTGGCCACGAGGCCCGCGAGTCCTGCCCCGATCACGATGACATCAGCGTCGTACGCCATGGGTGGTGTCCCTCTCGGAGCGGGCGCCCGGTGGCGCGGCCCGGTTAGTGGCTCGGTTCAGTGGATCGGTCCAGTGGATCGGTTCATCGGTCAGCGACTGGGCTCAGCGTCCGGGTTCAGTGGCTCGGTTCAGCGACTGGGTTCCGTGGCTGGGTCTCAGTGGCTCCGATCTTCTGTACGCGGCAGTAACTCGTCAACAGTTCAACCCGCGCGAGACGGCCGTCGCTTTTAATAATGTCCAGCATTAGAGTCGCGGCATGGCGAGGACGTCAGGACCCGAGACCCGGGAGAAGCTCATCCGCGCGGCCGAGGAGATCTTCGCGGCGCAGGGCGTCGACGGAGCGCAGATCCGCGACATCGTGCGGCTCGCGGGCCAGAGCAATCCGTCGGCCGTGCAGTACCACTTCGGCTCGCGCACCGGACTCGTGGAGGCGGTGATGGCCGGCCGCCAGGCCCGTACGGAACTGGTGCTGGCGCCGCTGCTCGACGGGGCCCCGGACGATCTCCGCGAGCTGGTGGCGGTGCTGGTCATGACGGAGGCGACCGAGCTGCACTCCGAGCGGGGGCTGCGCTGCCTGCGGATCTCGGCCCAGCTGAGCCATGAGAGCGGCGTACGCACCCGCACTCCGCACCCCACGCTCGACGGCACCGCCTACTGGCGGCTCATCGAACGCGTCGAGGCCTGTCTGACCCCGGCCGGGCTTCCCGACCCGGTCCTGCTGGAACGCCTGGACCTCGCGCTCACCCTGATCGGCGCGGCGCTCGCCGACCGGGCCCGCCAGCATCTCGACGGCATCGCCCCGCTCACCGGCGAGGAGTTGTTCCTCGCCGACCTCGTCGAGACCACCACCGCACTGCTGCGGGCGCCCTTGCCCGCCGCCCGGTGCACCACCACATGAGGGGACATCACATGACCGATCTCGGCGGAAAGGCCATCGTCATCACGGGCGGCGCACGCGGACTGGGTGCCGAGGCCGCCCGGCAGGCGGTCGCGGCCGGCGCGTCGGTCGTCCTCACCGACGTCCTGGAAGGCGACGGCGAGGACATGGCCGCGGAGCTGGGCGGGCGTGCCCGGTTCCTGCGCCACGACGTGACCTCGGAGGAGGACTGGCAGCGGGTCGCGCAGTACACGGTGGCGGAGTTCGGCGGCCGATGGGGCGGGTCGGCGAGCCGCACGAGATCGCGGGCGCGGTGGTCTTCCTGCTCTCCGACGCGGCCTCGTACGTGACGGGCGCCGAGCTGGCGGTGGACGGCGGCTGGACCACGGGCCCGACGGGGAAGTACGTCCTGGGTCAGTGAGTCCGGTCCGATCGGTCGATCGGTCGGCCTGGTTGGATGAGGGCATGAGTGCCGCTTCCAGTCCCTCCGACGAGATCCTCGACATCGTCGACGAGAACGACGAGGTCATCGGGCAGGCCCCGCGCGGCGAGGCGTACGCGCGGGGCCTGCGCCACCGCTGCGTGTTCATCCAGGCCCGGGACGCGGAGGGCCGGATCTTCGTCCATCGCCGCACCCCGACGAAGCTCGTCTTCCCCTCCCTGTACGACATGTTCGTCGGTGGTGTCGTCGGCGCGGGCGAGACGTACGACGAGGCGGCGCTGCGCGAGGCCGAGGAGGAGCTCGGCGTCTCCGGGCTCCCCCGGCCCGTACCGCTCTTCAAGTTCCTCTACGACGCCCCGGCGACTGATCCGGGACAGATCTGGCAGACCTGGTGGTCGGCCGTGTACGAGGTCCGATGCGAGCTGCCGGTGAACCCGCAGGCCGAGGAGGTCGCCTGGCACGCCTTCCTGCCGGAGGCGGAGCTGGAGGGACGACTGGGCGAGTGGGAGTGGGTCCCGGACGGCCTCGCCGCGTACGAACGTCTGCGTGACCATCGGGCCTCGGCGGGCTGAGCCCGGCCGGTTGACGGCGCGGCGAGCGCCTCGGGTGGCCCGTGCCGGAAAGCGCCGGTCCGGGGCACCGACACTGCCGCAGGTAGGGTGCGACGCGTGAGCGAATTCGTACAGAGTCTGCGGCTGTGGTTCGCGCCCCAGCGGATCCGGGACGAGGGCGAGACCCCCGACTACCGCTTCTCGCTCGCCAACGAGCGCACTTTCCTCGCCTGGCTGCGAACCGCGCTCGCGCTGATCGCCGGGGGCTTCGCCGTCGACCAGTTCCTGCCCGATCTGCGCTGGGGTGTCCGGGTGGGTCTTTCGCTCGCGCTGATCGGTACGGGCGTGCTGTGTGCGCTGCGGTCCGTCAATCACTGGGTGCGCTGCGAGCGGGCGATGCGGCGCGGCGAGGATCTGCCGGTTTCGCGCTTCCCGACGCTGCTGGCGCTGGTCGTGGGCGCCGTATCGGTCGCGATGGTGGTGGTCGTCTCCTGGGGCCGTGGATGAGCGGCGGTGCCCGCGATCCGGGGCTGCAGCCGGAGCGGACCCGGCTGGCGTGGCGGCGTACGACGCTGTCCTTCACGGTCGTCGCGGTGCTCGCGGCGCGGCAGGTCGTCCGGCACGAGGAGATCGCGGGAGGCGATGTCGTCGCCTTCGCGCTGAGCGCGCTGGTGTGGCTGGCGTTCCTGTCCGTGGCGCACCGGCGCATCGGGGCGATGGCCGCCGGGCAGCCGCCGGGCGCGATGCCCCTCGGTCAGGCTCTCGCAGCCACCCTGTGCACGCTGGCACTCGCCGCGTTCGCCGTCACGATTGTGTGGTGACCGTGCGATGACCGCATCGCACGGTGACCCGGACGGGCGAGGTCACCGGCCGAGCGAGGTGACGGGACGGGCGAGGTCACCGGACGGGCGAGGACGCTCAGCCCTCCCAGTCGACGGTTACGACGATCTTTCCGCGGGCGTGGCCCTCCTGGCTGAGCCGGTGGGCGTCGGCGGTCTTCTCCAGCGGGAAGCTGCGGGCCACATGGACCGAGATGACCTCCTCCTCGGCGAGCTCGCTCAGCCGGTACAGGTCCGCGGTGTTGGGCCGTACGAAGACATAGCGTCCGCCGAGCGTGGTCACCGCCGGGTCGCTGATGGAGGCGAGCCGGCCGCCCTTGGCGAGCAGCTCCGCGGAGAGGGTCAGGGTCTCGCCGCCGATGGTGTCGAAGACCGCGTCGACCCCGTCGGGCGCGAGGGCCCGTACCCGCTCGGTGAGCCCTTCGCCGTACGTCACCGGCTCCGCGCCCAGATCGCGCACATGCTCGTGGGACGGCTCGCTCGCGGTGCCGATCACCCGGGCGCCGAAGTGGCGGGCGAGCTGCACGGCCATCGACCCGACCCCGCCGGCCGCGGCGTGCACGAGGAGCGTGTCGCCCTGTCGCACCCCCAGGGCCTGCGTGAGCACCTGGTAGGCGGTGAGCCCGGCCAGCGGCATCCCCGCCGCTTCCTCGAAGCTCAGATTGCGGGGTTTGCGGGCGAGGGTGCGGACGGGGGCGGCGACGTACTCGGCAAAGGTCCCCCGGGACAGGAAGTCCTCACGGACGTAGCCCATCACCTCGTCACCGACGGCGAACTCGGGCACGGAGGCACCCGGCTGGACGACGACCCCGGAGACGTCCCAGCCCGGGATCACCGGAAAGACGGCGTCGACCACCGCGTCCAGGTAGCCCTCGCGGAGTTTCCAGTCGACCGGGTTGACGGCCGCCGCCCGCACCTTGACCAGGACGGAGTCGGGCCCGACCTTCGGCTCCGGGAGCTCGCCGTACTCCAGGACCTCGGGACCGCCGTAGCGGCGGTAGCTGATCGCCTTCATGCTCCGACCCTCCGACCCGCCCGGGGCTTGCGCAAGCTGAAGGCCGTCCCGGGGGGATGCCTGGGGCCTGTCGTCCGGATCGCGCCGCGGCACACCGCCGGAACACCGAATAAACGGATATTACGGACTAACCTGGGCGAAACCACGAGATTCCGCGATGCATCCCGAAGGTGAACCACATGACCGTTCTCCACCAGGAGCACCCCACCCACGAGCACGCCCACGGGCCGGGCTGCGGGCACACCGAGATCGTGCACGGCGACCACATCGACTACGCGCACGACGGACATCTGCACCGCTCGCACCAGGGCCACTGGGACGAATGCGAGCCGGGCGGCCATGTCACGCACAGCGACCACGCTCACCAGCACGGAGACGGCTGCGGGCACACCGCCGTCGCCCACGGCGACCATGTCGACTACATCCACGACGGCCACCGCCATGCCGCCCACGACGGGCACTGGGACGACCACTGACCCACCCCGTTTCCGCCCGGCCGCGGCCAACTGGCAGGCTGCCCCTGTCAGTTGGCCACGATCTCCGGGAGCCGCGGTGCCTGCCACCGATCCGTACACCGTCCAGCTCACGTCGTCCGTGCAGGCGTACGTCCAGCCCGATGGCGGCTGGTGTCTGAACAACGCGGGAATCATCAGCGACGGTGAGTCCACGCTCCTCGTCGACACCGCCGCCACCGAGCGGCGCGCGCTGCAGTTGCGCGAGGCGCTCCTGGCGACCGGAGCCCCACTCCCGCGCACGGTCGTCAACACGCACCACCACGGCGACCACACGTACGGCAACTGCGTGTTCACGCCGGACGCCACCGTCGTGGGCCATGAGTCCTGCCGCTCGGAGGTCCTCGCCGCCGGGCACCAGCTCCACCTCATCTGGCCGCAGACCGACTTCGGCGACATCACGATCACCGCGCCGGACGTGACGTACAGCGAGCGGCTGACGCTCCGGGCCGGCGGGACCGAGGTGCGGCTGATCCACCCGGGGGTGGCGCACACCGTGGGCGACACGGTCGTCCACCTCCCCGAGCACGGCATCGTCTTCACGGGCGACCTGGTCTTCCAGGGCGGTACGCCGTTCATCCCCATGGGCTCGCTCAGCGGCTCACTGCAGGCGCTGGAGCTGCTGCGCTCGCTGGACGCCGGGACCGTCGTTCCGGGGCACGGCCCGGTCACCGACCCGTCGGCGTACGACGCCACGGAACGGTACCTGCGATATGTCGCCGCACTCGCCGAGACCGGGCACGCCAAGGGCCTCACCCCCTTGGAGACGGCACGCACCGCCGACCTCGGGGAGTTCGCCGGGCTGCGGGAGAGCGAGCGGCTGGTGGCCAATCTGCACCGGGCGTACGCCGAACTGGAGGGGCAGCCCGCCGGCTCACCGCTCGACCCCGTCGCCGTCTTCGGGGACATGGTGGTGATGAACGGGGGCGCGCCGGTGGCGTGCCACGCCTGACCTCTTCCGGGGACTCCGCACCGGCGGTCATGGCCCCCGGTCACCAGCGCGGCATCACCGGGGTGCGCCACTGGGGGTCCGCCTTGCGCATCGCCGCCGCGTCGTCACGCTCGCGCATCGTGCCGTCGTCCTCCAGCCAGCGCCGCTGCAGCACCGCCAGCTTCTCGCGGTCGAGTTCGATGCCGAGGCCCGGCGCGTCGGAGACGGTCAGCCGCCCGCCGCGGAAGACGTGGCGGGTGGTGATGACGTCCTCGGTCTGCCAGAGGTAGTGGCTGTCGCAGGCATGGTCGAGGTTCGGGACGGTCGCGGCGACATGGGTCATGGCCGCGAGACTGACCCCCAGATGCATGTTGGAGTGCATCGAGAGTCCGACGCCGAACGTCCGGCAGATGGCGGCCAGTTCGCGGGTCTTGTGCAGGCCGCCCCAGTAGTGGTGGTCGCTGAGCACGATCTGTACGGCGTCACGTGCGAAGGCGTCGGCGATCTCGGGGAAGGTCGTCACGCACATGTTGGTCGCCAGCGGTACGTCGGTACCCGCGGCGATCTCGGCCATCCGGTCGGTGCCGCTCGCCGGGTCCTCCAGGTATTCGAGGACGTCCTTCAGCCGTTCGGCGACGTACAGCGCAGTCTCCACGGACCAGGCGCCGTTGGGGTCGAGGCGCAGCGGCCGGCCGGGGAACGCTTCGGCGAGTGCCCGGATCGCGGCGATCTCCTGGTCCGGCTCGAAGACGCCGCCCTTGAGCTTGAACGAGGTGAAGCCGTGGTCGCGCTCGAGGCGCAGCGCCTGGGCGACGATGCCGGCGGGGTCGAGGGCGGCGCTCCAGTCGTCCTTCTCGCCTCCGTCCGGGTGGGCGTCCCAGCGGTAGAAGAGATACGCGCTGTATTCGACGGTGTCGCGGACCTTGCCGCCGAGCAGGGCGTGCACGGGCAGTCCGAGCGTCTTGCCCAGAGCGTCCAGGCAGGCGACCTCGAAGCCGGAGACGACCGAGAGCCGGAGCTTGTCCGCGGTCTGGACGCCCCGCAGTCCGCCGGCGTCGACTCGCTCGTCGACGGCCCGCGAATCGCCGCACACCTGGTCGGCGAGGTCGAAGAGGCCGTTCAGATCCGTGACCGGACGGCCGGGGAGTGCCTCGGCGAGAGGCCTGGCGAGTTCGAGGTATTTGCCGTCGCCGTACGTCTCGCCCACACCCGTCACTCCACCTCGCGTGACGACCTCCACGATGAGGCGTGGGGTGTACGGCTGGTGGACGCCCTGGGTGTTGAGCAGCGGTGGATCGGCCATGAGGATCGGGGTGAGGCGGACCGTGTCGATGAGCAGCGCGGTATCCATACATGAACCCTATTCAGAAACACGATCAGGAGGCCAGGGGTCGATCCGGTCTTTCCGGCCGGACCCTGGACGACATACCGACTGGTCGGTCATCATGAGTGGGAACCGAATCGCCGCCCCACCGGAGGTGCCCCCGATGAGCTCAGTCCACCCGCCAGGCCTCGACCCCGAGCAGCTGCGCGGCTTCCTCGACCGCGAGCGACCGGGCCTGGTGAGCGGACCGCTCAGCGCCCGGCTGATCCAGGGCGGCAGGTCCAACCTCACGTACACCGTCACCGACGGCGCCGGCCGGTGGGTGGTCCGCCGGCCCCCGCTCGGCCATGTGCTGGCCACCGCCCACGACATGAAGCGTGAGCACCGGGTGATCAGCGCCCTGCACCCGACGGCCGTGCCGGTGCCCGAGCCGGTGCTGCTGTGCGAGGACGAGTCCGTACTCGGCGCGCCCTTCTACGTCATGGAGTTCGTCGAGGGCACGCCGTACCGCACGGCCGAGCAGCTCGCGCCGCTCGGCCCGGAGCGCACCCGCAACGCCCTCCTCGGCCTTGTCGACACGCTCGTCGAGCTGCATGCTGTGGACCCCGAGTCGGTGGGCCTGGGCGACTTCGGCCGCCCGGAGGGCTTCCTGGACCGGCAGCTGCGCCGCTGGGGCAAGCAGCTCGACGCCTCCCGCAATCGCGAGCTCGCGGGCATCGACGAGCTGCACGCCGCCCTCGGCCGCGCCCTGCCCACCTCTCCCGCGCCCGCCGTCATCCACGGCGACTACCGCCTCGACAACGTCCTGATCGGCGACGACGACCGGATCAAGGCGATCCTCGACTGGGAGATGTCCACGCTCGGCGATCCGCTCACCGACCTCGGGCTGCTGGTGATGTACAGCCAGAAGCTGGAGGTCCCCGACTCCCCCGTCAGCACCACGGCCGGAGCTGCCGGCCATCCCGATCCCGCCGAGCTGATCGAGCGCTACGCCGCCCGCTCCGGCCGCGACACCTCCGCCATCTCCTGGTACACGGCGTTCGCCTGGTTCAAGCTCGCCGTGATCCTGGAGGGCATCCACTACCGCTACACCCTCGGCCAGACCGTCGGCGCCGGCTTCGACCGCATCGGCGATCTCGTCCCCGTCTTCATCGAGCACGGCCTCACCACCCTCCAGGAAGGCTGATCACCCCCATGGACTTCGCATTCGACGCGCGCACCGAGGAACTGCGGGCCAAGCTGCTCGCCTTCATGGACGAGCACGTCTATCCGGCCGAGGCGGTCGAGCACGAGCAGCGCGCGAAGCTGGCCTCGCCGTGGGACACCCCGGCGATCATGGATGAGCTCAAGGCCGAGGCCCGTAAGCAGGGTCTGTGGAACCTCTTCCTCCCGGACGAGGAGTACGGGGCCGGGCTGACGAATCTCCAGTATGCGCCGCTCGCCGAAATCACGGGCCGCAGCCCCCACTTGGCACCCATCGCGCTGAACTGCGCGGCCCCGGACACCGGGAACATGGAGGTGCTGGCCATGTTCGGGTCCGACGAGCAGAAGAAGCAGTGGCTGGAGCCGCTGCTGGCCGCCGAGATCCGCTCGGCCTTCGCGATGACCGAGCCCGAGGTGGCCTCGTCCGACGCGACGAACATCGAGACTCGGATCGAGCGAGCCTCCGACGGGACGGCCGAGTACGTCATCAACGGCCGCAAGTGGTACATCTCCGGCGCGATGAACCCGGATTGCAAGATCTTCATCGTGATGGGCAAGACCGACCCCGAGGGCAATGACATCCGCCGCCAGCAGTCGATGATCCTCGTCCCGCGCGACACACCCGGCGTCGAGGTCCGGCGCGCCATGCAGGTGTACGGCTACGAGGACCACTCCCACGGCGGCCACGCCGAGGTCGTCTTCGACGATGTCCGCGTGCCGGCGTCGAATCTCATCGGCGAGGAGGGCGGTGGCTTCGCGATCGCCCAGGCGCGGCTCGGTCCCGGCCGTATCCACCACTGCATGCGGCTGATCGGCATGGCCGAGCGGGCGATCGAGCTGATGTGCCGCCGGGCCGTGTCCCGTACCGCCTTCGGCAAGCCGATCGCCCAGCAGGGTGTGGTGCAGAACTGGATCGCGGACGCCCGGGTGACGGTCGAGCAGCTGCGGCTGCTGGTGCTGAAGACCGCGTGGCTGATGGACACGGTCGGCAACCGCGGTGCGCACACGGAGATCCAGGCCATCAAGATCGCCACTCCGCGTGCGGTCGTCGACATTCTCGACAAGGCGGTCCAGGTGCACGGCGCCGGCGGGGTCAGCCAGGACTTCCCGCTGGCCGAGCTGTGGGCGGCGGCGCGGACGCTGAAGCTGGCGGACGGGCCGGACGAGGTGCACCAGCGGTCGCTGGCGCGGCGCGAACTCAAGAAGTACGTCTAGGGCGGCCCAGGTGTCCGGGGGGCCTCGCACCCCGGACAGCCCTTACGGGCGCAGGGCCCTGAGCAGCAGGTCGGCGAGGTGATCGGCGACCTGCTGCGGGGTGAGCGGCCCGTCCGGGCGGTACCACGTGGACAGGTGGTGGACCGAGCCGAAGTGGTAGTCCACCACCAGGTCCGCGGGGGTCGCGTCGGAGAACACCCCGCTGCGCTGGCCCTCCTCGATGAGCGCCCGGAAGCGCTCGTGGTAGCGCCTGCGCTCGGCGCGGACCTGCTTGTTCTTCTCCGGGCTGAGGTGGTGCATGGAGCGGAAGAAGATGGCCGCGTCGTCGAGGTTGTCGATAGTGGTCACGACGACGTCGGCGGCGGCGGACCGCAGCCGCTGCTCGACCGGTGCGTCTGCCTCCGCGAAGGCGTCGAGGCGCTCCTGCTGGAGCCGCAGCACCCGCGAGTAGACCTCCTGGAGGAGGTCCTCCTTGGAGCCGAAGTAGTGGTAGAGCGCGCCTTTGGTGACGCCGGCCGCCTCGACGATCTCCTGGACGGACGTACGGTCGTAGCCCTGCTCCGCGAAGAGCCGGGTGGCGGCGGCCAGCAGCCTCTGGGGGACGGGAGTGCCGTTCCCGTCCGTCGTCCTGGCCATTGCCGCCACCCGCCTTTCGCTCGGCTCATCTTCTCGGAGCACACCGTGTCTACGCACGGGAACGCAGTTCCCGTCTGAGGATCTTCCCACTTGTGGTCTTCGGGAGCTCCTCCAGGATCTCGACCTGCCGTGGGTACTTGTACGCGGCCAGGCGGTCGGCGCAGTATCCGGCGAGCTCGTCGGGTTCCACGGACGCGCCCGGACGCAGGCTGACGTAGGCCTTCACGGTCTCGCCGCGGTAGGCGTGCGGGATGCCGACGACGGCGGCCTCGCGGACCGCGGGGTGGGTGTGGAGGACGTCCTCGACCTCGCGCGGCCAGACCTTGAAGCCCGAGGCGTTGATCATGTCCTTCTTGCGGTCGACGACGTAGAGCCAGCCATCGGGGTCCATGAAGCCGATGTCTCCGGTGCGCAGCTCGCCGTCCGGGAAGGCGGTGGCGGTGGCGTCGGGCAGCCGCCAGTAGCCGGGCACGACCTGCGGTCCGCGTACGGCGATCTCGCCGTGGGCGCCGAACGGCACCTCGTCACCCCGGTCGTCGATGATCCGTACGAGCGTGTCGGGGCCGGGTATGCCCACGGACAGGGTGCCGGACGCCGGGTCGACGGGGGCTTCCTTCTCGGGCGGCACCGAGGCGCAGGGTGCGGTGCACTCGGTGAGGCCGTAGCCGTTGCGGATGTACGGGCCGAAGCCGGCCCGGAACTTCTCGACCAGCGCGGGCGGGACGGGCGCGCCGCCGGAGGAGATCACCAGGAAGGACGCGAAGTGGTCGCGGGAGGCCCCGGGGTGGGCGGCCAGCGCCATGAAGGCGGTGGAGGGGCCGACGGTGTAGGCGGGGCGGTGCTCGGCGAACGCGTCGAGGACGACGCCCGCGTCGAAGCGGTGGGCGAGGGCGAGCGTGCCGGCGTTGGCGATGCATGCGGCCAGCTGGCAGACCATCCCGGTGATGTGGAAGAGCGGCGCGAGCGCGAAGTAGCAGGCGCCCTCCGGGACGGGGTGGCCGGTACGCTGCCGTTCGGCGTTGTACGTGATGCCGCCGTGCAGGTTCATGGCTCCCTTGGGGGTGCCGCTGGTGCCCGAGGTGTAGCTGATCAGTGCCACATCGGCGGCGTCGAGTTCCCGGTCCACGGGCGCCGCCAGACCGGCCGTGGCGACGGTCAGCAGGTCGTCGGTGTCGCCGGGCCGTGGCAGCCGTTCGAAGCCGAGGACGCGTGCGTCGTCGCGGGTCTGCAGGTCCAGCTCACAGGCGGTGACGGCGAAGCGTACGGGCGAGGTCTGCGCGGTCTGCCGCAGACAGGTCTCCCAGGCGCGGTCCGAGCAGATCAGCGCCGCCACGTCCGCGTCCTCGAGGACATGGGCGACCTCGGCTGACTTGTACATCGGGTTGAGCGGAACGACGGTCGCCCCGGACTTCCAGGCGCCGAGCAGCGCCAGGACGAAGTGCGGGCTGTTCTGCAGCATGATCGCCACCCGGTCGCCGCGCGCGATGCCGCGGGCGGCGAGATGGCCGGCGACGGAGTCGGAGAGCGCGTCGGTCTCGCGGTAGCTGAGCCGTCCGTCGAAGTAGGCGAGGGCGGTGTGCCCGGGGGCCCGGTCGACGGCGGCGCGGAAGGAGTGCACGACGGTCGCGGGCGGGGCCACCGGCGCCCGCTGGGCGTCGGTGAGCTGGGAGAGCCAAGGCCTGGCGGCGTAGCCGTCCGCGGTCACTTCGCCGCCCCTTCCCACTTCCGCTGGATGTGGTTCATGCCGGCCAGCCAGCGGCCGGGTTCGGCGGCGCGGGCCTGGTAGTACTCGGCGACCTCGGGGTGCGGAAGAATCAGGAAGCGGTCTGCCTCGATGCCTTCGAAGAGCGCGTCGGCGACATCCTCGGGCTCGATGGCGCTGGGGGCGAGGACCAGTTCGCCGGCCGATCCCGCCGCCGTGAGCATGTCCGTACGGACGCCCTGCGGGCAGATGGCGTGGACCTTGAGCCCGCGGTGACGGTACGTCAGCGAGAGCCATTCGGCGAAGGCGACCGCGCCGTGCTTGGTGACGCTGTACGGGGCGGCTCCGATCATCGTGAGCAGCCCGGCCGCGGAGACCGTGGAGACGAACCGGCCGCTGCCGCGCTCCAGCCAGTCCGGCAGCAGGGTGCGGACGGCGCGGACGTGCGCCATGACGTTGACGTCCCAGGCGGATGCCCAGACGTCCTCGTCGGCGAAGGCGTCGCCCGGTGAGGCCAGTCCGGCGTTGGCGCAGTAGATGTCGACGGTGCCGCCGAGCGCGTCGCGGGCCTCCTCGACGATGGCGGAGGCGTCGCCGGGGACGGCGAGGGCGCCGATCTCGTCGGCGATGGCCTTGGTCCTGCCGGGGTCGAGGTCGTTGACGGCGACGCGTGCGCCTTCCGCCACGAACCGGCGGGCGAGGGCTGCACCGATCCCGCCGCCCGCTCCTGTGACCACCACGTTCGCACCCTGCAGCGTGCTCATCGGTCCTGCCTCTCCGTCGCGGCTCACTCCAGACAGCAGACTAACCAGTCGGTATGTGGCCACGGAAGAGGCGGGCGGGAACGACCGTGTCCGGCTCGTTCCGCGTGGCCCGAGCGCACGCTAGCGTGCGTGTCCATGACAGATGTAGCGATCACGGAGGTGGCGCGATGAGCCTGTCCAGACGGGGTCTGCTGGCGGCGGGAGGCACGGTCGGCGCCCTGGCGGCGGCCGCACCGGCCGCCGCCGCGCCCGGCGGGCGGAGCCGGGTCCGCACCGGCTTCGAGCGGTTCGCCGCCGACGGCTACCGGCTGGTGTCCGGCGAAAGGATCGGTGTCGTCACCAATCCGACCGGCATCACCCGCGACGCCCGCCACATCGTGGACGTCATGCACGCCGACGACCGGGTGGATCTCGTCGCCGTCTTCGGACCGGAGCACGGCTTCCGCGGCACCGCCCAGGCGGGCGGCTCCGAGGGCCGCTACGACGACCCGGCCACCGGCCTGCCCGTCTACGACACCTATCTGAAGAGCGGCCGGCCGCTCGCGGACATCTTCACCGCCTCCGGCGTCGACACGATCGTGTTCGACATCCAGGACGCCGGCGCCCGCTTCTACACGTACATCTGGACGCTGTACGACTGCATGGTGGCGGCGGCGCTCGCCGGGAAGCGGTTCGTCGTGCTGGACCGGCCCAACCCGGTCACCGGGCGGGCGGCACTCGGCCCGGTCCTGGACAAGGCGTTCGCGACCTTCGTGGGCCGCGAGCCCATCGCCCAGGCGCACGGCATGACCGTCACCGAGCTGGCCCTGCTCTTCAACGGCGAGTTCCTGACGACGCCGGTCGAGCTGGAGACCGTGCGCATGTCGGGCTGGCGGCGCGAGGACTTCTACGACGCGACGGACCTGCCCTGGGTGCCGCCGAGCCCCAACATGCCGACGCCGGACACCGCCCTCGTCTACTCGGGCACCTGCCTCTTCGAGGGCACGAACCTCTCCGAGGGACGGGGGACGACCCGCCCGTTCGAGCTGCTCGGCGCCGAGGGCATCGACCGCGCCTGGGCGGAGGCGGCCAACGCACTGGAGCTGCCCGGAGTGCGCTTCCGCGAGGCGTACTTCGCCCCGACGTTCTCCAAGTTCCAGGGCAAAACGGTCGGCGGAGTCCAGCTGCACGTCCACGACCGGGAGGTGTACGACCCGGTCCGCACCGGCATCGGCCTGCTGGTGACGGCGAAGCGGAGCTGGAGCGGCTTCGCCTGGCGGCCGGACAACTGGATCGACAAACTCACCGGGTCCACGCGCGTGCGCACGATGATCGACGCGGGGGCGGACACGGACGAGGTGGTGGGCGCCTGGCAGCAGGACCTGGCCGCGTTCCGTGCCGTACGCCGGGAGTATCTGCGGTACCGCTGAGCGGGGGCTTTCCCCCGCCCGCACAGGGGTGATGGCCGGATGGCGGCCCTGGCGGCCCGCCGACACCCTTGACGCATGCGCCTTTCCACACGTCATCACCTGCACCGGCTCCTGCTGGCCGTCCTCTGCCTCACGACGCTCGCCGTGACCGCGCCCGCCGCACGCGCCGACGCCTCCCCCGCCGCTCGCGGCGGCGATCCGTTACCCGCGCTGGCGCGGGCGGCGGAGCCCCTGTCGGATCTTCGGCCGTTCGACCGGATGACCGGCGAGGCGAAGGTCGTCGGGGTCGGCGAGGCCACCCACAACTCCCGTGAGTTCTTCACGACGAAGCACCGGCTCTTCCGGCATCTCGTCGAGCAGAAGGGCTTCACGACATACGCCCTGGAAGCGAACTGGAGCGCTGGGCTCCGGCTCAACGACTATGTGCTGCACGGGAAGGGGGATCCCCGGCGCATCATGCGTGAGGAGTTCCAGAACTCCTATCTCATATGGCACACCCGTGAATATCTGGACCTGATCCGCTGGATGCGGGAGCACAACCTCCGGCACCCCGGCCACCAGGTGCAGTTCATGGGCAATGACGTCGGGTACGCCGGGCCACAGCTCTTCGACACGGTGACGGACTACGTCGGCGAGCGGTATCCCGCACTGCTTCCGCGAATCAGCCGGCTCTACCGGGCTTCGCGGCCGGCCGGGTCCGTCGACGAGACGATGAAGGCGTATCTGGTGAAGCCCCTCGACGAGCGCAAGGCCCTGGCCGGTGAGGTGCGGCAGGCTCTGGAGCTGCTGGAGCGGCAGCGGCCGGGGGCGGACCGCGAGCGGCACGCCTGGGTCCTCCAGCACGCCCGGGTCATCGCCGCGACCGGCGCGATGTACGGGTACGACTTCTCCGACCCGGAGCAGCTCGGTCGGGCGATGCTCCACCGGGACCGGGTCATGGCCGAGAACACCGTGTGGTGGCAGCGGCAGACCGGGCACCGAATGCTGCTCTCGGCGCACAACGGGCATGTGGGGTACGAGACGAGCAACCCCGCCCAGTACCCGAAGCTGCAGGGCGCGTTCCTGCGGGACATGATGGGCCGGGCGTATGTGAGCGTCGGATTCACCTTCGGGCAGGGGTCGTTCAACGCGCTCGACATGACCGACCCGGCCGAGCCGATCCGCAGGTTCTCGGTGGGGCCGATGCCGACGGGGAGCAATGAGCACACCCTGGAGCGGGTTTCGGGCCGCGACTACTACCTCGACCTGCGGACCGCGCCCGACGCGGCCCGCACGTGGCTGGGCGAGGTCCGTCCGACCCGCAACATCGGCAACTCCTGGCCGGCCGAGCCGGAGCCGGTGCGGCTGGGCACCTCGTACGACGTACTGATCCATCTCCACCGGGTGACCGCGTCGAACCGGCTCTGACCGGCACTCGCCACAGGTCTGGCCGTCCCTCCGCCGCCGCGGGATGCTGTGTGAGCAGCGGTCTTCGGCGGAGTCCCCAGGACGAAGCCCTGGGGGAGGAGGGACGCGCCCGTGAACGAGATGAGTGTGCGGCCGTACCGGGAGATCACGTTCGACGCGGACGGCGATGCGGACCCCGCTCAGCGGGACGCTCTCGCGGGACTCGGGGTCACGGATCTGGTGATGCTCGCGCATGGCTGGAACAACTCCCGGTCCACGGCGACGCGTTTCTGCTCGCGCTTCTTCGAGCCGTTCCCGAGCCTCCCTCTTCCGCCCGGCGCACGCGTCGGGTACGCGGGGGTCGTGTGGCCCTCGATGATGTTCACCGACGAGCCGGTACCGGACTTCGAGGCGCTTGCCGGAGTCTTTCCGGGCCGGGAAGCGGCGTTGGACCGGCTGGCGGTGCTGCTCGCGGAGGAACCGGCATCGCGCCCGGCCTTCGATGAATTCGGGCTGCTGGTGAGGGAGTTGACCGCGGCTCCGGCCGCCGGACTCGTCGGCGACGTGGCCGGCGACGGCGAGCCGCTGTTCCTCCGGGAGGACCCCGTCGAGGTCTGCCGGATCTTCACCGAGGCGCTCGACGGCGCGGAACCCTCACTCGCGATCGGCGGCGGGCTCAAGAAACTGTGGAAGGGCGCACGGGAAGTGCTCCGCCAGGCCACGTACTACACGATGAAGAGACGAGCCGGGACGGTAGGGGAACGCGGACTCGGACCGCTGCTCGGACAGCTCGCCCGCTCCTCCCCCACCACACGCGTCCATCTCGTGGGGCACAGCCAGGGCGCGCGGCTCGTCGCGTTCGCGCTGCGGGGGCTGCCCGCGGGCGCCCGCCCGGTGAAGTCGGTGACCCTGCTGCAAGGCGCGTTCTCGCACTACGCGTTCGCGCCGTCGCTCCCGCATGCCGAGGGAAGCAGCGGGGTGCTGCGGGACATGCAGCACCGGGTCGACGGGCCGGTGGTCGCCTGCTTTTCGCGGCATGACACGGCGCTCGGCGTGATCTATCCGCTGGCGTCCCGGATGGCCGGGGACTCCTCGACGCTCGTCGGTCTCGACAAGCGCTGGTGGGCGGTCGGCCACGACGGCATCCAGGCCGTCGCCGGCACGCGCCGGCTCACCCTGGACGAGGTGCTGCGCGACGGGCTCCCGGCCGCCGGGTGCGTGAACGTCGACGCGGCGTCGGTGGTGCGCCACGGCGGGCCGCCGTCCGGGGCGCACAGCGACATCCTGCATCCGGAGCTGGCCCGGGTCGTGCTGGCGGCGGGCAGGGTGGGGCGCTGACACACGATTCCCTCGCCGGACGAGCTCATTTCGAGTCCGGCGCCGCAGTTGTCATCAAGATCGCCCGGACCGGGCCTGACCTGCCTCACCTGCCTGCTCGTTGTGCACGAGCAGCATGCATCAGCGGGCGAACGCCAGGTGTTCACCGCGCGGGAGGCCGAGGCCGAGCATGACGCTCTTCCTGGGACAGTGTGCGCTCCCCGCCCATGGGCGCATTCCGGACGACCATCACATTCGCTATTCCAACGGATTTTCGATGGAGCCGGATCGGGTAGTCGTACGTCCATTCCTCGACGCGGAAGTACGAGCGACGAAGTACGAGCGACGGAGGTGGCGGTGCAATGGCCGGTTTCCGGAGTCTTGCGAGACAGGTGCGCGACCCGCGATGTGATCTGGCGCTGCGGCGGTATTCACTGCGCAAGTGCCTTGAGAGGTTCGCCCCGTACGGGCACAGGGCGACCTGGGACCACCTGTGCGCGAGGCACAGGATCGAGCCCGAGGACCGGGAACCCGATCCGGCGCGGCTGGTGGCCGCGCTCGATGAACTGGAGGAGGCGCGGGCCGTGTGGCTCGCGTACGAGGAGGAGTTCGCGGAGCGCCGCAGGCGCGAGAAGCACGAGGGTCTGCGGCGGCCCGGCAGTTTCGACGACTGGCACCGGCGCACCTGGGGCGGCAACGGGGTCGCCCGCTGCGACGATCCGGCGGTGCACCCCTCGGACGCGCTCGGTGAGGTGCTGCGCCGGCTGATCGCGGCGCTGGAGGCGGCGCCCGGAGCGGTCTGCCCGGTGTGCACGGGGAACCGGATCGTCTGGCGTCAGGATCTGGCCCACGAACCGTCGTACGGTCCGGTGTGCGCCGGGTGCGGAGTGGTGGTGCCGCAACCCGTGCTCACGGACGAGGTCCTGAGGACCGCCAAGCGGATCCGGGGCAGGGAACTCGCGTCGGTGGCGTAGGGCCTGAAGAGACAGGCCCTGGGGAGCGGCGCGCGGGGGCGGGGCCGCCGGCAGAACGGTGGCCCCCGCGTTGTCAGTGGCGCCTGGCACCATCGGAGGCATGATCCAGGTCTGTCTCAACGGGGCCCGTGGCGCGGGGGATTCGGCCGCGGTGCCGATGTCTCCGGACGCGCTGGCCGAGTCGGCGGCGGCCGCGCTCGCCGCGGGCGCGTCCGGCGTGCATGTGCATCCGAAGACGCCGTGCGGGAGCGACTCGCTCTCACCGTGCGTGATCGCCCCTGTGCTCACGGCGATACGGGCCGTGGTGGCGGGCGTACCGGTCGGGGTGACGACGGGTGCGTGGGCCGAGCCGGATCCGGAGCGACGGGTGGAGCGCGTCCGCGCCTGGACGGTGCTGCCCGACCACGCGTCGGTCAACTGGCACGAGGACGGGGCGGAGGAGGTCGCGGCCGCGCTGTTGGAGCGTGGGGTGGGCGTGGAGGCGGGCCTCTGGTCCGGGACGGACGGGCCGCGGCGGTTCCTGCGGTCGCCGCTCGCGCCCCGGGTGCTGCGGGTGCTGGCCGAGGTGACGGATCCGGACCCCGCGACCGCGGAAGCGTCGGCGCTCGCCCTGCTCGACGAGCTGGGCGCGGGCCACGGCCTGCCCCCGGGTTCCGTTCGCCGCCGGGGCGCTCCGGTGTGCGCCGACGGTGTCGACGCAGGTGCGCCCCCTCGGCTTCCGCTGCTGCTGCACGGCGAGGACGGCGGTGCGTGGCCGGTGCTGCGGCTGGCGCGCCGGCTGGGTCTGGACACGCGGATCGGCCTGGAGGACGTGCTGTTCCTGCCCGACGGGCGGCCGGCGGCGTCCAACGCCGAGCTGGTCGCGGCGGCGGCGAAGGTACCAGAGCGGAAATCCACTGGCCCACCGGTATTCCGTGCGGCGACAGTTGGGGCGATGCAGACCACATCCGAGGAGCACTGACATGTCGACGCTGCGCGTCACCGCCGAACTGCTGACGATCCATGAGCATCCCAACGCCGACGCCCTTGAGCTGGCCCAGGTGGGCCTCTATCGCGCCGTCGTCGCCAAGGGTGCCTACCGCAGTGGTGACATCGCCGTCTACATCCCGGAGCAGGCCGTGCTCCCGGCCGGGCTGATCGAGGAGCTCGGGCTGACCGGGCGGCTGGCCGGGAAGGCGTCCGACCGGGTCAAGGCGGTGCGGCTGCGTGGTGAGCTGTCGCAGGGGCTCGTGTGCCGGCCGAAGGCGCTCGCGGACACCGATCTCGAGCGCGCGGCCGCGGACGGCACGGACTTCGCCGAGGTGCTGGGCATCACCAAGTGGTCGCCGCCGATCCCGCCCACGATGAGCGGCGATGTCGAGTCCGCGCCCGACCTGCTGCCGTGGGTCGACATCGAGAACCTTCAGCGGTATCCGGACATCTTCGAGCCGGGCGAGCCCGTCGTGCTGACGGAGAAGCTGCACGGCACGGCCTGCCTGGTGACGTACGTCGCCGACGGCGTGGGGGGCGCTCCCGTGCCCGGAGCGCCACGGGGGAGGGTGCTGGTGTCGTCGAAGGGCTTCGGCTCGAAGGGCCTCGCACTGAAGGAGGACCCGAGGAACCTGTACTGGCGCGCGGTGCACGGCCACGGCGTCGCCGAGGCCGCGGCGCGGCTCGCCGAGAAGCTGGGGGCGAGCCGGGTCGGCATCTTCGGTGAGGTGTTCGGCGCGGGCGTGCAGGACCTGTCGTACGGGGCGAACGCCCGCTCGACGGAGCTCGGCCTCGCGGTCTTCGACGTCTCGGCGGAGATCGACGGCCAGGTCCGCTGGCTGGACGCCACGGAGCTGCTCGACGGTGAACTGCCTCTGGTGCCACGGCTGTACGAGGGCCCTTACGCGCTGGAGACGGTGCTCGAGTTCGCGAGCGGCCGCGAGACGGTCTCGGGGCGGGATCTGCATCTGCGCGAGGGTGTCGTGATCCGCCCGGCCACCGAGCGGTACAGCCCGGTGGTGGGCGGCCGGGCGATAGCCAAGTCGGTCAGCCCCGCCTATCTGACCCGCAAGGGCGGCACCGAGTACGAGTGACCGTCCTGGTGTGTGGTGGCCCGTCACGGGGGTGCGGGCCGCCACGCACCGCGACCGCGGGGCAGGGACCGGGTGCCGGGTGGCCCGTCACGGGGGTGCGGGCCGCCGGGCGCCCTGGACCGCGCGCCCACGGTCGGCGCAATCGGCGGTGCGGGCGACCGGATGCGCCGAGACTCGGCGCGTGCAGCCGAAACGCGAACCCGCCCTGACCTGGGCCATGATGGCGCTCACCATGGCGACGGGGTTGGTCGAGGCGGTCAGCTTTCTCGCGCTGGGCCCGGTCTTCACGGCTGTCCAGACGGGCAACATGCTGCTGATGTCCTTCGCGCTCGCCGGCGTCGGTGGTCTGTCCGTTGCCGCGTGTGCGGCTTCGCTGGCGGGATTCACCGTGGGGGCTGTGCTGTCCGCCCGGTTCGAATCGCACGCGCAGGTGCGCGGCCACCGGTGGTTCACGGACGCCCTGTTCGCCGAGGCCGGACTGCTGGCCGTCGCCGCCCTGGTGGCGTGGGGGCTCGAGCGGGGCGGCGAACCGGTCACCGGCAGGCACTACACGGTGTCCGCACTGGTGGCGCTGGCCATGGGGGTCCGCAATGTCACCACTCTGCGGGCGAAGGTGCCGGGCATGCCCACCACCGTCACCACCCGGGCGTTCACCGCCCTCATCGGCGGTTCCCGCCTCGCGCTCGACGCCCGGATCGAACCGGGGGCGCTGAACGAGATCCGACGCGCGGCCTCGGTGACGGCCATGTTCGCGGGCGGTCTGCTGGGCGCGTGGATGATCCACGACGAACGGCTCGCTCCGCCGGTGGTCCTGCTGGTTATCGCTGCCTTTGTGCTGGTCGTCGCGGTCGGCTTCTCCTTCGTGCCGCGCGAGGCCGCCTTCCCGGAGCCCCGCTGACCGGGCCCGCCGGGGTGGACTCCGTCCGCCTTCAGGCCCCGTCCTGCGGAGCGCACCGTCGTTCCGGCAGCAGCCGCGAGCCGGTCATACGGTCACCGAAGACGTCGTCCGGGTTGGACAGGACACAGGTCTCCAAGGACAGACAGCCGCAGCCGATGCAGTCGGTGAGATGGTCGCGCAGCCGTCCGAGCTGCTTGATGCGCTCGTCGAGCTCGGAGCGCCAGGCCTCGGAGAGCCGTGCCCAGTCCGCGCGGTTGGGCGTGCGCTCCTCCGGCAGTTCGGCGAGCGCGTCCCGGATGGTGGCGAGCGGGATGCCGACCCGCTGCGCCGCACGGACGAAGGCGACCCGGCGCAGCGCGTCACGTGCGTACCGACGCTGGTTGCCCGCGGTCCTGCGACTGCTGATGAGCCCTTTCGACTCGTAGAAGTGCAGGGCGGAAACGGCGGCTCCGCTGCGCGCGGACAGCTGGCCGACGGTGAGTTCGTGGATCTTCTCCGGAATCTGCGGCACCTCGGAAGCCTACGTGACCTGCGGTGCGGGCATCCGTTGACAGAAGCCTCCACCCCGACCATGCTAAGCAGTCGCTTAGACATCAGCGTGGACCGGATGAGAGGCAGGGAACAGGGACATGGCCGAGCCGAGGATCTTCACATCCGCCGAGGAGCTGACCGCCGGGGTCGGCGAGCAGCTGGGCCACAGCGACTGGCTGGAGATCGACCAGAAGCGCATCGACCTCTTCGCCGATGCCACCGGCGATCACCAGTGGATCCACGTGGACCCCGAGCGCGCCGCCGCCGGGCCGTTCGGGAAGACCATCGCGCACGGCTATCTGACGCTGTCGCTGCTGCCGACGCTCGTGCCGCAGATCATGCGGGTCGAGGGCATGAAGATGGGCATCAACTACGGGACCAACAAGGTCCGCTTCCCCGCACCCGTGCCGGTCGGCTCACGACTGCGCGCGACCGCCGTCCTCAAGAGCGTCGAGGAGGCGGGCGGCGGCGTGCAGGTGACGGCCGTCGTGACCGTGGAGCGCGAGGGTTCGGACAAGCCGGTGTGCGTCGCCGAGTCGGTGTCCCGCTACTTCTTCTGACCGGGACCGGGATCACTTCGTCCGACCGGCACCGGAGCCGCGGCCGCTGCCCGGCGCTCCGCTCACTTCCGGGCGGAGACCATGCGCAGGACGAGGTCGGCGTAGAGTGCGCCGACCTCCTCCGGCGTCCTGCGGCCCTGGGTGCTGAACCACCGCGCGACGTCGATGCAGAGCGACAGCACCGCCAGCGTGGTCCCCGGCACGTCAGGGACGTCGAATTCCCCCGCCTCCACGCCGTCGCGCAGAATCTGGCGCACGACGGCGTCGCTGCGGCGGCGCAGCTCCACGATCTCGGTCCGGTGCTCGTCGGAGAGCGCGTCGAGCTCGTACTGCACCACGCGGGCGGTGTCGTGCCGCCCGGCGTGCCAGCGGACGAAGGAACTCACGGCAGCGGCAAGCCGCTCGCTGGGCGTGCCCCCGCCCTCGGAGGCCGTCGACAGAACCTCCAGCGCCTTGTCGTGCCCGATCCGGCTGATCCGGTGGAGCAGCTCCTCCTTGGTCTTGTAGTGGATGTAGAGTGCGGCGGGGCTCATCCCCGCACGGCCGGCGATGTCCCGCGTAGTCGTCGCGTGATAGCCCCGTTCGGCGAAGGCCTCGACGGCGGCGACCAGGAGCTTCCTCGCGGCTTCGGGAGCGACCTCGCCCCACGGCACTTCCTCGCCCGTCGTGTCCTCCGCCGCAGTCATCGCTCGCCCCTTCTCCACTCAGCAGGACGCCCACCATACCCCGAACCTGAGCAAGCGCTTAGAGCTTCTGGAACGGGTCGTGCTCGGCCAGCAGTTTCTCCAGCCGGGCCTGGTCGACACGGTTCACGATCTGTCCGGCCTCCTGCTTGTCCCTGATCACCTTGGCCAGAGTGAACGCCGAGGTCGTCAGATAGAGGACCGTGATGCCGAGGAAGGCACGCACCCACACGTCGGCGTCCAGATTCAGGATCCCGATGGCGACCGCGCCGAGCGCGATGGCGAAGGAGGCGACGGCCTGGCCGTAGTACGCCGTCGTGTTCTGCTGCTTGACCCCTGTCTCACTCATGCCCGAAAGGATGCGTCGACGCGGGCCGTGCATCATCCGCGTCCGTACTCAGGCACACACCCGGTCAGGTACTCAGGCAGGTACGCAGGCACGCACTCAACCCCGCGCTCGGGCAGGCGGGTTCAGAAGGCGGAGACCCCCGTCAGCGCCCGTCCGATGATGAGCTTCTGGATCTGGCTGGTGCCCTCGTACAGGGTCATCACCCGTGCGTCGCGGAGCAGTTTGCCCACCGGGTACTCGTCGATGTAGCCGTAGCCGCCGAAGACCTGCAGGGCGTTGTTCGCGGCGCGGACGGCCGCCTCGGACGCGAAGAGCTTGGCCTTGGACGCGGCGGTGGCGAAGTCCTGGCCCCGGTCGACGAGATCGGCGACCCGCCAGGTCAGCAGCCGCGCCGCGGCCACGTCCACGGCGATGTCGCTGATCAGCTCCTGCACCAGCTGGTACGAGGCGATCGGCTTGCCGAACTGCTCGCGCTCCCCCGCGTATCCGACGGCGGCGTCGAGTGCGGCCTGGGCGATGCCGACGCAGCCCGCGGCCACCGACATACGCCCTTTGGCGAGCGCGGACATGGCGATCGAGAAGCCCTTGCCCTCGGGCCCGAGCATGGCGTCGGCCGGCACCCGTACGTCTTCCAGGACCAGTTCGGCAGTGGCCTGGCCACGCAGCCCCAGCTTGCCGTGGATCGTGCGGCGGGTCAGCCCGGGGGCGTCGGCGGGTACGAGGAAGGCGGAGACACCGCGGTGGCCCGGGGTGTCTCCGGTGCGGGCGAAGAGCAGCACCACATCGGCCCAGGTGCCGTTGGTGATGAACATCTTCGAGCCGTTGATGACGTACGTGTCGCCGTCCCGTACGGCGCGGGTGGCGAGGTTGCCCGCGTCGGAGCCGGTCCCGGGCTCGGTCAGCCCGAAGCAGCCGAGAGCCTCGCCGGCGGTGAGCCTCGGCAGCCAGTGCCGCTTCTGCTCCTCGCTGCCCCAGGCGGCGACGGTCTTGGTGACCAGCCCGAGGGAGACCGAGACGATGCCGCGGACCGACGAGTCACCGCGCCCGAGCTCCTCCGTGACCAGGCAGTACGCGAGATGGTCGCCGCCCGAGCCGCCGTACTCCTCGTCCACGGTGAGCCCGAGGAAGCCGACCGAGCCCAGCTTCTTCACGATCGACCTGTCGACATTCTCGGCCCGGTCCCAGTCGACGGCATGCGGGGTGATCTCACGGTCGACGAAGTCGCGGGCGAGCCGCCGGACGGCCTTCTGCTCCTCGCTCAACTCCAGGTTCACCACGGAACATCCCGCCTTTAACTACCACTGCTAGTTTCTGGTTGGCAGGGCCTACTATGTGCCGCATGGCCCGACCGCGCAAGCCCCTCCTCAGCAGAGACCGCATCGTCGGGACGGCGAGCGCGCTCGTGGACGCGGAGGGCCTCGACGCGGTCTCGACCCGCCGGCTCGCCGCGGAGCTGGGGGTGAGCGGACCGTCCCTCTACAACCACTTCCGCAACAAGGACGAGATCCTGGACGCGGTCGCCGACGCGGTCAGCGCCAAGGTCGACCTGTCGATGTTCGACGAGACCGACGCCCGCGACTGGCGCACCGCACTGCACGACTGGGCCGTCTCCTACCGCGCCGCCCTCGCGGACCACCCCAACATCGTCCCGGTCCTCGCCCGGGGCCCCGGCCGCCGCCCGGCCGGCCTGAAGGTCGCCGACGCCGTCTTCGGCGCCATGGTCCGGGCCGGCTGGCCACCCGCCCAGGCCACCCACATCGGCGCCCTGATGCGGTACTTCATCACCGGCTCGGCACTCGGCTCCTTCGCCCGGGGCTTCGTGAACGACGAGACCGCGTACGACCCGGCCGACTACCCACACCTCGGCCAGGCCCATCTGCTCGCCGACCGGCAGGAGCAGGTCGACGAGGGGGCGTTCGAGACAGGGCTCAGGGCGCTGCTGGACGGACTGGCGGTGCGGTACGCGGCGGGCGCACCGGGGACATGGGCGAAGAAGGAATCAACGGGCGACTCGTAGCAGCGGTACGGACGGGGGGACGCCGCATCAGTGTGGCCCGTCCTGGCAGAGAAGGTTCGGCGGCCGCCGAACAGTGAGTGCGCCACCCTGGAGGCATGGCTTCCGAAGATGTCGCCGCCCTCGCGGCGCTGCTCGCCGACGAGACCCGCGCCGCCTTCTGTCTCGCCCTGCTGGACGGGCGGGCCTGGACCGCCGGTGAGCTCGCCCGGCATGCGCGGGTGGCTCCGTCCACCGCCAGTGAGCATCTGGGCAAGCTCGTCGCGGGCGGACTGCCCGCCGAGGAACGGCAGGGACGGCACCGGTACGTGCGGCTCGCCGGGGCGTCCGCCGCGCATCTGGTCGAGGTGCTCGCGTCGCACGCGGCGCCCGGCGCGGAGCCTGCCCGGACCCTGCGGGCGGCGAGTGCCCGCAGCGCCATGGCACGGGGCGCACCTGCTACGACCACCTCGCCGGCAGGCTCGGCATCGCGATCACCGAGGCGATGACGGTCCGCGGGCTGCTGCGTCAGGACACGGGTTTCGCACCGACCGATGACGGGCTCGGCTGGTTCCGGGAGCTGGGGATCGCCCTGGAGCCCGGCGGGCGCAGACCGCTTGCCCGCGCCTGTCTCGACTGGACGGAGCGCACCCCGCACCTGGCCGGAGTCGCGGGCGCGGAGCTGTGCCGGCATGCCCTGGACTCCGGCTGGTGCGTACGCATCGGCTCGGAACGGGCGGTGACGGTCACCCCGGACGGGGAGCAGGCCCTCCGCGACCTGCTGGGCATACCGGCACAGGCACTGCGGTGAGGGATATTGCGGTGCGCGCCGAAGAGTCCGCGGCGTACGGTCGCCGCATGACCAAGACCCAGTGGCGCGCCTTCGCCGCGGCCGCGACCACCGTCGTCCTCTGGGCCTCGGCCTTCGTCTCGATCCGCAGCGCCGGCGCGGAGTACTCCCCCGGCGCGCTCGCGCTCGGCCGGCTGCTCGCCGGCGCGCTGGTTCTCGGCGCCATATGCGCCGTACGCCGTGAGGGACTGCCGCCCCGGGCCGCGTGGCCCGGGATCGCGATCTCCGGGCTGCTCTGGTTCGGGCTGTACATGGTGGCGCTGAACTGGGGCGAGCAGAAGGTGGACGCGGGCACGGCGGCGCTGGTCGTCAATGTCGGCCCGCTGGTGATGGCACTGCTCGCCGGTTGGCTGCTCAAGGAGGGGCTGCCGGCGCGGCTGCTCGCCGGGATGGGTGTGTCGTTCGCGGGCGCGGCGGTGGTCGGTCTTTCGATGTCCGGTGAGGGCTCGGCGTCCGTGCTGGGTGCGCTGCTCTGTCTGTTGGCAGCGGTGTCGTACGCCGCCGGTGTGGTCGGCCAGAAGCCGGCGCTGCGGCACGCGTCCGCGCTGCAGGTGACGACCTGGGGCTGTGTGATCGGCGCGGTGGCGTGTCTGCCGTTCGCGGGGGTGCTGCTCCGTGAGGCCGCCGACGCCTCCTTGCCGGCGACGCTGAACATGGTGTACCTGGGCGTGTTCCCGACCGCGCTGGCCTTCACGACGTGGGCGTACGCCCTGGCCCGTACGACCGCCGGGAAGATGGGCGCGACCACGTATGCGGTGCCCGCGCTGGTGGTGCTGATGTCGTGGCTCTTCCTCGACGAGGTGCCAAGGCCGCTGACGCTGCTGGGCGGTGCGGTGTGCCTGGCGGGTGTCGCGGTGTCCCGCTCCAGGTCCCGTACGCCGGCCCGGAAGGACCGGACCGGCGTCACGGAGGCCGTCGTGGCGGCCGGGGGAACCGGAGAAAACGAGGTCACGCCCGGGCGGCCGCCCGCTTCGCGAGAATCCTGATGGATACGAGCGCGATGACGGCCAGGCCGATGATGTAGCCGGAGACGGCCATCGAGGTGCCGGTCGCCTCCAGCAGCAGCACCATGACGAACGGCGCCAGGCCGCCGCCGAAGACCGCCGCGATCTGGTAGCCGAGCGAGGCGCCGGTGTACCGCATCTCCGCCGTGAACAGCTCGGCGAAGAGCGCGGCCTGCGGCCCGTACATGATGCTGAGGAAGCAGCTGGTGACGAAGGTGCCGACGGCCAGCCACAGCAGCGACTTGGTGTCGATGAGCAGGAACAGCGGGACTGCCCAGACCAGCAGGCCGACCGCGCCGGCCGCATAGATCCGCAGGCGTCCGATGCGGTCGGAGAGCGCGGCGGAGGCGGGTATCAGCGCGAGCTGGGTGAGGCTGACGCAGAGCGAGACGGTCAGCACCGCTTCGCGCTCCATGCCGAGTTCACGGGTCGAGTAGTCCAGCACTCCGGTGATGATGATGTAGAAGGTCGCGGTGTTGACCGCGAAGGAGCCGCCGGCGAGGAAGACCGTGCCGAGGTGCCGGCGCAGGATCGTTCGCAGCGGGGACCGGGTCCGGGTCTCGCTCTTCTCCTGCTCGGCCAGGGCCTTTTCGGCCTCGCGGAATTCGGGGGTCTCCTCGACCCGGGTGTGGATGTACCAGGCGAGGCCGAGGACGAGGAAGCCGACGAAGAACGGCACCCGCCAGCCCCAGGACGCGAAGGCGGCGTCGTCGGTGAGCGCGCCCGCCGCCAGGAAGACGGTGTTCGCGGTGACCACGCCGATGGGCACGCCGAGCTGGACGAGGCTGCCGTACAGGCCGCGCTTGCCCTCGGGGGCGTACTCGGTGGCCATCAGCATCGCGCCGCCCCACTGGGCCCCGACCGCGATGCCCTGCATGACGCGGAGCAGCACCAGCAGGAGCGGGGCGGCGATGCCGATCGTCTCGTACGTGGGCAGCAGCCCGATGCCGGCGGTGGCGACGCCCATCAGGGTGAGCGCGAGGACGAGCATCGGCTTGCGGCCGCGCTTGTCGCCGAGGTGGCCGGCGATGATGCCGCCGACGGGCCGGGCGAGGAAGCCGACCGCGAAGGCGGCGAAGGCGGCGAGGACACCGGCCGAGGAGCTGCCAGCGGGGAAGTAGAGGTCCCCGAGGACGAGGGCGGCGGCGATACCGAAGACGAAGTAGTCGTACCACTCGACGGCGGATGCGAGGGCGGCGGCGGTGGCCACCCGGCGGCGGTGCCGGTCGGTGGGAGCGGTCGGATGCGCCGTACCGGCGAGCGGGGAAGGGGGTGCCGTGTCCATGCGTGCACACTCCGATTGGGTGCGGGGACGAGGAGTGCGGGGACCGTACCGACCGGGTGGTATGGCGGTCAACGGTTCATGCAACAGGAGTTTTTGCTCGATCATTACCCATCAGTAGCGTGACGGTCGTGGAAGGGTGGTCGCCGTGCGCTACACATTCCCGCCCGCGACCGCGGCCTGGCGGCACGAGGACGCCCGGGCGGGCTTCGAGGTCGCGTTCTTCCAGCTCCTGGACGACGGCTGGCGCGTCGAGGGGTGCACAACCGCGTTGGAGGACGGCGATGCCTTCGCAGTCGAGTACACCATCGAGCTGGACGCGGCCGGAAGGACCCGCGCCGCACGGGTCCGCGGCCGGGCACCGTCGGGGGCCCGGACGACCGCACTGACGACGGACGGGTCGGGGCACTGGCTGGTCGACGGCGGCCCCGCCCCGCACCTCGACGGCTGCTTCGACGTGGACCTGGAGTCCTCGGCCCTGACCAACGCCCTGCCCGTGCGCCGGCTGGAGTTGCCGCTGGGGGCCGCGGCGGCGGCGCCGGCGGCGTACGTCCGCGCGCTCGACCTCACGGTCGAGCGGCTGGAGCAGACGTACACGCGCACCACCGAGGAGACCAGGCACGAGCGCTACGACTACGCGGCTCCCGCCTTCGGTTTCGAGTGCCGCATGGTCTACGACGAGTCCGGACTGCCGCTGGAGTATCCGGGGATCGCCGTTCGCGTCGGCTGACGTGGATCCCCCGGCCGGCTGCCCAGGGGCGCCCGGCCGGGGGGACGCTCACTCGAAGACGATCAGCGCCCGTCCGCCCTTGCCCGCGAGCATGTTGTCGAAGGCGGCCGGGATGCCGTCAAGAGTGATCCGCTCCGTCACCAGGGCGCTCAGGTCCAGGCGTCCCGCGCGGATGTGCTCCGCGAGCACCGGCAGGTCCCGCGCCGGGTCGGAGTTGCCGTACACGCAGCCCGAGAGCGTACGGCCCCAGTGGAAGATCTCCAGAGCGCTGAAGCTGACCTGCTGGTCCTTGCCGCCGATACCGACGACCGTCGTACGGCCGCCGCGCCTGGTCGAGTCCCAGGCGGTACGGATCGTGGCGGCGCGGCCCACGCATTCGACGGCCACGTCCGCGCCCTGACCGCCGGTCAGTTTGCGGATCTCCTTCGCGGTGGTCTCGGAGGAGACGACGTACTCGGTGGCTCCGGCCCGGCGGGCGAGGGCCTCCTTCTCCGGCGACACATCGACGGCGATGACCGTGGAAGCGCCCGCGATCCGGGCGGACTGGAGCGTCGCGAGCCCGACTCCGCCGACGCCGAAGACGACGACCGACTCGCCCTCGCGGACCCGGGCGGAGTGGTGGACGGCGCCGTAGCCGGTGAGGACCGCGCAGCCGAGGAGCGCGGCATCGGTGAGCGGGACACCGTCCGGGACCGGCAGCACACAGTTGGCGGCGACGACGGTCTCCTCGGCGAACGCGGCGACGTTGAGGCCGGGGTGGAGATCGGTGCCGTCCTCGGTGGCGGCGTAGACGCTGGCGGCGCCCGTCAGGGCGTCGGCGCAGAGCCAGACCTCGCCGATCGAGCAGTGATGGCACTTCCCGCAGGACGGAGCCCAGTTGAGGACGACGCCGTCGCCGGGGGCGACATGGGTGACGCCCTCACCGACGGAGACGACCGTGCCCGCGCCCTCGTGGCCGAGCACGGCGGGGACGGGCACCCGCATGGTGCCGTTCGACAGGGAAAGGTCGGAGTGGCAGACCCCGGCGGCGGCGAGGCGGACCCTCACCCGGCCGGGACCCGGCTCGGGGAGCAGGATGCCGGTGACCTCCAGGGCCGAGCCGATGGCGGGCAGGACTGCGGCGCGGACCACGCTCACAACTCTCCTCAGAGCTCTCAGAACTGCAGGGACTTGGTGTGGAGGTACTCGGCGAGACCGTGCGTGCCGAGTTCGCGGCCTACGCCCGACTGCTTGTAGCCGCCGAACGGCGCCAGCGGGTTGAAGCGGCCGCCGTTGATGTCGACCTGTCCGGTGTCCATACGGCGCGCGAAGGCGACGGCCTCCTCCTGCTCTCCCCACACGGCGCCCGCGAGCCCGTAGACCGTACCGTTGGCGATCCTCAGGGCGTCGTCCTCGTCCTCGTACTTCAGGATCGACACGACTGGGCCGAAGATCTCCTCCTGCGCGATGGTCATGTCGGGCGTGACGTCGGCGAAGACGGTCGGCGAGACGTAGTAGCCGGGCTCGTGCGGGGCTTGGGGGCCGCCCGCCACGAGACGGGCGCCCTCGGCGACGCCCCGCTCGATGTAGCCGCGGACGCGCTGCTGCTGCTTGGCGTTGACGAGCGGGCCGACCCGGTCGCCCGGCGTGTACTTGGCGACGGCTTCGGCGGCGAGCGCCACGGCTTCGTCGTACTGGTCCTTGTGCACCAGCATCCGGGTCCAGGCGCTGCACGTCTGGCCGGAGTTGGACATGACGTTGGCGATGCCGACGTTGACGGCGCGGGCGAGGTCGGCGCCGGGCAGGATCACGTTGGCGGACTTGCCGCCGAGCTCCAGGGCGACGCGCTTGACGGCCCCGCCCGCGGTCGCGCCGATCTTCCGGCCGACGGCGGTGGAGCCGGTGAAGGAGACCAGATCCACGCCCGGGTGCTCGGCGAGCGCCTGTCCCGCGACCGGTCCGAGACCGGTGACCAGGTTGAACACGCCTGCGGGCAGACCGGCTTCATGAACGGCTTCGGCGAAGAGCTGCGCGGTCAGCGGGGTGTCCTCGGCGGGCTTGAGCACGACCGTGCAGCCGGCGGCGAGAGCGGGGCCGACCTTGGCGACGATCTGGTGGAGCGGGTAGTTCCACGGGGTGATCGCGCCGACGACACCCACCGGCTCGTGCAGCACGGTGGAGTTCCCCACCTTCTCCTCGAAGGCGTACGTGGCCGCCAGCTCGGCGTACGAGCCGGCGACGAGGACCGGCAGCCCCGCGTGGACGGACCGGGCCAGCTGCGGCGGCGCGCCGAGCTCGGCGGTCACGGTCTCGGCGATCTCGTCCTTGCGGGCGGCCAGCACGTCGCGGAGGGCGGCGAGCTTCGCGGCGCGCTCGGCGGGCGGGGTGGCGGACCAGCCGGGGAACGCGGCGCGGGCGGCGCGTACGGCCGTGTCCACGTCCTGCGCGGTGCCGGCCGGGACGTGGGCGATGACCTGCTCGTCCGCGGGGTTCACCACCGCGATGGTGTCGGCGCCGGCGGCGGGTTGCCACGTGCCGCCGATGTACATCCCGTCGTGGGCCTTCATCCGCTTCTCCTTCGGGCGTGGCTCGGTGGTCCGTCGTCCGCACCCAAACTAGCGGTGTTAGTTTTTTGGCGCCAGGCCGGCCGGAGCGCTGAGGCCCTGTGATTCTCCCCCTACGCCGCCCCTTCCCGCAGCATCGATGTGCGGCTGCGCCGCGCGGAGGCTCCGCGCCGTACCCCGTACCCGGTCCTTGGTCGCCGGACCGGCTCCCGTCGGAGCCCGTCCGGCTACCGAGGAGGGTCCGCTCAGGCCGGCGCCTGGCCGAGTGCCGACGGCTGGGCCGGGCGGACCGTGGGCGGCGAGATGGAGGTGACCCTGGCCGCGGGGTTCCCGGTGATCGCCGCCGTCGTGGGCGCGGGCGCCGCGGGCGGAGCCTGCACCTGGCCCCTGTCATCAGGGGTCTTCGCCACCGACGACCACGTACGGAGCCGATGGCTCGCCGCCTCGTCCAGGCTCACCGGCGCTCCTCGCTGTTCCGCCAGCCGGCTCGCTTCCCGGCCGAGCGCTGCCACATCGTCCCAGCGCAGTTGCAGCACGACGGACAGTTCCGCCCCGCCGTCCGGCAGTCCGCGCATGATCGGCCCGTCACCATCAGTCATTGCCGCTCCTGTCATTGACGCAGAGACGCTTCTCCAAGTGGTCTGTAGTACGCAGCACTTGCACGTCGTGTTCAAGGCGGCCGCCCCGCAGGCCAGGACCCGCCGCCGCCACGAGGAGCACCCCGAGCATCACGAACGGCGCCGCCGTGCCCGCGACGCCCGCGACGAGACCGGCCGACGCGGGTGCCGCGACCTGGCCGAGGGCGAGGGCGCGGTACGAGACGGCCGGACGCGCCATCGACACCGCCCCCTGCGCGAAGCCGAAGGCGATGACGAGGCGTAGCAGCCGGCTCCTGGACCCGGTGGCCGGTCCGGTCACGTCAGATGATGCCGAAGAGGATTCCGGCGCCGAGCACGACGAGCGAGGTGAGCGCGGCCCACTTGACGGTGAATCTGGTGTGGTCGCCGAATTCGACCTTGGCCATGCCGACCAGGACGTAGACGGCGGGGACGAGCGGGCTGGACATGTGCAGCGCCTGTCCGACGAGGGAGGCGCGGGCGATCTCCAGCGGGGCGACTCCGTGGGCGGCACCGGCTTCGGCGAGGACGGGGAGGACGCCGAAGTAGAAGCCGTCGTTCGACATGAAGTAGGTGAGCGGGAGGCTCAGCAGGCCGGTGACGAGCGCCATGTGCGGACCCATGCCCTCGGGGATGGCGCCGACGAGCCAGTCGGCCATGTGCTTGACCATTCCGGTGCCGGTGAGGACGCCGGTGAAGACGGCCGCGGCGAAGACCATGCCTGCGACGTTGAGGACGTTGTCCGCGTGGGCGGCGATACGGGCCTTCTGGTCGGCCATCTTCGGGTAGTTGACGGTGAGGGCGAGGGCCGCGCCGATCAGGAAGAGCACGGGGATCGGCAGCAGCTCCATGATCATCGCGGCGAGCAGGGCGACGGTGAGGCCGGCGTTGAACCAGTAGAGCCTGGGTCGCAGGGTCTCGCGCTTCGGGTCCAGGCCCTGGAAGCCCTCGTCGTCGGTCGTGCCGCCCGTGCCGCCGTCGCCGGTGGCCGCGACCGCGGCCGCACGGTCCGTGCCACCGCCCGCCGCCACGAGGACCGTCTCGGTCTCCGGCTCCAGCGCCTCGTCCAGCGTCAGATAGCCGATGCGCCTGCGCTCCCGCCGGCCGAGAACGTACGCGAGGACGAAGACGAAGAGCAGTCCGACTCCGAGCGCGGGGATCATCGGCACGAAGATGTCACCGGCGTCGAGCTTGAGCGCGGTGGCGGCGCGGGCGGTCGGGCCGCCCCACGGCAGGGTGTTCATCACGCCGTTCGCGGTGGCCGCGACACCGGTCATCACGACCAGGCTCATCTTGAGGCGCTTGTAGAGCGGGTACATCGCCGAGACGGTGATCATGAAGGTGGTGGAGCCGTCGCCGTCCAGCGAGACGATCGCGGCGAGCAGGGCCGTACCCACCACGACGCGCATCGGGTCTGCCTTGCAGAAGCGCAGGATGCCCCGGACGACCGGGTCGAAGAGGCCGACGTCGATCATCACGCCGAAGTAGACGATGGCGAACATCAGCATCGCCGCGGTCGGCGCGAGGTTGCCGACGCCTTCGAGCACGTAGTCCCCGAGCTTCGCGCCCTGTCCGACGAAGACACAGAAGAGTGCGGGGATGAGGACCAGCGCCGCGATGGGCGACATCTTCTTCATCATGATCAGGACCAGGAAGGTCGCGATCATGGCGAAGCCGAGGATTGTCAGCATGGGGACACCTAACGTTCATCTTTGAACTCCCGCGGAGGGCGGGCGGTCCGGATGACGTTAGGTGCCGCTCATCGGCGTCAGCAAGATGTCGACGCGTGAGCAATACGAGCAAAAGCCCAGCTCAGGAGGGGTACGGCGGGGACGGCGGGGACGGTGGGGCGGTGGGTCATTGGGCTGGTGACACCTCCACGGGGAAGCCGTTGAGCACAGCGGTGCCGGACAGCGGGTCGAGCAGCGAGCCGTCCAGCAGCTGGTTGACGTTGACTCCGGGACGGGCCGCGGCGACCGACATCCGGGTGCCGGGGCGGTCGTGTCCCCAGCCGTGCGGGAGGCTCACCACCCCGGTCCGTACGGCGTCGGTGATCTCCACCGGGACCTCCAGCTCTCCCCCGTCCGCCGTGATCCGGGCCGTGGCTCCGTCGTCGAGTCCGAGCCGGGCCGCGTCCTCGGGGTGGATCTGGAGGGTGCAGCGGTTGGAGCCTCCGTTGAGCGCGGCGACATTGTGCATCCAGCTGTTGTTGGAGCGCAGATGGCGGCGGCCGACGAGGACCAGCCGGCCGGGCCGGTGGGCCGCGTCGCCGAGGGCGCTCCGCAGCCGCGGCAGATCGGCGGCGACGGGCGCGGGGAGAAGCTCGACGCGTCCGCTGCGGGTCTTCAGGATCTGCGGGATCCGGGGCTGGAGCGGGCCCAGGTCGATGCCGTGCGGGTGCGCGAGGAGATCGTCGAGGGTGAGGTCGTAGGGGCCGAGGCGCAGCATCATGTCGAGGCGCCGCTCCGGGCCGCTGCGGCCGGTGAGTGCGGCGGCGAGTTCCTTGGGGTCCTGGCCGTGGACCGGCGTGTGCGGGTCGGCGACGGCCTTGGCGAGCGCGCCCTCGATGACCATGTCGTCGACCGCGGACGGCTCGGCTCCGTGCATCCCGCCCACGGCGAGGATCAGCCGGGCGTGGATCTCGCACTCGTCCATGGCGCCCGCGTCGAGCGGCACGGCGGCGGGCGTGTAGCGGACCTGGTTGCGTACGGCGAGGGCGTTGAAGGAGAAGTCGAAGTGGCCGCTGCGGGACGGTGGCGGCGGGGGCAGCACGACATCGGCGTGGCGAGCGGTCTCGTTCAGATACGGGTCGACGCAGACCATGAAGTCGAGTCCGGTGAGGGCCCGGTCGAGACGGTCGCCGTCGGGCGCGGAGAGCACCGGGTTGCCGGCGATCGTGATCAGCGCCCGGATCTTTCCTTCGCCGGGAGTCTCGATCTCCTCGGCGAGCGCGGCGATCGGGAGTTCGCCCTTGGCCTCGGGGTGACCGCTGACCCTGCTCGCCCAGCGGCCGAGGGTGAAACCCTTGCCGGGGGCGGCCGGGCGGGGCGCGCGGTCCGTGGCGGCGAGCGGGAAGAGGGCGCCGCCGGGGCGGTCGAGGTTTCCGGTGAGGACGTTGAGGACGTCGACGAGCCAGCTGGCGAGGGTGCCGTGTTCGACGGTGCAGCTTCCGATGCGCCCGTAGACGGCGGCGGTGGGGGCGGCCGCGAGCTCGCGCGCGATCGCGCGGATCTCACCGGCGTCCATCTCACAGGCGGCGGCGACGGCTTCGGGGGTGAACTCCCGTACGGCTTCCCGGACTTCGTCCACGCCCTCCACGTGCGGGGCCAGGTCCCCGAGGTCCGTGAGGCCCTCGTCGAAGAGGACCTGGGCCACCGCGGCGAGCAGCAGCGCATCGGTGCCGGGGCGGATGGCGACATGCCGGTCGGCGAGTGCAGCGGTGCGGGTGCGGCGCGGATCGACGACGGTGAGGGTGCCGCCGCGGCGTCGCAGCGCCTTGAGCTTGCCGGGGAAGTCGGGTGCGGTGCACAGGCTGCCGTTGGAGTCCAGCGGGTTGGCGCCGAGGAGCAGCAGATGGTCCGTGCGGTCCAGGTCGGGGACCGCGATGGCGACGGCGCTGCCGAAGAGCAGTCCGCCGGCGACGTGCTTGGGCATCTGGTCGAGGGTGCTGGCGGTGAAGATGTTACGGGTGCGCAGCGTGGAGAGGAGGACCGGCGGATAGAGCCCGCCGGCCATGGTGTGCACATTCGGATTGCCGAGGACGACCCCTACGGCGTTCGCTCCGTGCTCCTCGATCAGCGGGCGGATCCGGGCCGCGATCGCGTCGAAGGCCTCCTGCCAGCTCGCCTCGCGCAGCTCGCCGTCCTTGCGGACGAGAGGGGTCCGCAGGCGGTCGGGGTCGGCGTCCAGCTCGCCGAACGAGGCGCCCTTGGGACAGATGAAGCCCTGGCTGAAGACGTCGTCGCGGTCCCCGCGGGCTCCGGTGACCCGGTCCCCCTCGATGGTGAGGGTCAGCCCGCAGGTGGCTTCGCAGAGGGGACAGATACGGAGGGCGGTGCGGGTGGCGCTGTTTCCTGCGTCGGTTCCTGGCATGGGGGCCCTCCCGGGGGGCGGCGGCAGCGCGTGACGCGCAAGGCACCGCCGAGCATACCGACCGGTACGCATGACGGGGAGGGGCTGCGGTGAACCACGGCGAATGAGCCGGAGGGACGCTGGAGTGCCTTCGAAACCGGGCACGATCGACCGTCGGCGCGCGCCGAACCGCCCGGAGGAGGATCGAGCCCGGAAACCCGGAAAGCGGTCAGTCCAGCACCCGCGCGAGATACGCGTACAGCAGCTCTCTGGTCTCGGCGATGATCTCCGCGTCACCGGAGGGCTCGACCCGGAAGGCGAGTTGCAGCAGCGCGTCGGCGGCCTCGACCGCGATCAGGATGGTGCGCCGCAGCGAGTCGTCGGCGCGGCGGCCCAGATGGCCGGCGAGCAGCTCGGTGAGACGGTCGGCGACCGCGTGGTTCACGCTCTCGGCGGGCGCGGCGAGGGGGATCCGGTAGCCGAAGTCGATCAGCGCGAAGCCGGGGACGGTCCGCTTCATGGCGAGGTACTCGTCCAGTACGGCGTCGACCGCGCCGCGCCAGTCGCCGGCCGGCAGCTCGGCGGTCCGCGCCGCGATCCGCTCGGCGTAGTGGTCGAGATTGCGTGCGGCGAGGGCGTCGGCCATGGCCCGCTTGTTGCCGAAGAAGCGGTAGACGGAGCCGATCGGCACCTCGGCGCGGGCCGCGACGGCGCGCGTGGACAGCTCCTCGTAGCCGGTCTCGTCGAGGAGTTCGGCGCAGGCGTCGAGGATCCGGGTCAGCCGCTCGGCGCTGCGCTGCTGCACGGGCGTACGGCGGAGGGAGTTCGCTGAGGGCATCGCTCCATCATGCCGCCCCGGTGTGGCCGGAGGGCGTCGTTGTGTGGCCGACGTGTGCCGTTGACGGGGAGCGCCGCGCAATCCTACTGTCAAGCATAGGATTCCTTGGGGAGCCGCAGGAGCGCGCGGCCGTCGAAAGGGAGAGCGCGCGAAGGCCGCGAGGTACGAGTGGCCGAGCACGGTCGACCGTCGACGGATGCCGAAGCGCCCCGGAGGCGAACCGAGCCACAAGAGACCGGACGCATCGGGAGTGCGGATGAACGGCAGCGAGCAGGCGAGGAAGACGGCCGAAGGGCTGGAGTACCTGTCGGGCTTCGGCAACGAACACAGCTCGGAGGCCGTCCCGGGCGCACTGCCGCACGGGCGGAACTCGCCGCAGCGAGCCCCGCTCGGGCTCTACGCGGAACAGCTGAGCGGCTCCGCGTTCACCGAGCCGCGCGCCCGGAACAGGCGCACCTGGCTGTACCGGATCCGGCCGTCGGCCGCTCATCCCCCGTTCGTCCGCGTCGACAACGGCGGGCTGCGCAGCGCGCCCTTCACCGAGACGGTGCCCGACCCCAACCGGCTCCGCTGGAACCCGCTGCCGGAGCCCGCGCCCGGCACGGACTGGCTGGCCGGTCTGTGGACCCTCGGCGGCAACGGGGACGCCGCCCAGCGCGCCGGCATGGCCGTGCACCTCTACCACGCCAACGCCTCCATGGAGCGGCGTGTGTTCAGCGACGCGGACGGCGAGCTGCTGATCGTGCCCGAGCGGGGCGGGCTGCTGCTCCGCACCGAGCTGGGCCTGCTCGCCGCCCGGCCGGGCGAGGTGGCGCTGATCCCGCGCGGGGTGAGGTTCCGCGTCGAGCTGCTGGACGGGACCGCCCGCGGCTATGTGTGCGAGAACTACGGGCAGCCCTTCGTCCTGCCCGACCTGGGTCCGATCGGCGCGAACGGGCTCGCCAACGCGCGGGACTTCCGGGCGCCCGCCGCCGCGTACGAGGACGTCGAGGGCCCGGTCGACGTCGTCAACAAGTTCTGCGGCAACCTCTGGGCCGCCACGTACGACCACTCACCGCTGGACGTCGTCGCCTGGCACGGCAACCATCTGCCGTACGTCTACGACCTGCGGACCTTCAATGTCATCGGGAGCATCTCCTACGACCACCCGGATCCGTCGATCTTCACCGTGCTGACGTCGCCGAGCGACACCCCGGGACTGGCGGGCGTGGACTTCGTGGTCTTCGCCCCGCGCTGGCTGGTCGGCGAGGACACCTTCCGGCCGCCGTACTTCCACCGCAATGTGATGAGCGAGTACATGGGCCTCATCGAGGGCGCGTACGACGCCAAGACGGCCGGAAAGGGCGGCTTCGTCCCGGGCGGCGGATCGCTGCACAACATGATGTCGGCGCACGGACCCGACCGGGAGACCTTCGACCGGGCGAGCGCCGCGGAGCTGAAGCCGCAGAAGATCGACGACGGGCTTGCCTTCATGTTCGAGACCCGCTGGCCTGTGACCGCGACCGCCCAGGCCGCGAACGCGGACCACCTGCAGAAGGGGTACGACAGCGTGTGGCAGGGTCTGGAGCGCCACTTCCGGTCCTGATGCCGGATCTGATACGGAGTTGCCGTGACCGCCTTCGCCCCCGACTCGCTCGTCCTGAACCGCAAGCTGCCGCTCTGGTATCAGGTCTCGCAGTCGCTCCGCGCCTCCATACTCGGCCGCCGGCCGCACGATCCGCTGCGGCTGCCCACGGAGGAGCAGCTTGCCGAGCACTACGGCGTGAGCGTGCTGACCATGCGGCAGGCGCTCAAGGAGCTGGAGACGGAAGGCCTGATCAGCCGGCACCGGCGGCGCGGCACCTTCATCGAGCCGGGGGCGCGGCGGAGCGCACCGAGGCGGCTGCTGGGCTCGATCGACGCGATCGTGGCCCAGCAGTCGGGCGAGCGCACGACGATCCTGGGGCATGGGCCGGGGGCCGTTCCGGGTGATCTCGCCGAGTTCTTCCCCGGCGCCGACGAGGTCGTCACGTACCGGCGGCTGCGGTGCGACGGCGAGACCGGCGAGCCGACCAACTGGGCGGAGAACGCGGTACGGCCGGACATCGCGACGGGCCTCGAGGTCGCGGACCTGGAACGCTGGCCGATGACGAAGGTGTTGCGCGATGTGGTGGGGGTACGGATCAGCCGCATCACGGACACGGTGGAGGCCCGGCTCGCCGACCCGGAGACGGCGGAGCTGCTTCAGGTGCCCCTGCTGTCGCCGATCCTCCACTACACCGGAGTGACGTACGACGAGGAGGGGCGGGTGGTCGACGTGGCGCGGATCCGGTACCGGGGGGACCGTTTCTCGTTCTCGGTGACCGTCGAGGCGGAGTGATCGCCGCCATGCTGCTGGACGACCTGATGCCCTGGTCCACCGGGCCGATGCGGCTGGGGCGGAGCTGGGTGGTCGCGCCCGGCGTGCGGACCCTGCGGGCCCGGTGGGATGCGGTGGTCGCGGCCGGGGGCGCGGAGCAGGCGGCCCTGTTCCGTGAGACACGGGCGCGGAGCCTGGGCAGTTCGGTCGCCGCCCTGCCGGGGCGGACCACCGGCACTTCGCGGTTCGCGCGGGAGGACGGGCCCTGCCCGGAACCGGTGCGGATCGCGCACGGACCCTTCGACGAGCAGTGGCTGATCCCCGACCACCGGCTGATCGATGTCGCACGGCCCGAGCTGTGGCGCGTCGCCGACGGGCATCAGCTGTTCGCCGTGGAGCAGGGGTACGTGCCGGCGGCGGAAGGTCCCGCGCTGCTGGTGTCGGCCGTCCTGCCGGAGGGGCGCTCCCCCGCCGGCCGCCCGGGTCGCATACGCCCGCTGTACCGCAGACCCGGCGGGCGTGAACCGAATCTGGCGCCGGGACTGCTGCCGCTGCTCCAGGCGTGGTACGGGCACCCGGTGACCGCCGAGGACGTGCTGGCCTGGGCCGCGGCCGCCGGACGGGCGACGCCGCGGGGCTGCGAGGTGCCCCTGACCGCCGATCCGCTCGTGTGGGCACGCGGAGTGGAGCTGGGGCGGCGGACCGTCGGGATTCAGCTGCGCGGCGCCCGCGGCGGCGAGCGGCCCAGACTGCCCGGCGGGCGGCGACCCTATGTGCGGGCCGCGGTTCCGGCGCGGCCGGGGACTCTGTCGTACGACCGCGAGGGGGAGGCTCTGCTCCTCGACGAGGGGCGGATCGCGCCGGTGCCGGCGGAGGCCTGGGAATTCCAGGTGGGCGGTGTGCGGGTGCTGGAGCACTGGTTCGAGCGGCGGACGGCCGAGCCGGAGCCCGGCACGCTGGAGGCGATCCGGCCCGCCGGGTGGCCGCAGGAGTGGACCTCGGAGCTGCTGGAGCTGATCACGGTGCTCGCGCTGCTGGGCGAACTGGCCGCGGAACGCAAGGACTGGGCGGCGCACGAGTGGGCGGCGCAGGAGCCGTTGCCGGACGAGGAACTGCGTGCCGCGGGGGTGCTGCCGGTGGACGGCGCGGCCCGGCGCCCCGCATCCGTACTGGACCATCAGGAGGAGGGGCCCGAGGGCCAGTTCGCGCTCCTCTAGGCCGTGTTTTAGAACTCCCGCCTGGCACGCGACGCCTGGCACGCACTCCCCCGTAGCCCTTCGGGCACGGGAGGTGCCCCCACGCTGCGTTGTCGGAGTCATCCAAGTACGTCCAGTACGAGGATGATCTCCCCCAGCTACCGCTGGGAGGTGCCCCCACCGCCTTGCGATTGCACGCACCAGACGCCGCGAGCCCCGCCCTACGGGCGGACGGCGCTAGTTCTCAAACACGGCCTAGCCCCGGTGGGCGTGCCATCGGTGTCCAGGGGCGCAGGCCTTGGTGGAGGCGGTTCTTTCGCTCGCGGAACTGAACATCTCCACGATGGCCGTATTGCTGCTGTATTGCAGGGAGATCGTCCTATTGGAACGGCTGATTCGGGTGGCTACTATGCGCCATAGTTGATCACTGTGAGGTGCGAGTTACGCGTGTTACGGCCGTGACACGTCGCACCCTGACGAGAGGGAGGCCGATGTGGGGCCCGAGCTCATAGTTCCGCCGATCTTCTCTCCCATCCCACCGGCGATACATCCACGCCATGCGGAGATAGACGTCCAGACCGCAGCCTGGGCCGAAACGTTTCGTATCGGTTCCGAGGAACTACGCGGCAAGCTCGTGACACAGGACATCGGCACGTTCGCCGCCCGGATCCTCCCGGATGGCCGCCAGGAGGTCGTCTCCCTCCTCGCGGACTTCGTGCTGTGGCTGTTCGGCGTGGACGACGGGCACTGCGAGGAGGGAGAACTCGGCCACCGGCCAGGCGACTTGGCGGGCATGCTGCACGGTCTGCTACGCGTCGCGCAGAATCCCGAGGCCCCGATGATGCTCGACGACCCGCTGGCCGCGGGACTGCGCGACCTGCGCCTGAGAGTCACCCGTTACGGCACGGCCGGGCAGACCGCCCGCTGGGTCGACGCCCTGCGCGAGTACTTCTTCTCAGTGGTCTGGGAAGCCTCCCACCGCCGCACGGGCACCGTCCCCGATCTCAACGACTACACCCTGATGCGCCTGTACGACGGTGCGACCTCGGTGGTGCTGCCGATGCTGGAGATGGGCTACGGCTACGAACTCCAGCCGCACGAGCGGGACCGTACGGCGGTGCGCGCCGCCGCCGAGATGGCGTCCTTCGTGATCACCTGGGACAACGACATCTTTTCGCACCACAAGGAGCGGAGCGGGACGGGCTACTACCTCAACGTCCTGCGGGTGCTGGAGCAGGAGGGCCTCACACCGGAGCTCGCCCTGACGACGGCGATCGCCCAGCGGGACCGGGTGATGTGCCTCTTCATGCGGGTGAGCGCGTATCTGTCGGAGGAGGGGAGCCCGCAGCTGCGGCAGTACCTCGCCAGCCTCGCCTCCTTCATCCGCGGCGCCCAGGACTGGGGCGTCAGCTCCGTTCGCTACACCACACCGGAGGACCCCGCGAACATCCCCTCGGTGTTCCGCGCGACCCCCACCGACGACAGCCGCGAGCCGCTGGACATCCCCGCCGTCTCCTGGTGGTGGAACCTCCTTCCCGATGAGACCGCGACGCGCCAGAGCCGCGTGCCCGCGCAACGGGCCGCGTAGAGACAAGGAATCTTCGGTGTCGGTCGGCTTGCCGTCGGCGCCCCGCGCTCCCGGCGCCGTACCCCTTCTCGGGCAGGTCTGACGCCCGGCCGCCGCCGTCGGCCGGGTGTCAGCGGGGTTTCAGCCCGTCAACCGTGCGTGGCGTCGACGGAGTCCATCGAATGTTTCCGCACATTCACTTCAGGAGATCTGAACGGTCTCGGAGCGGGCCCCGGCGGCCCCTCGCAGCGCCTCCAGCACATGAGCCACCCCCGCCCCCTCCTCCGCGCCCCGCCGCACCGCGGCCACGACATGCCTGCGCGGCTGGTCGGCGCTGAGCACCCGCATGACGACCCCGCTGCGCCGCTCCGCGGCCGCCATGCGCGGTACGAGCGCGACCCCCATGCCCGCCTCCACCATGGCGAGAATCGCGGTCCACCCGGACGCGGAATGCGCCTGCTCCGGAACGAACCCGGCCGCCTCGCACGCGGCCAGCGTGATCTCGGACCAGGGTCCGCTGCCTCCGAAGATCCACGGCTCCTCCGACAGATCGGCCAGCCGCAGCCCCGGCTCGGCAGCCCTCGGATGCCCGGCCGGCAGCGCCACGTCCAGCGGATCGGCGAGCAGCGGTACGCGGGTGAACTTCGGATCCCGGGCCGTCGGCGCGTGCGCAGCCAGCGACAGCGCGAGGTCCACGTCCCCGGCGGACAGCAGCTCGTACGCCTCGGCCGCCTCCGCCTCCCGGACCCGTACCTCCAGCGCGGGGTACCCGGTCCGCAGCCGCTGCACGGCGGGCACGACGAGCGCGGGCACGGCGGTCGAGAACGCCCCGACCCGCACCTCCCCGGCCTCCCCCTGCAGATACCCGGCCAGCTCCGCGTCGGCCCGCTCCAACTGCGCGAACACCGCCTCGGCATGACGCAGTACGAGGTGGGCGGCGTCCGTGAGCCGGACACGGCGTCCGTGTGCCTCCAGCAGCGTGACGCCGAGCTGCTTCGCGAGATTGGTCAACTGCTGCGACACGGCCGACGGCGTCATCAGCAGCGCCTCCGCGGTCGCGGTGACGGTGCCACGGTCCCGCAGCGTCCGGAGGATCTGGAGCTTCTTGACGTCCCACTTGTCCCACTCGGCCATGACCGCAACCTACCGGCCGCCGGACGGGTGCCCATCGTGTCCTCCAGGGGCGATGAGTTTCCCGATCGGCCGGAGTCTCCACCTCTGTCACAGCGACCGCGGACGACCATGCCTGGAAGGACAACCGGCCATGACCACCACCCACACCCTCGACGTCCCCGGCGGACGCCTGTACTACGAGGTCCGCGGCACGGGGCCGCTGCTGCTCGTCATGGGGGCGCCGATGGACGCCGCGCACTTCGTGCCGCTGGCCGACGCGCTCGCCGGCGATCACACCGTCGTCACCCACGACCCGCGTGGGATCGCGCGCAGCGTCCTCGACGATCCCGGGCAGGACTCCACCCCCGAACTGCGGGCGGACGACGTCGCCGCGCTCCTCGACGCCCTCGGCGCCGAGTCCGCCGACGTCTTCGGCAGCAGCGGCGGCGCGGTGACGGGCCTCGCGCTGGTCGCGCGGCACCCCGCGCGGGTGCGGACGCTCATCGCCCACGAGCCTCCCTTGCTGGAACTGCTTCCCGACGTCGCGGCGCAGCGCGCCGCGACCGAGGACATCGTCGAGACCTACCATCGGGACGGGGTGGGGGCGGCGTGGATGAAGTTCATGGCCAACGCTGGATTCGATGCAGGTGGCGGCGACGGCGACGCCCCCACCCCGCCGCCCGGTGAGCCCTCGGAGCAGGATCTCGCCAACAGCGCCCGCTTCTTCGACCACGAACTCCGTGGCACCGCCCACTACATGCCCGACATCTCCGCCCTCGCAGCCGCCCCGGCCCATGTCGTCGTCGGCATCGGCGTCGACTCCGGCGGCCTGCTCACGTACCGCACGTCCACTGCGCTCGCCGAGCGCCTCGGCACGGCGCCGGTCGAGTTCCCCGGCGATCACGGCGGCTTCCTCGGCCGGCCGAAGGAGTTCGCGGAGGCACTGCGGGAGGTGCTGGCGCGCGGGTGAACGCGGGGGGCGATGACGGCCGCCACGCCGATCGGGCCGACCTGCGCGTCCGACGCCTTTGCGTCGGCGAAGTGCCCCGACGAGACCTGCACCTTCTGCCCCGTCACCGGGACGGGGCAGAAGGTCTTCGCCTGTGTGGCGAGCGGTGGATCAGCGCTGCTGGACGAACGCCCGGCCCTCATGAGCTTCGGCGGAGCAGGACTTCTTCTCCGCGGCGGTCATCTTGCGGCTCTTGACGACCACGGCGTTGCTCTTGCCGTCGGTGCCGTTCTTGGCCGGGCCGGTGATGGTGTCGTCGAAGAACCAGTAGTAGTGGTCCCACTTGGGGCTGTCGTAGTGGGTCTGCCAGGTGCCGGAGACCTGCTGCATCACCTGGGCCCGGGAGATCCAGCCCACCTCGCCCGGCTTCACCGTCATGTTCAGAGAACTGCTCTCCGAGTGGGTGCTGGACCAGCTGTGGCTGTAGCTGGCCGTCACGCTCAGGTCCACTATGCCCGCGATATTGCCGCCCGCGGTGACCGAGACGCCGAGCGAGTCCGTCGAGCCCACGGTGTCGCTCCAGGTCATCGACTGGGTGGCGTCGGAGGTGCTGCAGTTGTAGAGCGAGTCGGAGACCTGACGGAACTGACCGAGGTACGCCTCGCCGAGCGTGGGGGTGTTGAAGGTGCACTTGCCCAGGCCCGATTCGCAGTCCGCCGTCAGCAGTTGCCGCGTCGGCTGCTCATCGGCAGCCGCGACGGAGGTGGTCGCCGCCACGATTCCGGCTGCTGCCAGCGTCGCGGTCAGCAGCCGGGCGCCGTGGTGCAGGGCGCGATTGATCGCCATTCTGGTGCCTTTCAGACTGTGTGGGGAGTCGGTGAACCGGGCGGCCTGGTACGGGACTTGTACGTCAAGGCCGAGCGGCACTCACCGCCTTAGCACGCGAGATTGTCCTAACATTCGGTCCAACCACACCAAGAAAAGGCAAAGTTGTAGTTGATCGCGAAACCGACGCCGTCAGGGCGACGACATCGCTGAGGCGCCGTTCGTACGCGACGAGCCGCGATGCCCTCGCCACGGCGGGCGCCGCACTCCCCTCGTTCGGGATCGACGTCGCCTCCGCCGCGCCGCTCATCGCGCTCGGACGGTGCAACCTCACCACCGCCCGGCGCCCGGCGCCGAGGCCGTACGCGGGAGGGCGGCCGGGTGACGGGGACGGCACGGGTGAATGCCCGAGCCGGGGCGAGATCTGCCGGTGGCGCGGGCGGCGCGCTGCGGCGATCGGCTGACAAAGGCTCAAGCAGCGCCGCGGCCAGGCCGAAAAGACGGTGACAGGATCATCACCAATCCGATGGGAGTATCCATGCGACTGTTCGCGCGCTGCGCGGTCGCGGCCCTGCTCGCCCTGTCCGCCGCCGTGCCCGGGACCGCCGCGGCCGAGGACCACACGGACGGCCCGGTCCCCGCACCACTGCACCGTTCGGCCGAGGCGGTGAAGGGCAGCTACATCGTCTCGCTGAAGGCCGGTGCCGACCCTGCCGACATCGCCCGGCAGAGCGGGGTGAAGCCCCGGTACACGTACGACCGGGCCATGCGCGGGTTCTCCGCGATGCTGAATCCGAGCCAGTTGGAGGCGGTACGGCTCCTGCCGGGGGTCGCGGCCGTGGAGGAGGACGCGAGGGTCTACGCGCACAGCACAACGGACAGGAACCGCACCCAGGACGCGCACGGGTCCCAGGGCGTGGTCAGGGCCGCGAGCTGGGGGCTGGACCGGTCGGACCAGCGGGGTCTGCCGCTGGACGGCCAGTTCGCGGCCAAGAGCACCGGCAAGGGCGCCACGATCTACGTCGTCGACACCGGGATCGACTACGCGCACAGCGAGTTCGGCGGGCGCGCCGTGTTCGGGTTCGACGCGATCGGCGACGGCCGCAAAGGGCGGGACTGCGAGGGCCACGGCACCCATGTGGCGGGCACGGCCGGCGGGGCGACGTACGGGGTCGCGCCCGAGGCCACGCTGGTCAGCGTCCGGGTGCTCAACTGCGAGGGGAACGGGGCCTGGTCCGGGATCATCGCAGGACTCGACTGGGTCGCCAGGAATGCCCGGCAGCCCGCCGTCCTGAACGCCTCGCTCGGCGGCACCAGCTCCGTCTCCGCGAACGCGGCCGCTGACGCGGTGTTCGCCAGCGGGGTCCTGCCGGTCATCGCGGCCGGCAACTCCGCCGAGGACGCCTGCGGCGTCTCGCCCGCGGGCGCGAAGAACGTCATCGCGGTCGGCGCGACCGACCGTGCGGACCAGGAGACCGACTACAGCAACTACGGCAAGTGCCTGGCGCTCTACGCCCCCGGCAGCGAGGTCGAATCCGCGCTGCTGGGCGGTGGCAGCACCAGCATGAACGGCACCTCGATGGCCGCCCCGCACGTGGCGGGAGTCGCGGCGCTGTACAAGGCGGCCCACCCGACAGCGGACGCCAGGACCGTCTCCGACTGGATCATCAAGCAGTCCACCAAGGACATGGTCAAGAAGATCTCCAGGGACTCGCCCAACCGGCTCCTGTTCACCGGTGGTCTGTGACCGCGCCAACCCACCCGCATCAGCCGCCCCTGCTGCCCGCCGGGCGGACGGGTCCTCACCCGTCCGCCCGGCGGGCAGCGGTGCCCGGGGCCGGGACCGGCCGGTCACCGACCCGCGCCGCGCTCACACACCGCGCCGCGCTCACCGCCCCCGCGCAGCGCCCAGCGCCACCCCGCCCAGGATCAGCGCCAGGCACAGTCCCTGCACCCGCCCGAACGGCTCGTCGAGGATGACGAAGGAGAGCAGAGCCACGCACACCGGCTGGAGGTAGTAGACGACGCCCGCGCGGGCCGCGCCGATCAGGGCGATCGCCTTGTTCCAGGCGAAGAAGGCGACGGCGGAGGAGAAGACGCCGACGTACACGAGCGGACCGACGGTTCCCGCCGTGGGTTCGAAGCCGCCCTGCACGGCGAGGCTGATCGCGTAGACGGGCAGCAGCATCAGCGCACCGAGCACGAACGTGCTGAGGAGGAAGGTGCGTCCGCCGAGTCCGGCGGGGCGGCGCCTGAGCAGGGCACTGTACGAGCCGAAGCAGACCGCGCCGGCCATGACCCACAGGTCGCCCGCGGCGAAGTCCAGGGAGCCCTTGCCGACGAGCAGCAGTACTCCGGCGCAGGCGATCACCGTTCCGGCCACGCGCCGGGCGCCGAGGCGGACGCCGCCGAGGCGTTCGTGCACGGCCATCAGGACCGGTGAGGCAGCCATGATCATGCCCATGTTGCCGGCGGTGGTGGAGACTCCCGCCTGGTTGACGAGGGTGTTGTAGACGGTGACGCCGAGCAGCGAGGCGAGGGACACGAAGCCCAGATGACGGCGGATCAGATGCCGCTGCCGCCAGGTCTCGCGGGCCGCGAACGGGGCGACGGCGGCGATCGCGATGATCCAGCGCCAGAAGGCGTGCTGGACGGGCGGGACGGAGTCGTGCAGGGCTCGGGAGGTGACGAAGCTGCCCGACCAGACCACCGTCGCGACGACCGCGAGGAGGATGCCGAGGCCGGAGGCCTGCTTCACCCTCCTCGCGGTGGTCGTCGCCTCACTGCTGCGGACGCGGTCCAGGACTGCCACGGTGTATCCCTCGCCTCTCTCCCCGGATGGGGATCTGGGTTGCGGGACCTACCGTCGCACCGCCCGAACACCCAGGTCCATCGAATCTTTTCGAGCATTCCTTTCAGGGAAACTGAATGGTGCGCGGGAGCGGGGAGCGATCTGGCCGACGATCGTGGCGGTGAACGCGATCACCATGCCGAACAGCTGCGCCGGTGTCAGGTCCTGGCCGAGCGCCGCCCAGCCGATGACGGCCGCGGTGATCGGCGAGAGCGGGCCGAGCAGTGTGACGGAGGTGGCGGTGAGCCGCTCGATGCCGCGGAACCAGAGCCAGTAGCTGACGGCGGTGTTGGCGAGCGCGAGATAGAGGTAGCCGGCGACACCGCGGCCGTCGAGCGCGGGCGGGGCGCCCTCGACGAGGAAGGCGACCGGCGCGATCAGCAGTCCGCCGGCGGTGAGCTGCCAGCCGGCCATGACGAGCGGGCCGACCCCCTCGGGCCGGCTCCAGCGCTTGGTGAGCACGATCCCGGCGGACATCGACGCGGCGGACGCGAGCCCGGCGAGCACACCGACCGGATCGAGCGCGGCGCCCGCCTTGAGGACGACCAGACTGACACCGAAGGCCGCGGCGATGGCGGCGAGCAGCCCGCGTGCGGTCGGCCGGTCGCCCAGCAGCAGGGTCGCGAGGCCGATGACGAACAGCGGCCCGACCGAGCCGACGACGGCGGCGACCCCGCCGGGCAGCCGGTACGCGGCGAGGAAGAGCAGCGGGAAGAACGCCCCGATGTTGAGCGCGCCGAGGACCGCCGCCTTCCCCCACCAGACGCCGCGCGGCAGCGTGCGGGTGAGCGCGAGCAGGGCGAGACCGGCGGGCAGGGCGCGCATCAGTCCGGTGAACAGGGGGCGGTCGGGCGGCAGCAACTCGGTGGCGACGACGTAGGTGGTGCCCCAGGAGACCGGGGCGAGGGCGGTGACGGCCGTGACGGCGACGGCGGCGTTGCGGGCGGACATGGCAGCCCCTTCATGGGCGGCGGACGTGAACAACGAACAACAAGCAACAGACGCGAGGTGGCTTGCCGATAAGTAGCTTAGCTCTAAGCTACTTAGACGCAAGTCACTTGCTTGTCAGCAACCGTGTCCTGGCCGAAACTGTTCCCATGACCTCCACTCCCGCCCCCACCTCGGATCCCGTGGACGCGATCATCGCGCAATGGGCCGCCGTACGACCCGAGCTCGAAACCGTCCCGATGGCGGTCTTCGGGCGGATCTACCGCCTGGCGAACGCGATGGCCCTGCTCCATGACAAGGCGTACAAGCCGTACGGCCTCTCGCGCGGGGAGTTCGACGTCCTGGGGACGCTGCGGCGTTCCGGGGAGCCCTACACGCTCTCGCCCCGCCAGCTGTCCCAGACCCTGATGCTGACGACGGGCGGGATGACCGGTCGGCTGGACCGGCTGGAGAAGGCCGGGCTGCTCAGCCGCAGCCCCGATCCGCACGACCGGCGCGGACTGCGGGTGACGCTCAGCGAGCGGGGCCGCGAGCTGGTGGACGGGGCCGTGGAGGCAGGGCTCGCGGCGCAGCGGGACGCCCTGGGATCGGCGCTCGACGAGGACGAGGCGGAGCAGCTCTCCGCGCTGCTGCGGAAGCTGCTGAGCTCGATGGGGGCCTGAGCCGCTCCCCGCCGGAGAACGCGTGAGGGCGCCGCACGGTACCTGGACCGTGCGGCGCCCTCACGGAGAGTGTGAAGAGTGCGTACTCGGGAAGGAGTGCGCGCTCAGGCCTGCTTCTTGGGCCTGTCGGACTTGTCGAGGACCATCACCAGGCCCACGATCACCAGGAACAGGACGATCGGCAGCCCGACGTACAGGCCGAGCGTCTCGGCCACACTCAGGCCGGGACCCGGGTCGTCGCCGTCGTCGGGCATCAGCGCGAGCGCGGGGGACGACATGAGCAGCATCATCAGCGTCGTACCGGCCGCGACGGTACCGGCGCGCAGGGCGTTCTTCTTGTCCACGGTGCAAACGTAGCGAACGGCTAGGAGGGGCGCGCGCCCGGGGTGCCCGTACGAGCTGCGGACGCCGGACGGAAGACCTCCATCAGGGCGTGCAACCGGGGCGACGCGGCCAGCTCCTCCAGCGTCAGCGGGCGGCCCTCCGCGTCCCCGACGGGCAGCCGCCAGTTCGGGTACTGGTCCCAGGTGCCCGGCAGGTTCTGCGGGCGCCGGTCCCCCACGGCGTCCGGCAGCCAGACGCCCACCATCCGGGCGGGGGTGCGCAGCAGGAAGCGGTAGACGGCGCGGATCTCGCCCTCCTCGTCACGGGTGCCCTCGGGCAGCAGTCCGAGCCGGGTCAGATACGCGAGCCACTCGGCGACCTCCGTGGAGTCCTCCGTACGCTCCTGCTCCAGCGGCCGGGTGAGCAGGCCCAGCCGGTGGCGCAGCGCCACGTGCTCGCCGGTGAGGCGGGCCGCGGTGGACGGCAGGTCGTGGGTGGTCGCCGTGGCCACACAGCTCTCGCGCCAGCTGCCGGGGGCCAGCGGGCGGCCCGTACCGTCCCAGTCGCGCTCGAACCAGAGCACGGACGTGCCCAGCACCCCGCGACGCGAGAGGGCCTCGCGCACGCCCGGCTCGACCGTGCCGAGATCCTCCCCTATGACGACGGCGCCCGCGCGGTGCGCCTCCAGCACGAGGACGGCGAGCATCGCCTCGGCGTCGTACCGGACGTACGTGCCCTCGGTGGCCTCGGCGCCGCTCGGCACCCACCAGAGCCGGAACAGGCCCATGACGTGGTCGAGGCGCAGCGCGCCCGCGTGCCGCAGCAGGCCGCGCAGCAGCCCGCGGTACGGGGCGTAGCCGGAGGCGGCGAGGACGTCCGGGCGCCACGGCGGCAGCCCCCAGTCCTGGCCGCGCGCGTTGAACGCGTCCGGCGGTGCGCCCACCGACATCCCGGCGGCGAACGCGTCCTGCTGCGCCCAGGCGTCCGCGCCGCCCGGGTGCACCCCGACGGCGAGGTCATGGACGATGCCGACGGCCATTCCGGCGTCGCGCGCGGCCGCGGACGCCGCGGCCAGTTGCTCGTCGGTCAGCCAGGCGAGCCGGCAGTGGAAGTCGACCCGGTCCATCAGCTCGCCGCGGGCCCCGGAGGTCTCCGCGGAGCGCGGATCGCGGAGTCCGGCGGGCCAGGAGTGCCAGTCCGAGCCGTGGACCTCGGCGAGGGCGCACCAGGTGGCGTGATCGTCCAGCGCCTGGCCCTGCGCGGCGAGGAACGCGCAGTACTCGGCCCTGCGGCCGGGTCCGAGCGGGACCCGCTGCACCAGCTCCAGGGCCTGGAGCTTGAGCTCCCAGACGGCGTCGCGGTCGATCAGCGCACCCTTCTCCAGGACGGAAACGCGCAGTCCGGCCGCCTTCTCCACGAGCACGTCCAGTCGGCTCCGGTCCTGGCCGGTGACGTACGCGTACTCGGGGATGTCCTCGATCCGCAGATGCACCGGATCGGGGAAGCGGCGCGACGACGGGCGGTACGGGGAGGGATCGGTCGGCGCTCCGGGCACCGCCGCGTGCAACGGGTTGACCTGGACGAACCCGGCCCGGAGATCCCGGCCCGCCCACGCGGCCAGCTCCCCGAGGTCCCCGAGGTCTCCCATGCCCCAGGAGCGGCCGGACAGCAGCGAGTAGAGCTGCACCAGGAATCCGTGCACCCGGCCCTCGGGCTGCGGCACCGCCTCCGGCGCGACGACCAGCGTGGCGCGCGCCTTCCGCCCGCCGGGCGTGCGCACGTCCAACCGGTGCACCCCGGGCGGCAGTTGGGCCCACTCGTGCCGCGCGGTCTCCCGAACGGCCTCGGCTGCGGCGGTGACCGCACGCTCACGCCACTCCAGCGTGCCGCCCTCCTCCAGCCGCACCCGCACGCGGGTGCGCTCCGGGAGGGCCACGGGCGGCTCGGCGGCCGGGAGCCAGGCCACGACGGTCGGCGGGAGCAGGCGCTCCGCGGCTGCGGCGTCCGCCGCGGAGAGGGCGGCCAGGACCGCGTCCGGGGTGGCGGCGTCCACGCCGAGCGCGGCGAGCACCGCGACGACCGTGGAGTCGGGGACGGGGACGGTGACGCCCGCCGAGGGCGAGTACGAGGTGGCGACACCGTGCAACGCAGCCAGCCGGGCCAGGCCCATTCAGACTCCTGGGGACTCCGTGCCGCCGGCGGTGCCGGGGGCGGTCGGTTCGCTGGTGAGGGGGGCGGCCACGGCGAGCGGCGGCTCGCTGGTCAGAGGTGCGGCGTCGGCGAGCGGCGGCTCACTCGTGAGGGGACCGGGCACCTGTTTGGACAGGGCGGAGAACAGCAGCTGTGCGGATGCGGCCACGGGGGGCCTCCCAAAGGTGGGCAACAGGACATTGCAGCCCTACCCAGTGGGCACGGCCGCAGACGTACGCCTCTCGTCAACGTGTTCCGTGTCACATTCTGCTCCACGCACGGGAGTTGAGCGGCCCGTTGCACGGTCCTGCGCGCCGATGGGCAAATACGACACAAGCGGCACCCGCATTGACACGTTCACCACACCGGTGGTGGGCTCGAATCCGCTTCGTTGGACACGGGAGCCTGGAGGGGAGCCGGACGTGCGGTTCGGGCGCAGAAAGCAGACGGCGACCGCCGTCGCCGTCGCCGTGATCGGCGGCCTGTTCAGCACCGCTCCCGGAGCCGTCGCCGCACCCGACGTGCCCGGTTCGGCCACCGCCACCGTGCCCGACCGCGCGGACGGCACGGGGCTGCCCGCCGTCTGGCCGCGCCCGCAGACGCTCAAGGCCGGCGGCCGTGCCGTACCGCTCGGCGAGGAGGCGACCCTCCTGGTGGCCCCCGACGCCGATCCGTACGCGGTGGAGACGGTCCGGGACACCCTGCGTGCCGCCGGTGTGCGCACCATCCACACGGCGCTGCCCGGCCAGGGGCCCGTGGTCCGTCTCGGCGGCAGTGGCGCACTGGACGCGCTGCGCGCCCTGCGCGTACCCGAGCGCACCGATCTGCCCGCCGGCGGCTACCGCATCGCGGCGGGCCGCGTCGCCGGCCGGGACACCGTCGCCCTGGACGGCGTCGGAGGCGACGGGCTGTTCCACGGGGCGCAGACACTCCGGCAGTTGGTCAGGGACGGTTCGGTCGCCGGGGTCGTCGTACGCGACTGGCCCGGTACGGCCGTGCGCGGGATGACGGAAGGTTTCTACGGCCGGCCGTGGAGCCGTGAACAGCGCCTCGCACAGCTCGACTTCATGGGACGCACCAAGCAGAACCGGTACCTGTACGCGCCGGGCGACGACCTGTTCCGGCAGACCCGCTGGCGCGAGCCGTATCCCGCGGACCAGCGTGCCGAGTTCCGCGAGCTGGCCGAGCGGGCCCGCGCCAACCATGTGACGCTCGCCTGGGCCGTCGCCCCCGCCCAGTCCATGTGTCTGGCATCGGACGACGACGTCAAGGCGCTCAAGCGCAAGATCGACGCGATGTGGGCGCTCGGTGTACGCGCCTTCCAGCTGCAGTTCCAGGACGTCAGCTACAGCGAGTGGCACTGCGGCCGGGACGCCGACACGTTCGGCTCGGGGCCCGAGGCGGCGGCGAAGGCCCAGGCACGGCTGGCCGGTGAGGTGGCCCGCCATCTCGCCGACCGCCATCCCGCGGCCGCCCCGCTCACGATCATGCCGACGGAGTTCTACCAGGACGGCGCCACCGAGTACCGCACGGCGCTCGCCTCGCAGCTGGACAGCCGCGTCCAGGTCGCGTGGACCGGAGTCGGCGTCGTCCCGCGCACCATCACCGGGCGGGAACTGGCCGGGGCGCGCGAGGTGTTCCGGCACCCGCTGGTCACCATGGACAACTACCCGGTCAACGACTACGCGCAGGACCGTATCTTCCTCGGCCCGTACACCGGCCGGGAACCGGCCGTCGCGACCGGGTCCGCCGCGCTGCTCGCCAACGCGAGCGAGCAGGCGACCGCGTCCCGCATCCCGCTGTTCACCGCCGCCGACTACGCGTGGAACCCGAAGGGTTACCAGCCGCAGGAGTCCTGGCGGGCGGCGATGGACGACCTCGCCGGCGGCGACCCGAAGACCCGGGAGGCGCTCGGCGTACTCGCCGGGAACCATGCGTCGTCCCTCCTCAACCCCAGCGAATCCGCGTATCTGCAGCCGCTGCTGGCCGAGTTCTGGCGGTCCCGTACGACCACCGACGCGGCCGCCAGGGACGAGGCCGCGCGGCGGCTGCGGAACGCGTTCACCGTGATGCGGGAGGCACCGCAGCGGCTGGGTCCGGTCCGGGATCAGGGAGCGGGGTCCGGGCACGCGAGCCTGGCCGCGCTGGACGCCGAAGTGCGGCCGTGGGTGGACCAGCTGGCGCGGTACGGCCGCGCCGGCGAGCTCGCCGTCGACATGCTGCAGGCGCAGGCCCGCGGCGACGGCGCGGCGGCGTGGCGGGCCTCCCTCGCGCTGAATCCGGTGCGTACGGCGATCGGCCGGCAGCAGGTGACCGTCGGCAAGGGGGTCCTCGGCCCGTTCCTGAGCCGGGCGGCGAAGGAGTCCGCGGCGTGGACGGGCGCGGACCGCGCGGCCGGGTCCGTGACCCGTACCGCCGACGCGTACACGGTACGGCTGGGCCGCGCCCGCTCCGTCGCGGCGGTGACGGCGATGACCGAGCCGGGCCAGGACGGCGCCACCGGCGCGCTGGAGGCACATGTGCCGGGCGAGGGGTGGCGCCGGCTCGGCGCACTCACTTCGTCCGGCTGGACCCAGAGCCCGACGGAGGGGCTGCGGGCGGACGCCGTGCGGATCACCGGCGCGTCGGGCGTGCACGCGCTCGTGCCGTGGTTCGCCGACGAGCCGCAGGCGCGGCTGGATCTCGCCCGGGGCGAGCTGGACACCGAGATCGGCGGCGGGCCGCAGCGCTTCGACGCGTTCGTCTCGGCGCAGCGCCCCGACGAGGTGCGCGGTGCGCTCGCCGCGAGGACGCCGAAGGGCATCCGGGTGACGGTGCCGCCGCAGACACGCGTGCCGCGCGGCGCCCGTACGGCGGTGCCCGTCGAGGTCACGGTCCCCGCGACGACGCCGGCCGGCGAGTACCAGGTGCCGTTCACCTTCGGCGAGGAGGAGCGCACGCTGACGGTGCGGGCCTACCCGAAGACCGGCGGGCCCGATCTGCTCCGCACCGCCAAGGCCTCCTCCTCGGGCGACGAGACACCCGACTTCCCGGCCTTCGCGGCGGTCGACGGGGACCCGGCCACCCGCTGGTCCTCCCCCGCGGAGAACGGCGCCTGGTGGCAGGCCGAGCTCTCCGGTCCGACCCGGGTGGGGCAGGTCGTCCTGCACTGGCAGGACGCCCACGCCACGAAGTACCGCATCCAGGTCTCCGCCGACGGCCGCACCTGGCGCACCGCGGCGACGGTCCGCGACGGCCGCGGCGCCCGCGAAACGGTCCGCATGGACGCGCCGGACACGCGCTTCCTGCGCGTCCAGGGCGACGCGCGTGCGACGCGCTTCGGCTACTCGCTGTGGTCGGTGGAGGCGTACGCGGTAGCGGACTAGGTGGGCCCAGCCCCCTCCGTGAAAGGGTTCACGGGGGCTGACGCCCCGTGCCGCACAAACACCCGACCCAGCACCGGGCATCCGGGCAGGACACGGACCAAAGCGGATCCACCACCCACGGCCCGCAGCCGGCATCCGAGCCGGATCCAAGCCAACGCGGCCCCAACCTCCCACGGCCCGGCGGCCGGGAGACGGCCCGGGGCGGGGCCGTGCAGGGTCGGCCCCGCAGGGACCGGCGGAAGTACCGGGTGATCCCGCGGTACCGGGCAACACGCCGGTCCCGAGGAGTCGAGCCCGGAGGGGCCCCGCACCGCCACCCACCGGCGCACCCCGAGCCCGTCCGGGGGTCCCCCCACGCCGCAGGGCGTAGGGGGAGATTGAGGACGGACACACCCGGACGCCGCCACGGCACCGGGCAACACAGGCCGCCCGGACCGCGCCGGGCACACCGTCACCCCCGCCGGAGCCGCACCGCACCCCACCCACCGGCAGCAGCCCCACCAAGCCCGTCTGGGGGTCCCCCCACGCCGCAGGGCGTAGGGGGAGCTTGAGGACGGACACACCGGCCGCGCCCACGGCAGAGGGCACACCGCCACCGCACCCCCCGCCGGAGCCGCACCACACCGCCCCCCACCCCCGGAGGGCCCCCGCACACAACAGAGGCCCGGATCCTCAGGCAGAAATGCCGTCGATCCGGGCCATCGCGTCGTCCGCGCCGTACGGCTGCAGGTATGGCAGCCAGCGCGGGTCCCTATGCCCGGTGCCGATGATGCGCCAGGCCAGGCCGCTCGGCGGGGCGGGTTGGTGCCTCAGCCGCCAGCCCAGCTCCCGCAGGTGCCGGTCGGCCTTGACGTGGTTGCAGCGGCGGCACGCGGCCACCACGTTGTCCCATACGTGCTGACCACCGCGACTGCGCGGAATGACGTGGTCGACGCTGGTTGCGACGCCACCGCAGTACATGCAGCGGCCCCCGTCGCGGGCGAACAGCGCGCGGCGGGTAAGAGGAACGGGCCCCCGGTAGGGGACCCGGACGAAGCGTTTGAGTCTGACCACGCTGGGCGCGGGCAGAACCCGGGTCGCACTGTGCATCAAGGCGCCGGACTCCTCGAGACAGATGGCTTTGTTCTCGAGGACGAGGACGAGCGCGCGGCGGAGCGGTACGACGCCGAGGGGCTCGTACGACGCGTTGAGGACCAGGACATGCGGCACGGATGCCTCCTTGTACGCCGGCGGCGCGTGGCTCGCGCCGGGACGATCTGCTCTCAGTCTCTCCTCATGCCTGGTCGAAGCGCCACTACGTCCTCGTAACGGGCCGGAAGGATTTTGTGTGCGCTCGACCACACCAGGCAGTTCCCCGGGTGAGCCTTGTCTCTCCCTCGAACAGAACTTCAAGGGCACGGCGTGTGCCCCGTTAGTGTGGTTGGACCGCCGATGTAAGCCCTGGAGGTATCCGCCGTGTCCCTGGCCGCCGATCCGTCAGCCCCGCCCGTCACCCTCGACGAGGCCGCGGTGAAGGCCACCAACGCCGCAGGCTGGGTGGAGCAGAACTGGTCCACCTGGCTGAGCGTCGGCCTCCGGATCCTGCTGATCGTGGTGATCGCGGTGCTGCTGCGGATCGCCATCCGCCGCGCGCTCACCAGGCTGATCGAACGGATGAACCGCAGCGCCCAGGCGGTGGAGGGGACCGCCCTCGCCGGTCTGCTGGTGAACGCGGAGCGCCGTCGGCAGCGCTCCGAGGCGATCGGCTCGGTTCTGCGCTCGGTCGCGTCGTTCGTGATCCTGGGCACGGCGGCGCTGATGATCCTCGGCGCGCTCAACATCAATCTGGCTCCGCTGCTCGCCTCGGCGGGCGTCGCGGGCGTGGCGCTCGGCTTCGGCGCCCGGAACCTGGTCACCGACTTCCTCTCCGGCGTCTTCATGATCCTGGAGGACCAGTACGGGGTCGGGGACAGCATCGACGCGGGCGTCGCATCCGGCGAGGTGATCGAGGTCGGCCTGCGCGTGACGAAGCTGCGCGGCGACAACGGTGAGATCTGGTACGTCCGCAACGGCGAGGTCAAGCGCATCGGCAACCTCAGCCAGGGCTGGGCGACCGCCTCGGTGAACGTGACGGTCCGCCCGACCGAGGACATGGACCGGGTGCGCGAGGTCATCGAGGAGGCCGCCTCGTCGATGACCAAGGACGAGCCGTGGAACGAGCGGCTGTGGGGTCCGATCGAGGTGCTGGGCCTGACCGAGGTGCTGCTGGACTCGATGACGGTCTCGGTCTCCGCGAAGACGATGCCGGGCAAGTCCCTCGGTGTGGAGCGCGAGCTGCGCTGGCGGATCAAGCGCGCCTTCGACCAGGCGGGCATCCGGATCGTGGGCGGTCTGCCGCTGCAGGCCGACGGCGAGCAGCCGGTCAAGGACCCGACGGCGGGCGTGGCGGCCCCGTCGGCGTACTCCTCGTCGACGTCGCCCCAGTCGATGGCGGCCTCCCCGATCACACCGCCGCCGGGTCTGTCGAAGTAGAAAAGAAGGGGCGCCTCCGCCGTGACGGCGGGGGCGCCCTTTCGCATGAGCGTCCCCCGGAGGCAGCCAGGGCGGTAACGCTTTGGTTGCCGCGTGCGCGGCGCGCGTCGAGAGGTATTGACGACCCGATGACGGGGCACTTACGTTCTCGACATCAATTAGGAAACTTTCCTAACAGTGCACTGTTGCTCGAAGGTGAGGTGCATCCGTCGTGGCGGGTACTACCCCGGGGACGCCGCGCGTACTCCGCGCCATGAACGACCGGGCCGCGCTCGATCTGCTGCTGGAGCACGGGCCGCTCTCACGGACCCGCATCGGGAAGCTGACCGGGCTGTCCAAGCCCACCGCCTCCCAGCTGCTGGCTCGGCTGGAGGCCGCCGGACTGGTGGTCGCGACCGGCACGACCGAGGGCCGCCCGGGCCCCAGCGCACAGCTGTACGCGGTCAACGCACGCGCCGGGTACGCCGCCGGGCTCGACGTGACGCCGAAGCGCATCCGTGCCGCGGTCGCCGACATCACCGGGGCCACCGTCGGGGAGTTCGTCCTCAGGACACCGGGGCGGCGCGCCGACAGCGTCGTACGGCAGGTGACCGAGGCTCTCGACGGGGCCGTGAAGGCGGCCGGGATCACCCGGGACGAGGTGCACCGGCTGGTCATCGGGACGCCGGGCGCGTTCGACCCGTCGACGGGGCGGCTGCGGTACGCGTCCCACCTCCCCGGCTGGCACTCGCCCGCGCTGCTCGACGAGCTGGCGGCCGCACTGCCCATGCCGGTCGAGTACGAGAACGACGTGAACCTGGTCGCCGTGGCCGAGCAGCGGCTCGGTGCGGCCCGTGGTCACGAGGACTTCGTGCTGCTGTGGAACGAGGAGGGCCTCGGCGCCGCGCTCGTCATCGGCGGCCGGCTGCACCGCGGCTTCACCGGCGGCGCCGGTGAGGTCGGATTCCTGCCGGTGCCCGGAACGCCCCTGGTGCGGCAGGTCTCCAAAGCCGGCAGCGGCGGCTTCCAGGAGCTGGCCGGTGCGCAGATGGTCCCCCGGCTGGCCCGGGAACTCGGGATCGAAGGCGTCGGGCACGGCCCGCACGCCGACGTGGCGTCGGAGCTGCTGCGGCAGGCGGCGACAGCGGTGACGGCCGGGGGCCGAGGACCGTACCGCACCCTGCTCGACACCTTCGGGACCGGGCTGGCCACCGGTCTCGCCTCCATGGTCGCCGTACTCGACCCGGAACTCGTGGTGCTCTCCGGCCGGCTGGTCCTCGCCGGCGGGGAGCCGCTGCGCGACCGGGTCCAGGCGGAGCTCGCCGAACTGGCCGCCTCCCGGCCCCGCCTGGTCATCGGCGACGTACAGGAACACCCCGTGCTGCGCGGGGCGCTGGAGAGCGCCCTGGCAGCGACCCGCGACGAAGTGTTCGACACCTCCGCACGCTGACCCCCTCGGCCCCCCAGGCCTGTCCCGCCCGTTACTCCATCCGACCGTCAGACCGTCACAGGGAGATCCCGTCATGCCCGGAATTCGTCGGAAAACGGCTGTCGCACTGGCCGCGACCGCTTCGACAGCCCTGCTCGCCACCGCCTGTACGGGGTCGAACGAAACCGGTGCGAACGACGACCCGAACGCGCGGACCACGCTCACCTTCTGGCACGGCTGGAGCGCCCCCAGCGAGGTCAAGGCGATCGAGGAGAACATCGAGGCGTTCGAGGACAAGCACCCCAACATCAAGGTGAAGGTCGTCAAGGGCATCACGGACGACAAGCTCAACCAGGCGCTACGCACGGGCGGTTCGAACGCACCGGATGTGGTGTCGTCCTTCACCACGGACAACGTGGGGCGGTTCTGCTCCTCCAAGGCGCTCACCGACCTGAAGCCGTTCCTGGAGAAGTCGAAGATCGACCCGGAGAAGACCTTCCTGCCGCAGATGGCCAAGTACACCGAGCACGACGGCACCCGTTGCGCGGTGCCGCTCCTCGGGGACGCGTACGGCCTCTACTACAACAAGAAGGCCTTCGAGGAGGCCGGGATCAAGGCCCCGCCGAAGACGCTGTCCGAGTTCGACGCGGTCGCGAAGAAGCTCACCAAGACCAAGGGCGACGGCTTCGAGCGGCTCGGCTTCATGCCTCTCTACCAGGGTTACGAGACCACCGTCGAGCACTACGGCAGCCAGTTCGGCGTCAGGTACACCGACGGGAACGGCAAGTCCGGCACGGCCCAGGACCCGGCGGTCAAGTCCCTGTTCACGTGGCAGAAGAAGCTGGTGGACGAGCTCGGCGGGTTCGAGAAACTCAACAAGTTCCGCACCGGGCTCGGCGACGAGTGGGGTCCGAAGCACCCCTTCCACACCGGCCAGGTGGCGATGCAGCTGGACGGCGAGTGGCGCGGCAAGATGGCGTCGGACGCCAAGCTTCCGTTCGAGATCGGCGCGGCGCCGTTCCCGGTGCCCGATGACCAGGTCGCCGACTACGGCAAGGGCTATCTGTCCGGCACGATCCTCGGCATCGCGAGCAACAGCCCGAAGAAGAACGCCGCCTGGGAACTGGTGAAGTACCTCTCCACCGACACCGACGCGGTCGTCTCCTTCGCCAACGCCATCCACAATGTGCCCTCGACCGTCGCGGCGCTGAACTCGCCGAAGCTGAACAACGAACCGCTGTACCGCACGTTCGTCGGCATCGCCCAGCACCCCAAGAGCTCGCATGCCCCCTCGTCCGTCAACGGCGGCGCCTTCCTGCTGACGCTCCAGGACAACGGCCTCGCGTACGAGAAGGGCGCTCAGAAGGACCTGGACGCGCTGCTGAAGAAGAACGACGCGCAGGTCGACAAGGACAACGAGCAGGCCGGCTGACATGACCACCGCTCCTGTGTCACCGGGCCTGAGGGCGAAGCGCACGCGCGGTGCCCCGCGTGCGAAGCGCGCTCGACAGAGACTTCGGACCCTCGGCTTCCTCTCCCCCTGGCTGGTCGGGTTCAGCGTCTTCTTCGCGTACCCGCTGATCTCGACCGTCTACTTCTCCTTCATGGAGTACGACGGGTTCACCGCGCCCACCTGGGTGGGCCTGAAGAACTGGGCGTACGTCTTCCAGGACAACCCCTTCTTCTGGCCGTCCCTGCGCAACACGCTCTGGCTCGTGCTGGTGATGGTGACGCTGCGCGTCGTCTTCGGGCTCGGGATCGGGCTGCTGATCACCAAGATCAAGACCGCGGCCGGGCTCTTCCGCACCCTGTTCTATCTGCCCTATCTGGCACCGCCGGTGGCAGCGACGATGTCGTTCGTCTTCCTGCTCAACCCGGGCACGGGACCGACGAACACGATCCTGGGCAAGCTCGGCCTCGGTGAGCCCGAATGGTTCAACAGCCCCGTCTGGTCGAAGCCGTCGCTCACCCTGCTGGCCCTGTGGTGCGTCGGCGACCTCATGGTCATCTTCATGGCGTCGCTGCTCGACGTGCCGAAGGAGCAGTACGAGGCGGCCGAGCTGGACGGCGCGAACGCCCTTCAGCGCTTCCGCTACGTGACGCTGCCCAACATCTCACCGATCGTGCTGTTCGCGGTGATCACCGGGGTGATCGCCACAATGCAGTACTACACCGAGCCTCTGGTCGCCGCGAAGGTCGCGAGCGGTGTGATCGGCGGTTCCGGGCAGCACTTCGAGCCCGGCTATCCCGACAAGTCCACGCTGACCGTTCCGCAGGTCGTCTACAACCTGGGCTTCCAGCGTTTCGACACCGGGGCGGCGAGTGTGGTGGCGCTGGTCCTGTTCGTCCTGGCCATGGTGTTCACCGTGTTCCTGATGCGCAGGCGCAGCGGCTTCATGGCGGCGGAGGACTGATCGACGATGACCCGGACGACACTCTCTCCCGCGCGTGCGGCCGATGTGCCGGCGTCCACGGCGGCGAGCAGCACGGCGGCACGGCAGGCGGCGCGGCGCAGGGCGGCCCTGGAGTGGATCGCGGTCCATTCGCTCGCCGTCGCCGCGGCCCTGTTCTTCCTGCTGCCCTTCGTGTTCGTGTTCCTCACCTCGGTGATGAGCGACGACCAGGCGCTGACCCGCGATCTGTGGCCGCACACCTGGGAGTGGGGCAACTTCGCCGAGGTGTGGAACACGCCGGGGTTCCTGACCTGGTGGCGCAACACGCTGCTGTACGCGGGGCTCGGTACGGTACTGGCCGTGGCGAGCAGTCTCCCGGTGGCGTACGCGCTCGCGAAGTTCCGCTTCCGCGGACGTAATCTGATGATGATGCTGGTGATCGCGGCGATGATGCTGCCGCCGCAGGTGATCATCGTTCCCATGTATCTCTTCTGGGCCAAGCAGCTGGACCTGGCGGGCACGCTGTGGCCGCTGATCATCCCGTTCGCGTTCGGCAACGCGTTCACGATCTTCCTGATGCGCCAGTTCCTGCTGACGATCCCCCGCGAGTACACCGAGGCAGCGAAGATCGACGGCTGCGGCGAGTTCCGCACGATGGTCAAGGTCGTCCTGCCGATGGCCAGGCCCGCGATCGCGGCGGCCGCGCTGTTCCACTTCTTCTACTGCTGGAACGACTACTTCGGGCCGCAGATCTACGCATCGGAGAACCCGGCGGCGTGGACGCTGAGTTACGGCCTGGAGTCCTTCAAGGGCGCACACCACACGGACTGGAATCTGACGATGGCCGCGACCGTGCTGGTCATGGCCCCTGTGATCGTCGTCTTCTTCTTCGCCCAGAAGGCGTTCGTCGAAGGCGTCACACTGACCGGAGTGAAGGGCTGACAACACACCATGCTGCATTCCATCGGGGGGCAGCCCCCGAACCCCCGGCAGACGCTGCATCCCATCGGAGGGCAGCCCCCGAACCCCCGGCAGACGCTGCATCCCATCAGAGGGCAACCCCCGAACCCCCGGCGGACAAAGATTGCAGTGGTGGGTGGCGGATCCACCTACACACCTGAACTGATCGACGGCTTCGCCCGGTTGAGGGACACCCTCCCGATCAGTGAACTGGTCCTCGTCGACCCGGCGGCGGGCCGGCTGGAGCTGGTCGGCGGCCTGGCCCGGCGGATCTTCGCCAAGCAGGGCCACCCGGGGACCATCACGACCACCGACGACCTCGACGCGGGCGTGGCCGGCGCCGACGCCGTACTGCTGCAGCTGCGCGTCGGCGGGCAGGCCGCCCGGGAGCAGGACGAGACCTGGCCGCTGGAGTGCGGCTGCGTGGGGCAGGAGACGACGGGCGCCGGCGGTCTCGCCAAGGCGCTGCGCACGGTGCCGGTCGTCCTCGACATCGCCGAACGGGTGCGGCGCGCCGCGCCGGACGCCTGGATCATCGATTTCACCAACCCGGTGGGCATCGTGACGCGGGCCCTGCTCCAGGCGGGTCACAAGGCCGTCGGGCTGTGCAATGTGGCCATCGGCCTCCAGCGGAAGTTCGCGGGGCTGCTGGGTGTGACACCGGGCGATGTCCATCTGGAACATGTAGGTCTCAACCACCTCACCTGGGAGACGGGTGTGCGGCTCGGCGGCCCCGAGGGCGAGAACGTCCTGCCGCGGCTCCTCGCCGAGCACGGTGACGCCATCGCCGGCGACCTGAGGCTGCCGCGCGAGATCGTCGACCGGCTCGGCGTCGTCCCCTCGTACTACCTGCGCTACTTCTACGCGCACGACGCGGTCGTACGGGAGCTGCGGACCAAGCCGTCACGGGCGGCCGAGGTCGCCGCGATGGAGAAGCGACTGCTGGAGATGTACGGCGACCCGGCGCTCGACGAGAAGCCGGAGCTGCTCGCCAAGCGCGGCGGCGCCTTCTACTCGGAGGCAGCCGTCGATCTGGCCGCGTCGCTGCTCGGCGGGGGAGGCAGCCCGTTCCAGGTGGTGAACACCTACAACAACGGCACGCTGCCGTTCCTCCCCGACGACGCCGTCATCGAGGTGCAGGCCGCCGTCGGCACCAAGGGGGCCACGCCGCTCCCCGTTCCGGCCGTCGACCCGCTGTACGCGGGGCTGATCGCCAATGTCACGGCGTACGAGGACCTGGCGCTGGAGGCCGCGCTGCGCGGCGGCCGCGACCGGGTCTTCAAGGCGCTGCTGTCCCACCCACTGACCGGCCAGTACGAGTACGCCGAGGCACTCACCGACCAGCTGATCGCACACAACCGGGAGCACCTTTCGTGGGCGTGAACGCATGGGGCCCGGCGGACCGGGAACACGAATCGAGGCCCCACGTTCTCGCGATCGACGCGGGCAACAGCAAGACCGATGTGGCGGTGGTCGGAGCCGACGGATCGGTGCTGGGAACGGGCCGCGGGGGCGGCTTCCAGCCGCCTGCCGTCGGCGTCGAGACAGCCGTCGGCGCACTGGCCGGCCCTGTGCGGCACGCGCTCGCGGAAGCCGGCGTGGGAGCCACCGCCCATGTCTCGGCCTGTCTCGCCAACGCCGATCTCCCGGTCGAGGAGCAGGAGTTGGCGACGGCGCTGCGAGCCCGCGGCTGGGGCGACACCACGGAGGTACGCAACGACACCTTCGCGATCCTGCGCGCCGGGGTCGACGAGCCCCGGGGCGTGGCCGTCGTGTGCGGCGCGGGCATCAACTGTGTCGGCATGCTGCCGGACGGCCGCACCGCCCGCTTCCCCGCGATCGGGAAGATCTCCGGGGACTGGGGCGGGGGCGCGGGGCTCGCGGAGGAGGCACTGTGGTTCGCGGCGCGCGCGGAGGACGGGCGCGGCGAACCGACGGAGCTGGCGCGCACGCTGCCGGGGCACTTCGGGCTGCCGACGATGTACGCCCTCATCGAGGCGCTGCATCTGGGGCAGATCCCGGGATCCCGCAAGCATGAACTGACCCCGGTCCTCTTCGCGACGAGCGCGGACGGAGACGGGGTGGCCCGTGCGATCGTCGACCGGCTCGCGGACGAGGTGGTCACTCTGTCGACGGTCGCGCTGGGCCGGCTCGGACTGCTGGACGAGGAGGCGCCGGTGGTGCTCGGCGGCAGCGTCCTCGCCGCCCGCCACCCGCAGCTCGACAACGGGATCACGGAACTGCTGGCCGCACGCGCCCCGAAGGCGACCGCGTCCGTGGTGACCTCTCCGCCCGTCCTGGGCGCGGCACTGCTCGGCCTGGACCGCCTCGGCGCCCCGAAACACGCGCACACGAGGCTGCGGGCGCACTACGAGCAGTAGAGCGGGGCCGGTCTGGCGGCATGACCCGAGGCAACTCGAGGTAACCCGACGTGACCCGAGCGAATGGGAACCGATCCGGGCCGAGCGGCGTATTCATGGTGGGGGCGCGGGAAACAGGGGGCGGCATTGACGCAACAGGCGAGATAGCACAAGATCCAGTCAATCCTGGGTGTGGATGTCCGCCCCTGCGGCCATACTGCTGGCCGGAAGCCGTCCCCCGCCCCGCCGGGAGGCGGGACGTCGTCAGTGACCGAGGGGGAGGTCCACGTGACACACACGCCGAGCGCGGCAGGCCCGCCCGCGCCTTCGGTGCCGCAGGTCCCGGCGCAGCCGGGGCACTCGGGACCGCTGCCGGGCCCGGGGTCGCGGCCGTCGGGAGATCAGTCGGCGTCGCCTCCGGGGACTCTCGCGCGGCGCAGCGCCTGGGCGGAGACGACGGCGCGGTTGCGCGCCGCGGCGACGACGGAGCCGGGCCGACTGCGCATCATCGGTGCCGTACTGGCCGTGCTCGTCGTGGCGTTCGGCGCCGTGACCGCCTTCGAGATCGCCGACCGGGCGGCCGCCGCGGACGACGTGGTGAGCCACAGCCAGCCGCTGAGCGCCGACGCGGCGAGCATCTATCGCTCGCTGGCCGATGCCGACACGGCCGCGGCGAGCGGCTTCCTCACCGGTGCGCAGGAGCCCGCCGCGGTCCGGGAGCGCTATCGCAAGGACATCGCGAGCGCTTCACAGCTCCTGGTGAAGGCCGCCGCGAACACGGACAGTTCGAGCGAATCGGGCCGCTGGATAGCCACGCTCAACGAGCAGCTCCCCCGCTACACGGGCCTGGTCGAGCGCGCCCGTGCCAACAACCGCCAGGGTCTCCCCCTCGGCGGCGCCTATCTGCGGTACGCCAACCAGCAGATGACCACCGAGCTGCTCCCGGCCGCCCAGAAGCTGTACGACGCGGAGACGGCCCGTCTCGAGGACGACGACGGTGCCGCCCGGCTGTGGCCGGTCCTGTCGCTGGCCATAGGCGTGGTGGCGCTCGGCGGGCTGTTCTGGGCGCAGCGCCGCAACTACCACCGTACGAACCGGGTGTTCAACCACGGCCTCCTCGCGGCCACGGCCGCGTCCACGGTCGTCCTGCTGTGGCTCGGCGTCGGGCACACGGTCGCCAGGGCCGAGCTGAACAACGCCCGGGCGCACGGCCAGGAGTCCCTGAAGGTCCTCAACGACGCCCGGATCAACAGCCTGAAGGCCCGGGCCAATGAGAACCTGACGCTTGTCGCGCGGGGCGCCGTGCTCACCCCGGACGGCAAGAGCGACAAGTACGAGACGGACTACACGGCGGGCATGAGCAGGCTCCGTACCTCGCTCGGCCGCGCGGAGGGGCTCGCCGACGACGGCGAGGGCCGCACCCCCGTCGAGGACGCCGTCTCGGCGGTGTCCGAGTGGAAGACCCGGCACAAGTCCGCCAGTGACACCGACAAGGCCGGTGACTACGAAGGAGCGCTGGCGAAGGTGATCGGCAGCAAGGACTCCACGGGGCAGTCCTTCGACCGGGTGGATGCCGCGCTGGAGAAGGCTCTGGCGCATGAGCAGGCCGAGTTCACGAAGTCGGCGGAGGACGGGCGGGGTGCGCTCACCGGTCTGCCGGTCGGCGCGGCGGTGCTGGCCGTGCTCGGCGCGCTGGGTGCGGTCCTGGGTATCGGCCGCAGGCTTTCGGAGTACCGGTGAGAGGGGGAGAAATGAGCGACGGGATGCCGCACAGGACTCCGGACACGGCACCGCACGGGGACATGACCCCGGGCGCGACACCGCAGGGGCACACGGCCGCGGACGCGACGGCACCGGAGCACCTTGCCGCAGGCACGACACCGCTGGGGGGCCGGCCGCGCCGGCTCGCCCGCAGGCTCCGCGGCTGGGGCGGCGTCGCCGGAATGGCGACGGCCTGTGCGCTCACCGCCACGCTCACCCTGCTGCCGCTGTCGCACGGCGGCCCGCCCTCCGGTTCGGTGGCGGGCGCGAGTTCGGCCGCCGTGCTGCCCGAGAAGGCCGCCGACTGCGTCAGCCCGGAGTCCTCGCTGCGGCCCTCCTCCGCCGACGGCGCGGCGGTCGCCGAGATCAAGCAGCGCGGCAAGCTGATCGTCGGCGTCGACCAGAACAGCTACCGGTGGGGTTACCGCAGGGCGGACGGCATGCTGGAGGGTTTCGACATCGATCTGGCCCGGGCGATCGCGAAGGACATCCTCGGGGACCCCGACAAGATCATCTTCCGGGCGATCCCCACCAACCAGCGGATCGCGGCACTCAACAACGGCACGGTCGACATCGTCGTGCGCACGATGACCATCAACTGCAGCCGCATCAAGCAGGTCGCCTTCTCCACCGCCTACTTCCAGACCGGGCAGCAGGTGCTCGCCCCCAAGGAGTCCGCGATCACCGGCTACAACGCGACGCTGGCGGGCAAGAAGGTCTGCTCGGCCGAGGGCTCCACGGCCTTCGAGGCGCTGCAGAAGGAGTCCTACGGAGCGGTCTTCAAGGACGCGGACGACGGCGGCCCGGGCGACAAGGACCAGTTGACCGTCTCCAACCAGCTGGACTGTCTGGTCCGGCTCCAGCTAGGCGAGGTCGACGCGGTGGTGACGGACGCCGCCCTCGCGGCCGGCCAGGCGGCACAGGACCCGGCCGTCGAACTGAAAGGCGGCAAGCCTTTCACCACCGAGTACTACGGCGTGGCCGCCAGACTGGGCAAGGACGACCTCGTCCGCCGCGTCAACAAGGTGCTGGACGAGTACCGCAGGGGCCCGTGGATGCAGGCGTACACGAAGTGGCTGGTGGAGGACCTGCCCGGCATATCCGGCCCGCCGGCGCCGAAGTACCGGGACAATTGATCCTGTTGGGATGTGTACTGGGATGTCCGTCGGAACCTCCGTCGGAATCTCACCCGGGATGTCCGGCAATGGATGGCAGAGCACGAGCGGAGAGGTGATCGATGGGCGTCGCGGGACCCCCCGGGCCGGTAATGGACCGGGACGAGGTGGACCGTGCGCTGGCGCGGCTCGGGGAGGAGCACGAGGCGATCGAGACCTCGCTCCTCGCCCTGCAGGACCACGCGGGCCGCAGGCTCCTGGAGGGCGCGGAGCTGACGGGCGTCACCAAGGACCGCTGGGCCTCCGCCGAGCAGGCGATCACGCTGCTGTGGGGCTACTTCGACGCGTACACCGCGGCGCTGCACGGGGCGCGTGAGCTGAGGGCCCGGCGCCGCTGGCCGAACCGCGACGACCTGGTGGAGCTGACCGACCGGCTGCGCGGCCCCAGCATCACCGTCGCCGGATCCGCCTCGCACTCCACCCCGTCCGTCACGGGCCCGGCCAAGCTCTCCGAGCGTTTTACGCTGGAGGGCCTGGTCAGCAGGATGAACACGCTGTATGCGCGTTCACTGGACATGGTCGTGGCCGCCGACACCGTCTGGTCCGCGCTGCCGGCCCGGATCGATCTGCTCTCCGCCGAGCTGCAGCGCACCCGCTCGCTGGCCCATTCGGTGGGCGTGCGGCCGGGTGAGCATCCGGCGGGCGACGACCTGGAGTCGATCACCCACGAGCTGTCCACGCTGCGCGTACAGGTCGTGTCGGACCCGCTGGCGTTCTGGGCGCCCGCGCCGGCCAGTTCGGCCCCCGGCGGGGGCCGTCCCGACACCGACCGCTACGACCGGGCGGCCCGCGCCCTCGAGGACGTACGCCGCGAGATCGAGGCGGTCCTCGCGGTGCGGCAGGACTCGGAGGAGCGGCTGATACGGCTGCGGGACGTGCTCTCGCGCGCGGACCGCACCCTCACCGAGGCGCGCGCCGCCCGCGGCGAGGTGCTGGCGAAGATCGCCGCCTCCGAGGTTCCGGCGGTCAGCGGCCCGCCGACGGTCCTGCAGGAACGGCTCGCCACGGCCGCCGAGTACCGCAGGCACGCCCAGTGGCACCGGCTCTCCCCGCTGCTGGAGTCCCTGGAGCGGGAGGCCGAGGACGAACTGCTGCGCGCGCGTGAGTCGTTGACGGCGGTGACGGCGCCGCTCGCGGTCCGCGCGGAGCTGCGTGGCCGCCTCGACGCGTACAAGGCGAAGGTCGCCCGCCACGGAATGGCGGAGGACCCGCTGCTGATCGAGCGGTACGACGCGGCCCGCCGGATGCTGTGGAGCGCGCCCTGTGATCTGCGCGCCGCGGAGCAGGCGGTGCTGCGCTACCAGCGGGCCGCGGCGGACGTCCTGGTCCCCCGGCAGTCGGGGCCCATGGACCGGAGAAGCTATGAGGGGGAACGGTGAGTGCGATGACCAAGTGCCGGCATCCCGGCTGTGAGGGCTCGTACGAGGACATGGGCGGCGGCGAGCTGTACTGCGACACCTGCGGTCTCGCGCCCGAGGCCGAGCACGGCAGCGCACCGTCCTCACCTGCCACCGGTGGCGCGGGCGGGGTCGTGGCCGCCTGTCAGCGTCCCGGCTGTGAGGGCTCGTACGAGGACATGGGCGGCGGCGAGCTGTACTGCGACACCTGCGGTCTGGCCCCGGTCGTGTCGGTGAACGGTTCGCTGTCGTCGCCGCCGACCGGGATCGCGGGTGGTGGGAAGAGCGGCAACAGCGGTTCGGGCCGCGGCGGTTCGCGGTCTTCGTCCCGGTCGTCGTCCCGTTCCTCGCGCTCTTCGCGCTCCTCGACGTCGCGGCGGTCCGTCTCGGGCCGGCTGTCCCGTTCGCTGTCGGGCCGCAGCTCGGGCCGCTCGGTGTCGGTGCGCAGCTCGGGCTCGGCAGCGTCCGGGTCCGGGCGCAACCGGCTCGGCGCGGGCCTGGTCGCGGTGCCGGACGTGCCGCGTCCCGATCCGCGTTCGGCAGTCATGGAGAACCCGGAGGTCCCGGAGCGGAAGCGTTTCTGCAGCCGCAGCGACTGCGGGGCTCCGGTCGGGCGTGCACGCGGCGGCCGCCCGGGCCGCACGGAGGGTTTCTGCACGAAGTGCGGCCACCCGTACTCGTTCGTGCCGAAGCTGCGTGCGGGCGACATCGTGCACGGGCAGTACGAAGTGATCGGCTGTCTGGCTCACGGCGGCCTCGGCTGGATCTATCTCGCGATCGACCGGGCCGTGTCCGACCGATGGGTGGTCCTCAAGGGCCTCCTGGACACCGGCGACCAGGACGCCATGGCCGCGGCGATCTCGGAGCGCCGCTTCCTCGCGGAGATCGAGCACTCCAACATCGTCCGCATCTACAACTTCGTCGAGCACCTCGATCAGCGGACCGGCTCCATGGACGGCTACATCGTCATGGAGTACGTCGGCGGCAAGTCCCTCAAGGAGATCGCCAACGGGCGGCGCGCCTCCGACGGGAAGCGGGACCCGCTGCCGGTCGAGCAGGCCTGCGCGTACGGGATCGAGGCGCTGGAGGCGCTCGGGCATCTGCACAGCCGCAACCTGCTGTACTGCGACTTCAAGGTCGACAACGCGATCCAGACCGAGGACCAGCTCAAGCTCATCGACATGGGCGCGGTGCGCAGGATGGACGACGACGAGTCGGCGATCTACGGCACCGTCGGCTACCAGGCTCCGGAGGTCGCGGAGGTGGGCCCGTCGGTCGCCTCGGACCTCTACACGGTGGCGCGCACGCTGGCGGTGCTCACGTTCGACTTCCAGGGGTACACGAACGTGTTCGTGGACTCCCTGCCGGACCCGGACCACATCGAGGTGTTCCGGACGTACGAGTCGTTCTACCGGCTCCTGGTCCGCGCGACCGATCCGGACCCGGCGCGCCGCTTCGCCTCGGCACAGGAAATGGCAGACCAGCTCACCGGCGTGCTCCGGGAGGTCGTGGCTCTTCAGACGGGCCGCCCCCGCCCGTCTCTGTCCACGCTGTTCGGGACGGAGCTGCGGGTCACGGACACGGAGCTGTTCGCGGAACTGCAGGGTGAGGTCTCGGCACTGGGGGCGCGGACGGCCCCGGCGCGGGGCTTCCGCCGCCGCGGCGCCGCGGCGGCCCCGGCACCCGGCACGCCCGGTACGCCCGGTGGTGGGCAACTCACCGCCGGACCAGGCGCGTATCCCCACGGCGGGGCCGGTGCGTCGGGCACCCCGGGCGCCGGAAGCCACGGGTTCGCGTACGCGCAGACGCAGGCCGTACTCCCCGCGCCCCGCACCGAGGTGCCGGCGGCGCAGCGGCCGGTCGGCGGGGAGCCGCGTCTCGCCGGGCTCGACGCGCGGGCGACCGCGCTCGCGCTGCCCGTACCCCGGGTCGACCCGAACGATCCGAACGCGGGCTTCCTCGCGGGCCTGCTGGCCGCCGCGCCCGCGGAGCTGATCGCCGCGCTGCACAGCGCCCCCGCGAGCTCCGTGGAGCTGCGCCTGCGCGAACTGCGCGCGCGGCTGGAAATGGGCGAACTCATGTCCGCGACGACCTCGCTGGCCGATCTGGAGTCCCGGCACGCCGACGACTGGCGGGTCGTCTGGTACCGCGGCATCGCCGCGCTCGCGACCGGCGACGACGAGACGGCCGCACTGTCCTTCGACGCGATCTACGACGCCTTCCCCGGCGAGGCCGCGCCCAAGCTCGCGCTCGGCGTCTGCGCCGAGGTGCTGGGCCAGTTGGACAACGCCGCGGAGTACTACCGCCTGGTGTGGGCGACGGATCCCAGCTATGTGAGCGCCGCGTTCGGCCTGGCCCGGGTACAACTCGCCGCCGGCGACCGCGTCGGAGCCGTCCGTACGCTGGAATCCGTGCCCGAGGCCTCGATCCACTACACGGCCGCACGCGTCGCGGCGGTCCGTGCCCGGCTGCGCCACCGCGCGGCGAACGAACCGCTGATCGACGATCTGACGGCCGCCGCCGACCAGGTCACCGCGTTGGACGGGCTCGGCCTGGACGCCGTGCGCCGCGAGCGGCTGTCCACGGAAGTCCTGGGTACGGCACTGGACTGGGTGCTCTCCGGCAGTCCCGGAGCACGACCGGCGAGCACGGGCCTGCTCGGCAGTGAACTGGACGAGCGCGGCCTGCGCTTCGGTCTTGAGCGTTCGTTCCGGGTGCTCGCCCGGCTCGCCCGGCACGGCGAGGAGCGCATCGAACTGGTGGAGCGGGCCAACCGATTCCGCCCCCGGACGTGGGTGTGATGCTGTGCTGTCCCGGGGGCCGACCCCCGGCCCCCCGGACGAAGGACCGAGGCGCGCCCAGCACGTCAAGGCGAGGTGAAAGAAAGTGACGCCACAGATGCCCCAGCAGGCTGCTTGGTCGACGTGTCCCGGCTGCGAGGAGCCGCTGGAGTCCGGTGACCTGTTCTGCGGCGCGTGCGGGTACGACCTCTCGGTCGTACCCGAGCCGCCGCAGGACCACCCCACGATCGCGATCGGCTCTCCCGCCGGCCGTTCCCGTGCCGCCGGGACGGCCGACGCCGGCTCCGGCTCCGAGTCCGGCTCCGGCGTGCCCGGGCCGGTGCACCGGCCCGGTGAGCTGCCGGGCACGGACCAGGGCGGCCGCCAACTGCCCGAGCCCGCGGTCCGCATCGACGCCCGTGCTGCGGACGGCCCGGCCGCCGCGCCGGGAGCCGCAGGCGCGACCACCGCCGGCTCCGGCGACTTCGAGCTGGCCGCGCCCGACCCTCGCGCCGCCGCACCCGCCGTCCCCGCCGCGGAGCACACGTCCACGCCCCCGGCCGGCACCAAGCTCTGTGTGGCCTGCCGCGCGGGCCATGTCGACACCGACGGCTACTGCGAGAACTGCGGCCATGCGCAGCCTCGCGAGCGCGACCACATGGAGCAGGAGCTGGGCGCGGTCGCCGCGGTGAGCGACCGGGGTCTGCGCCATCACCGCAACGAGGACTCGTTCGCGGTGTCGTCGACGGCACTGCCCGACGGTTCCCCGGCCGTCATCGCGATCGTCTGCGACGGGGTGTCGTCGGCGACCCGCCCCGACGACGCCTCCGCCGCCGCCGCGAGTTCGGCCAACGAGTCGCTGCTGGAGTCGCTGCCGCGCGGCACGCATCCGCAGCAGGCGATGCACGAGGCGATCCTCGCGGCCGCCTCCGCGGTCAACTCGCTGGCGGCCGAGCCGGGTCAGGCCATGGAGCACGATCCGCACCGCCATCAGAATTCGCCGGCGTGCACGCTCGTGGGCGCGGTCGTGGCCGCGGGTCTGCTGGTGGTGGGCTGGGTCGGGGACAGCCGGGCGTACTGGGTGCCCGACGACCGCAGCGGCCCGCCCGCCCGGCTCACCGAGGACGACTCATGGGCGGCGCAGATGGTGGCGGCGGGTCTGATGAGCGAGGCCGAGGCCTACGCGGACGAGCGCGCCCACGCCATCACCGGCTGGCTCGGCGCCGACGCGTACGAGCTGGAGCCGCACACCGCGTCGTTCAAGCCGGACCGCCCCGGTGTGGTCGTGGTCTGCACGGACGGCCTGTGGAACTACGCGGAGGCCGCGCAGGAGATGGCACAGGTCCTGCCGCCCGATGCGGCGGCCCGCCCGCTGCACGGGGCGCAGGTGCTGGTCGGACACGCGCTGGACGGCGGTGGCCACGACAACGTAACGGTGGCCGTGCTCCCGTTCGCCGTACCGCGGCAAGGGGCAGGATCGGCCTGAACAAGGCTTGAGCCCTCTTCGCCCGTCGAACGCCCCCTTTGTCATTTCTGTCTGTTACGTGGAGCCTCAAGGAGCCAGATCAGATGGCGAACTTCTCGAAGTCGACCGTGCCGCAGTTCTCCGTCGAGGTGTATCAGAACGAGTTCCTGCCCGAGGGCGGGCGCGAAGTGAACGCGATCGTCACGGTCACCTCCACCGGCGGCGGCACGAGCCGTGGCGTCCCGCTGTCCGTGACCTCCGCCTCCCCTTCGTCAGTACCGGGGCAGCGGACGGACGCCGCCGTGGTGATCATGGTCGACTGTTCGGGCTCGATGGACTATCCGCCGACGAAGATGCGCAACGCGCGCGATGCCACCGCCGCGGCCATCGACACTCTGCGCGACGGCACGGCCTTCGCGGTGGTCGCGGGTACGCATGTGGCGGCGGAGGTCTACCCGGGCGGCGGCCGGCTCGCCACCGCCGATGCGTCGACCCGGGCGCAGGCCAAGGAGTCACTGCGCAGACTGAGCGCGGGCGGCGGCACCGCGATCGGCACCTGGCTGCGACTGGCGGACCGGCTGCTGAACTCGGCCGATGTCGCCATTCGGCACGGCATTCTGCTCACCGACGGCCGCAACGAGCACGAGTCGCCGGAGGACCTACGGGCCGCCCTGGACGCGTGCGCGGGCCGGTTCACCTGTGACGCCCGCGGTGTGGGCACCGACTGGGAGGTCAAGGAGGTCACCGGCATCGCCTCGGCGCTGCTGGGCACCGCCGACATCGTCGCCGATCCGGCCGCCCTCGCCGCGGACTTCACGCAGATGATGGAGAACGCGATGGGCAAGGAGGTCGCGGATGTGGCACTGCGGCTGTGGACGCCCGTCGGCGCGGAGATCAAGTTCGTGAAGCAGGTGGCGCCGACGGTCGAGGAGCTGACCGGCCGGCGCACGGAGGCGGGCCCACGCGCCGGGGACTACCCGACCGGCTCGTGGGGCGACGAATCCCGCGACTATCACGTCTGCGTACAGGTGCCGCACGCGGGCATCGGGCGGGAGATGCTGGCGGCCCGGGTCTCGCTGATCCTTCCCGACCCGGCGGGCGGTGCCCCGCAGACCCTGTCGCAGGGTCTGGTCCGGGCGGTGTGGACGGACGACATGGTGGCCTCCACGTCGATCAACCCGCAGGTCGCGCACTACACAGGACAGGCCGAACTGGCGCAAGTCATCCAACAGGGGCTGGATGCGCGCAAGTCGGGAGACTTCGACGGGGCGACCGCGAAACTCGGCCGCGCGGTGCAGCTGGCGGCGGCTTCGGGGAACGATGACACTGCGAAACTGCTTGCGAAGGTGGTGGACGTCGTCGACGCGGCGACGGGTACTGTGCGACTGAAGGCGAAGGTCGCGGAGGCGGACGAGATGACCCTCGAAACGCGCTCCACCAAGACAGTTCGCGTCAAGAAGTAAGTCAATAAGTGACGAGAAGCACCAACAAGTAATACGTGTCCGGCTCATCGGCCGGACGAAGGAGAGGGGGAAGCGCCGACATGCCGACCTGCCCGAACGGACACCAGTCGGGTTCCGACGACTGGTGCGAGGTCTGCGGCCATCGCATGGCTGGGGCGGGGGCTCCGGCGGGCGCGATCCCGCCTCCTCCTCCCCCACCGCCGGCTCCCTCACCGCCCATGCCGGGGTACGGATACCCGGGCCCCGGTGGCCCCGACGCCACGGCCCAGGCGGAGCTGTGCCCGCAGTGCCGTACGCCGCGCGAGGCGATGGCGCCGTTCTGCGAGGAGTGCCGCTGGAACTTCCTCACGAACACGGCGACGTCGTACACGCCCGTGGCCCCGCCCGGCCGGCCGGGTCCGGGTGGTCCCGGCGGTCCCGGTGGTCCCGGTGGTCCTGGCGGTCAGGTGCCCGGTCTGAATCTGCCGCCCGGCTTCCAGGCCCAGCAGCAGCCGCCGCGCCCCCCGGACCCGTACGAGTACCAGGGCTCGCGGCCCTCACAGATGAACCGGCCCGCCGAGCCCCTGACCGGCGAACCGTCGGGCCCGCGGCCCCCGCAGCCGGGGCCTCCGGCTCCTCCCGGGTTCCCGCAGCCGGGTCCGCCCGCGCCGCCGGACCTCGCGTACCAGCCGGGACAGCCCGAGTTCACCCAGCCCGGTCCGCCCGCGCCGCCGCAGGCGTTCCAGCAGCCCGGTCCGCCCGCGCCGCCGGTCCAGCCCGGATTCCCGCAGGCCGTCCCGGCTCCGCCGCAGCAGCCTCAGCCCCCGCAGTCGCAGGGCGGCGGGGACGACTGGATGCTGCCGCCGCCTTCGCAGCAACAGGCACCACAGCCACCGGCGCCGCAGCAGCACATGCCGCAGCAGCAGACTCCTGCGGGATGGACGGCGCTCATCGCGCCCGACCGTGAGTACTTCATGGCGATGATGCAGCGCAGCGGTCCCGAGGCGACCGGACTGAATCTGCCCGCGTACTCCCCGGAGCAGCAGCTTCCGCTCTCCGGCAATCAGATCACCATCGGCCGCCGCCGGCACTCCACCGGCGAGTCCCCCGACATCGATCTGTCGGTCCCGCCGGAGGATCCGGGCGTCTCGCACCAGCACGCGGTCCTGGTCCAGCAGCCCGACGGCACCTGGGCCGTGGTCGACCAGAACTCCACGAACGGCACGACGGTCAACGGCGCCGAGGACCCGATCCAGCCCTATGTTCCCGTCCCGCTGCAGGACGGCGACCGGGTCCACGTGGGGGCCTGGACGACGATCACCATCCGCCGGGGCTGATGCGGCGGGACCGGTCCGGAGCTGATTCCGGAGCCGATCCGGAGCCGATCCGAAGCTGATCCGGTGAGGGTGGCCCGGCAGGGCTCCCCTCACCAGTCGGCGGGGCGGGGAGCGTCCAGGGGCCAGGCGTACGGCCCTTCGGCGTCGTCCAGCCATGCCCACTGACGGCCCCCGCTGACCGTGACACCGAAGCGCTCCCGCTCCGGCCGCTGCTCGCGCTGCCAGAGCGAGAGCGCTTCGTGCGGATCGAGGCTGCCCTCGGTCAGGGTGAGCAGGAACCGGAACAGTTCGCTCTCGACCACCCGGCGCGGCAGCCCGCCGAGATGCGGGATGTGTGCGCGTACGGGCGCTCCGCCGCGCAGCGGGACGAAGTACGCGGCGGTGTGCAGGAAATGCCCCTCCGCGTGGTCCGCGTCACGCACCCGCAGCAGGATCAGCCCGGTCGCGAGCGGGGCGAGGATCAGGGCACCCGGGCGGCACTGCGCCGGCCAGGCCGGCGGTACGGACGACAAGGTGCAGGTCGCGATGATCCGGTCGAAGGGCGCCTGCCCCGGGCAGCCGCGCGCCCCGTCGCCGGTGATCACAGTGGGGTGATACCCGGCCGCCGCGAGATGGCTCCGCGCGGACTCGGTGATCTCCGGGTCGAGATCGACGGTCGTCACGAGCGAGTCCCCGAGCCGGTGGCACAGCAGGGCCGCGTTGTAGCCGGTGCCGGCACCGATCTCCAGAACGCTGTGCCCGTCCTGTATCTCCAGCACGTCCAGCATCCGGGCCATGAGGGACGGCTGGCTGCTGGACGTGACGAGTTCGCCGTCGCGCACCCGCGTGGCGAGCGGCCCGTCGGCGTACGCGCCTCGCAGCCAGCGCTCGCGCCGGTCGGGGGCGGAGTCGCCGGACCACAGCCGCTCATACCCGGCGAAGGTGGACACGTAGTAGTACGGCACGAACAGATGCCGGGGCACTTCCTCGAAGGCCGCCCGCCAGGCCGGGTCGTCGAGCGCGCCGGTCGCGGCGATCCGCCGCACCAGCGCCCGCCGCACCTCGGCGGCGGCAGCGGCATGCGGATCGTGCGCGTCAGGCGGCTCATGAGCCGCTTGCGCGTCTCGGTGTGCACCCATATACCCACTTTCCTGCGTGCCCGCGCGGGAGGCGAGCACTTCCGGGAAGAGTCCTGGGCCTGTCCGGTGGATCAGGCTGGAGCCCAGCAAGATCCACCGGACAGGTCCTCGGCCGGTCCGTCTGAGACCATGTACCGGTGAACGAGATTCCACGGGGCACACTTCAGGAGCAGACCTTCTACGAGCAGGTCGGCGGCGAGGACACCTTCCGCCGTCTGGTGCGGCGTTTCTACGAGGGCGTCGCCGAGGACCCGCTGCTGCGTCCGATGTACCCCGAGGAGGATCTGGGCCCGGCCGAGGAGCGGCTCGCGCTCTTCCTGATGCAGTACTGGGGCGGTCCCCGCACGTACAGCGACCATCGCGGCCATCCCCGGCTGCGGATGCGGCATGCGCCGTTCACCGTCGACAAGGCCGCGCACGATGCGTGGCTGAAGCACATGAGGGCCGCGGTCGACGAGCTCGGGCTCTCGCAGGAGCACGAGCGGCAGCTCTGGAACTACCTCACTTACGCGGCCGCCTCGATGGTGAACACTGCGGGCTGACCGCTCAGGCGTGGGTAACGGGGTGCGCGGGCGTGACGGTCAGCCCGCCGAGCCCGGCCTTGCGTACGGCGATCGAACCGAAGGGCGTACGCAGCCGGAGCCAGCCGCCCGCGGCGAACAGTGCCGCGCCGGGGGCGTCCTGTGGCATCGGGCGCAAGAAGCCCAGGGACTGGGCGGCGTGCACGGCCCGCAGCGGCAGGTCCGTGTCGCCCAGCGTACGGGACCAGATCTCGCGGCCGATCCGGTCGCGCTCGGCGCGCGTGCGCCGCTCCTCGGGCAACGCCTCGTCCCGGGAACGGAATTCGGCGACCGCGGCGGCCACCGCACCCCGCATCTGCCCGACGCCGGGCAGTCCCGGCAGCTCCCGCCAGCCGCCGCGAGGGGGCAGCATGCCCGCCCACGGCGGTCCGGTGACGGCAGCGGGCACGGCCAGTGCCGAGCCCTCGACGGATTCCAGCAGCTCTCCCGCGGAGACGGTGGCATCCAGCTCGGCGGGCTCCGCGAGCCTGGCCGTACGGATCGCGAGGACCTCGAACGACGGCGGCCGGCCGAACACGGCGAGCGCGCCGCCGCCCGCCTGCAACCGGACCGCGGCGGCCCGGTCGTAGTGGATCAGCCGGCCGAGGAAGGCGGCGAGATCCGCCGCCTCCCTCGCGTCGGCGAACCGCAGGGTCTGCACAGGCGCTGTCATGCCGCGAGCGCGTCCTTCACACCCTCGTCCAGGTACTCCCTGAGGAAGGACTTCTCCTCCGCGCTGATGCGGCGCGGACGCGCCTCCGCCAGGTCATAGGGCACGACGACGGTCGAGGCCCGGACATACACCTGGGCCGGGCCCTCGGCGTCCTTCACCTCGTACGCGATCGTCAGCGACGCCGCGCCGATCTTCGTCACCCATGACTCGACGATCACCGGCTCGTGCCGGTGCACCAGCGGACGTACGTAGTCGATCTCGTGGCGGGCCACGACGGACCCTCCGGAGAACGACGGAGAACCGTCCCCCGGCGCCAGCCGGAACATGAAGTCGATGCGGGCCTCTTCCAGATAGCGGAGGAAGACCACATTGTTGACATGCCCGAAGGCATCCATGTCCGACCAGCGCAGCGGGCAGCGGTAGATGTGGCGTGCCAAGATCAGCCCCGGGTGAGCTTCTTGTAGGTGGCACGGTGCGGACGGGCCGCGTCCGGGCCGAGCCGCTCCACCTTGTTCTTCTCGTACGACTCGAAGTTGCCCTCGAACCAGAACCACTTGGAGTTGCCCTCGTACGCCAGGATGTGCGTGGCGACCCGGTCCAGGAACCAGCGGTCGTGGGAGACGACCACGGCGCAGCCGGGGAACTCGAGCAGCGCGTTCTCCAGGGAAGACAGCGTCTCGACGTCGAGGTCGTTCGTCGGCTCGTCGAGGAGCAGCAGGTTGCCGCCCTGCTTGAGGGTGAGCGCCAGGTTGAGGCGGTTGCGCTCACCGCCGGAGAGGACCCCGGCGGGCTTCTGCTGGTCCGGCCCCTTGAAGCCGAACGCCGACACATAGGCGCGCGACGGCATCTCGACCTGGCCGACGTTGATGTAGTCCAGCTCGTCGGAGACGACGGCCCACAGCGTCTTCTTCGGGTCGATGTTCTCGCGGCTCTGGTCGACGTACGAGATCCTGACGGTCTCGCCGACCTTGATCTTGCCGGAGTCGGGCTCCTCGATGCCCTGGAGCATCTTGAACAGCGTGGTCTTGCCGGCGCCGTTCGGGCCGATGATTCCGACGATGCCGTTGCGCGGCAGCGTGAAGGAGAGATCGTCGATGAGGACCTTCTCGCCGAAGGCCTTGTTGAGGTTCTCGACCTCGACGACGACGCTGCCCAGACGCGGGCCCGGCGGGATCTGGATCTCCTCGAAGTCCAGCTTCCGCATCTTGTCGGCCTCGGCCGCCATCTCCTCGTAGCGGGCCAGACGGGCCTTGGACTTGGCCTGGCGCCCCTTGGCGTTGGAGCGGACCCACTCCAGCTCTTCCTTGAGCCGCTTCTGGCGCTTGGCGTCCTTCTGGCCCTCGACCTTCAGACGCGAGGCCTTGTTCTCCAGGTACGTGGAGTAGTTGCCCTCGTACGGGTGGGCGCGGCCCCGGTCGAGCTCCAGGATCCACTGGGCCACGTTGTCGAGGAAGTACCGGTCGTGGGTGACGGCGACGACGGTGCCGGGGTACTTGGCGAGGTGCTGCTCCAGCCACTGCACCGACTCGGCGTCCAGGTGGTTGGTGGGCTCGTCGAGGAGGAGCAGGTCGGGCGCCTCCAGCAGCAGTTTGCAGAGCGCTACGCGGCGCCGCTCACCACCGGAGAGGTTGGTGACCGGCCAGTCACCGGGCGGGCAGCCCAGCGCGTCCATGGCCTGCTCGAGCTGCGTGTCCAGGTCCCACGCATTGGCGTGGTCGAGGTCCTCCTGGAGCTTGCCCATCTCCTCCATCAGCGCGTCGGAGTAGTCGGTCGCCATCAGCTCGGCGACCTCGTTGAAGCGGTGGAGCTTGCCCATGATCTCGGCCGCGCCGTCCTGGACGTTCTGCAGGACGGTCTTGGACTCGTCGAGCGGCGGCTCCTGGAGGAGCATGCCGACGGTGTAGCCGGGCGAGAGGAAGGCATCGCCGTTGGAGGGCTGCTCCAGACCAGCCATGATCTTCAGCACAGTGGACTTACCGGCACCGTTCGGGCCGACCACACCGATCTTCGCACCAGGCAGGAAGCTCAGCGTGACGTCGTCAAGGATCACCTTGTCGCCGTGCGCCTTGCGCGTCTTGCGCATGGTGTAGATGTACTCAGCCAAGAGAAACCGTCCGGCAATCAGTGAGTGGGCAGATACACCCCATCTTGCCTGACCGCCACCCCCAGGCGGAAACCAGTATCTCGGGGCCCCGCTGACCTGCGACTTCCCGGATCGCCCTGGTAGCCGACCCGTCACTGTCGGTCGCCGCCGGTCACCTCTGAGCGCGCGAGTGCGGCAGCGGCCGGACGGGGACGACGAACGCACACCCTAGGGCCCGACCGAACAGAGAAGCCCCGGGCAGCTCTGGCCCGGGGCGTTCGCGTCTCGGCTACTTCTTCTTGAGCTCGTCGAGGCAGAGCACGAACTGCTTGCCCGAACTGCGCCGCCCACCGCGGGTCTGCTCGAGGTAGCCGACGTCCGACTTGCCCTCGCACTTGGTGGTGTCCAGCGTGTCGGGGATCACCTCGACCACCTTGTACGTGGCCTCGGCGCCACCACAGTCCACCACCTCCAGGTCAGGAGACACCGTGGACCCGCTGTTCTTGAGGCAGTCTCCGGCCTCCGCGTGGTCGGCATCGTCCTGGCTCAGGAAGTAGCCCACCACGATGACGATGAGGGCGACCACGACGCCGATGCCCTTAAGGATCTTCATGATGCCTATGCCCCCGCTCCGGGACGGCGGCGCCGGCTGAGGCGGTGCGGTCCACTGCTGCTGTTGAGGCGGCGGCTGCATCTGCATGTGCTGCTGGGGCGGGTACGGCTGCTGCTGGGGCGGGTACGGCTGCTGCTGCGGGTACCCGTACCCCGGCTGGGGCGGGTATCCCTGCGGCGGCTGCTGTGCGTACGGGCCAGGCTGACCGTACGAGCCAGGGCCTTGCTGCGGCGGAAAGGTCATGTGAGTCCCCCGTGAGCGCGTGCGATGTGGCGTCTATTGACGTGAGCACGCTATAGCAACCGACCACCACCGCCGAAACGCGGGAGCGTTGCGGCAGCGAGCGCCCAACTCCTCAGCGACGCTTCCCGATGACGTAGGCGAGGCCCCAGGCCGCTACGGCGGCGACTGCGAGACCGAGCAGGGAGAGCCACTCGGTGTCGCTCTGGCTGCCCCACCCGGCCTTGGCCGGAATGAAGGGGTCGGCCTCCATCATGTCCCCGATGGCGGGGACCCCTTGACTGTCGGCGATGACGAGCGGAATGGCGTTGGTGTAGCCGAAGAAGACACCGAGCGGGGCGATGATGGCCCCGCCGATCTGGGCGCCGGTGCTGCGGCGGCCCACCATGCCGATCAACGCGCCCACCGCCGCTCCGTTGAGGAGCCCGTGGAGCACGTAGAGGGTCTGCGCCGTATCGGCCGACTGTTCCTTGTAGGTGGCCACCGTGATGCCGCTGTAGATCACCGAGACGACGACCGAGGCGAGGAACCCGAGGAAGAAGGCGCCGACGGGGTGACCGCGCCTCGGCTGCTGCCCGAAGGGCGCGGGGTGCGCGGGGTACGGCTGGCCGAGCTGCATCTGCGGCTGCTGCTGCCAGGGCTGCATCGGCGGTTGCGCCCAGAGCCGGATCGCGGCGACGCCGACGGCCCCGCTACCGACAGGGTGGTCCCGGGGCCGTCGGCTGCGCACTGTCACCAGCGCTCACCGTTCGTCGCTCACTCTTCGGTGGAGGGTGCCTTCTTCTTGCGTACGAAGAGGACGGCGGCGCCGCCGACCAGGACGAGAGCGATCGCGATGCCCGCGATCACCGGGGTGGCGTTGGAGGCACCGGTCGCGGCGAGGTTCTCATCGATGCCTGCCGAGGTGCCGCCGGCCGAGGCCGGGCTGGGCTGCGAGGACGGCTGCTCGATGACCGGTCCCGCGCTGCCGGTGGTCTTGCAGTCCAGCACACCCTTGAAGTTCTTCGAGAACCCGCCGGGCCCGGTGATCGTGAAGTCGTACGCCTGGTCCTCGGGGACCGGGACGGTGACGGTCCGGGACTCACCAGCGGCTATGGAGTGCTTGAAGCCCATCAGTTCGAAGGTGAACGTCTCGTCGCCCTCGTTGGTGGCGGTGATGTCGATGCCGCCCTCGGCGCAGTTCTTCTCCGCGGAGAGTGCCGGGATCGGGCCGGTCTTGGCCCAGGTGGCGGACGCGGTCGCGGAGACCGTGGACTGGCTGGACCCGGCGAGGATCTGGGTCTGGCTCTTGGTCACCCCGGCGAACGCCCGGCCGACCGGCACGGAGGTGGTCGCCTGCACGCCGAGCACGGCCGAACCGTCGGGAGTACCGGAGGGTACGTCGAAGTACAGCCGGCTGCCGTTGACCGCGGTCGTGACGGGCTTGCCCGCCTGGTCCGTCACCTTGACCCCGCTGGCGGCGGAGTCGGCGGGCGGGGTCACCGTCACACGGTCGGCGTCGGTACGGACCGTGACCGGCCCCAGCCGGCCACCGGCCTTCCCGGAGACGGCGTTCGGTTCCAGGCTCAGCGAGGCACGGGGTTCCTCGACGTTCTGTGCCTTCTTCTCCAGCCAGTCGGCGAGCTTCTCGGCCGCCGGGTCGAGCGCCTCGACCTCGGCGCCGTCCGAGTAGCGCCAGATCGCCACCTGGGTGCCGGCCGCGGCGGTCCGCTCGCTGAGCGGCCCGGTCCCGGCCCGCTCGGCGAGCCCCATGAGGTCGTCGACCTGGGGGTAGGAGTGCTGCAGAATCCAGCGGATCCTGCCTGCGTCCTTGTTGGCGCCGAGCGAGGTCTGGTCCCAGGGGGTCTCCAGGTACTTGGCCTGCTCCTGGGTGGGGTTGTGGATGTCGATGCAGTACGTCTTGAGCTTGCCGCCGCCGTCGACGGTCATCTCGAAGAGACCGGCAGGCAGTTCGTGCTCCTGGCCACCGTCACGCAGCACGGCGCGGTCGAAGGTGGTCAGGCCGTCGAGGGTGGCGGACGCGCCGCCCTGGTGCTGGGGGGTCTCGTCGGCGACTGCCGGCCCCGCGGTGGCTATGGCGCCCGACGCGAACAAGCCCGACGCCAGAGCCGCCACGGCAAGCCGGGCGGCTCCACGCCCACGTACAGAGAACGCAGAAAACACAGAATTCCCCTCCGGGCGAGGCGGTTTCGCGTGGGATGCGTGGGGGGAGTGCCTCGCCTGCAAACTCAAGTGCCCCGTGAGTACTGGGGAATCCTAGAGACGCGGTGCGAGCCGATCCCCCGTCATGCCGTCAGATAACCATTCCGAATCAGAATTGTTATCGCGGCTCACGCGTCCCCCGTTCAGTATCGACAAATCTCCACAACCGCAGGTCAGGGGACGGCAGCGGGGACCACGTCCGCGGGGGCTGCGGGGGCGCGGTCGTCCGGGCCCGGCGGGTCGGGCGAGCCGGTCGCCGGGTCGCTCGGCGCAGCTCGCCCGGACGCTTGGGCCGCGTCAGCCACGCCCGGCACGCCGGGCACGCCGGGCCCATCCGGCGCACGGTCCGTCAGGTGTACCTCTCCCCTCGTCACTCGCCGGAACGCGGACGTGCCACGGGTCATGTCGTGCCCGACGGCCATCGCGTCGATGTCGACGGACGTCCTGCGCTGTCCTTCCCGCTCCTCCTGCCGCACCCTCAAGCGGCCGTGTACCACGAGTGGTTCACCGACGGCGACCGACGCCGCGAGATTCAAGCCCAGCGTCCGCCACGCCCACACCGTGTAGAAGCTGGTGGGCCCGTCCGCCCACAACTCCCGCTGCCGGTCCCAGCGGCGGGAGGTCACGGCGAACCGGAACCGCGCCCATCCCCCGGTCGCCGATTCCCGGTACTCCACGGCGGTCGCGACATTGCCCACCAGCGTCACCAAGGTCTCGTTCATGACGGATCCCCTCCCGCTTCCCGCTTTCCCCACTCCGGCCGTTGCTCTGACTGATCTCATGCTGAGCCTGCGGGCCGATTTCCGTCGCCGCCTGTGGAAGCGCGTGCGCATGTGGAAAACCCCGCCACCCTCGCGGGTGACGGGGCGCTCCCGGAGGCGTCCAGGAGGGATGCATGGCCCGTGTCCGGACGTCTCGGCGTCAGCGTCTGAGGGACACCGTCGCGTACTGTTCCCGCACTTCGCGGTAGCGCAGCAGCTCCGCCGCCATCGGATCGAGCACCATCGCCCGCCCGCAGCCCGCGGCCGCCTCCCGCAGGCGCCGTTCCGCGTCCTGCCCGTACCGCCTGGCGGGCCCCTTCGCGGCGGTCGCGCACCCCCACTCCACCAGCGGGCCACCGATGATCCCGCCGAGCATCATCAGCGCCGGCGGTACCAGCCCGGGCTCCAGCACCCCGATGATCTGGCCGACCAGCCACAGCCCCCCGTAGATCTGCAGCAGCGTCATGGCGGCCTGCGCCAGCACGGCCACCGGCCACCACGCGGGCCGCGGTGGACGGCTGCTCGGCGTACCCAGTTTGACGGCGAGTTCGTCGAGCGCCTCGGACAGCCCCTCCGCCCCCCGCACCGCCGCCTCGCGCACAGCCTGCGCCCAGGGTGTGGGCAGCCCGTGAGCCGCGTCGTCCGCGACCGCACGTACCGCCTGCTCGACCCGCTGCCGTGCCGTGAGCTCCTCCTCCACCGGCTCCGGAGGCTGGAGCACCCCGACACCGGGCAACCGGACGCGCTCGTACCAGCGCCACAGCCGCAGCCACGGCGTTCCGCAGGCGCGGCCCGCGTTCCTGCGCCACTGGCGTTCGGCCTCCTCGCCGACCGCGGTCGCCCCGACCGCGCCCGCCAGCCGGGCCGAGAAGTCCTCGCGGGCCCGCTCGCCGAGCCCGGACCTGCCGTCGGCGACGTACACGGAGCGCAGACGTGTGGCGGCCGCGTCGACGTCGGCGGAGATGCGCCGGGCGGCGGCCGTCTTGTCCTGAACGAACCGCCCGAGCAGTTCGCGCAGCTCGCCCACGCCCTCCCCGGTCAGCGCCGACAGCGCGAGGACGGTTGCGCCGGGCTCGCCGTGCTCGCCGAGAGCCATGCCGTCCTCGTCGAGGAGCCGGCGCAGATCGACGAGCACCTGGTCGGCGGCTTCGCCGGGCAGCCGGTCGATCTGGTTGAGGACGACGAAGGTGACTTCGGAGTGCCCGGCGAGCGGGCGCAGATAGCGCTCGTGGAGGGCGGCGTCCGCGTACTTCTCGGGATCGACGACCCAGACGACCGCATCGACGAGCGCCAGGACCCGGTCCACCTGGTCCCGGTGCACGGTCATCGCCGAGTCGTGGTCGGGCAGATCCACCAGGACGAGGCCCTGCAGCGCTTCGTCACCGCTGCCGCCCGCGAGGGGCCTGCGGCGCAGCCGCGGCGGGATGGCCAGTCGGTCGAGCAGCCCGGCGGCCCCCTCGGACCAGCTGAGGGAGATCGGCGCGGAGGTGGTGGGACGGCGCAGCCCGGTCTCCGAAATCGGTACGCCGGCCAGGGCGTTGAACAGCGTCGACTTGCCACTGCCGGTGGCGCCCGCGATGGCGACGACGGTGTGCCGGTGCGACAGCTGCTGACGTGCCGCCGCCTCGTCGAGCACCCGGCCCGCCTCGGCGAGCGTCCTCCCGTCGAGGCGGGTACGGGACAGGCCGATGAGCTCGCGCAGCGCGTCGAGGCGGGTGCGCAGCGGGGCGGCGTAGGGGCCTCCGATGGGGACGTGCGGATGGGCGTCGACGAGCGAGGCGTCGTCCGCGTCGAGGGCCGAGGGGTCCAAGGCGCGGCGGGCGATGAGGCCGTCGTCCCAGTGGCCGTCGGCGGTCGCACCGGCGCCCTCGCCGCCTCCTTCGCGGCCCCGGTCCTCGCCCCTGGACGCGGCCAAGGGCGCGGAGGCGGAGGCCGCTACGGACGCGACCGAACGCTGTGCCGCGGACTCGCCCCCGGCCTCGACGGCGGACTGAGCCGCGGACCCAGCTGAGGACCCGGCCGCGGACTCCTCGCCGGAGGTACGAGCCTCAGCGGACGCCCGTCCGTCGGCGGCTCCGCTCTCCGTCCCCGCGGCCGCCTCGCCGGTCCCCCGGGCGTTCCCCCCGCCCTCCCCGAGAGCCCCCTCACCCCGCTCCTCGCGTGCCTCCCCCGGACCGGTCTCCGGCCGGCCCTCGGTCTCCCCAGTGACAGCAGTCACCCGGTCACCTCTCCTTCTGCAGTACGGACAGCGCGGCGATCAGCTCGGCCTGCGGTTCCGGGCACAGTTCAAGAGCGTCGAGCGGTGCGAGCCGCCGGTCGCGCTCCTCGTTCAGTACGCGTTCGACGTACGACGTCACCAGCTCACCGCCCTTGTCGCACAACCGCAGTGCGCCCTGTGCCCCGATCCGCTCGGCGAGCCGCTCCCCCGCGATCCGGGCCCGCCGCCCGCCGAGCAGGGCGGTGGCGAGCAGTGCGGCGACGGTCTCGGGGTCGGATGCGGAGGAACGTTGTTCCAGTCCGCGCACCTCTTCCTCGGCGAGTTCCTCCAGGACGCGCCGCCAGCGCCGTACAGCCATCCCGATGTGCTCGGACGCCTCCCGGTCGAGCCGCGCGTACTGCGCTTCGACGCCCTTCGCGGCCGGTTCGCGCCGCCATGCCTCCAGGAGCCGCTCGTCGGCGGCGGCCACGGCGCACTGCAGCAGTGAGATGAGGCTGTCGGCGAGCGCGTCGAGGAGCTCGACGGCCGAGCTGTCGCGCGGATAGCCGCGCCAGCGGGTGCGCGCGTCCCCGGTGAGCACCGCGCCGCGCTTCAACTGCCCCCGCACCCGCTGCGCCTCCTGCGCGTACACCGCCTCGACGGCGCCGGCGAGGCGTACGGCGGCGGCGTGCTGCGCGGCGACGGCGCCCGCCAGCTCCGGCATACGGGCGTTCAGCGAGTCGATGACACCGGCGGCGGTACGGACGACGGTCTGTTGCCGCGCGGCGGGGTCCAGCGCCCGGTGGGCCAGCCAGTCGCGGAGCGCCGCGACGGCGCTGTCCGGCAGCAGGCCACGGCCGGCGCCGGCGGACTCGGGCAGCTCCGGGATCGTGAACCGCGGCACGTCCCCGAGCCCGGCCTTGGTCAGCAGTGCCGCGTACTGCCGGGACACCTCCGCGATCACCTGGTGCGGCACCCGGTCGAGCACGGTGACGAGCATGGCGTCGTACTCCTTCGCCGTACGCAGCAGGTGCCAGGGGACGGCGTCCGCGTACCGGGAGCCGGTGGTCACCAGGACCCACACGTCCGCGGCGCAGATCAGCTCGGCGGCCATGATCCGGTTCTCGACGACGAGCGAGTCGATGTCGGGCGCGTCGAGCAGGGCGAGTCCGGGCGGCAGGGAGGCGGCCTTCTCGATCCGCAGCGCACTGTCCTTGGCCGGCCCTCGCCCGGCGAGGCCCGGCCTCGCGGTCTCCTCCTGCTGCGGCAACGAGACGCGGGTGAAATGCGGCAGCACGCGCAGGTCCGCGAACCAGTGGTGATCGTCCGGGTGGCATACGAGCACGGGCGTACGCGTCGTGGGCCGCAGCACCCCGGCCTCCGTCACCCGCCGTCCCACAAGGGAGTTGACCAGCGTGGACTTCCCGGCCCCGGTGGACCCGCCGACCACCACGAGCAGCGGTGCTTCGGGGTCCTTCAACCGGGGCACCAGATAGTCGTCGAGCTGCGCGAGCAGCTCGGCTCTCGTCTGCCGCGCCCTCGGAGCGCCTGGAAGGGGGAGTGGAAGGCGCACGGCAGCGACCCGGTCGCGCAGGGCGGAGAGTGCGTCGATCAGCTGAGGCCGTACTTCCATGGTCACCACATGCGAAGAATGCCCAATTTTGGCGCCTTTTTGAAGCGTATAGACGCCCCTGCGTGCCGATCATTCACACGGAACAGACGGGACGAGTGGGGCGCAGGCATAACGAGTGCACAACACCCGAGCCGTGAGACGAAAAAAGCGCTGCGAGAATCGCACCTGCCTGCGATTATCGGTTCGCTTCACCGAACCTCCACATCGTGCCACGCAGGTGAAGCAACCGGGTCAAGGCGATCGGAGCCCTATCCTTGTCCCGGCAAGGTCACGGACGACCCACCAGGGGCTCCAGGCCACCGAGGCCACATCCGGCCCCCGTAGCTCAGTGGATAGAGCAGGCGCCTTCTAAGCGCTTGGCCGCAGGTTCGAGTCCTGCCGGGGGCGCACACAGCGCGCGACCGATCGGCCCTCCTCCTGGGAGGGCCTTTTTGCTGGTCAGAGGCAATCTAGCGGGGAAGGCGTAGCGGACGCGTAAGCGCGGGACCACTTCCAGGGTGGGCTGGATGCGGTCCGGCACTGTCCGGCTGTCACCGTGTTTCTACGGGCGGCTGCGGAGAATACGCGGTGAGGTTTCGAGCCCGCCAACTCCTCTGCCCAGGTCGGCAGGGCTGCGTCGCCGGCCTCGATGGGCGCCACCCCGAGGCTGACCTGAGTCACGGCGAGCGGCACCGGTACGCGGGTGCCCGCCGCTCCGGGCACGGGCTGTGGCCACGTTGACGGCAGGCAGGAGCCAGCCCGATCGCAAGGGCCATGACTCTCGCCCCACGACAGCTCCCCCAAAGCCGCCACGGCGACCTCAGCCGTAGAACTGCCAGAGGGAGGCCAGCGCAGCGCCGGCTTCGGCAACGAAGCCGGCCATGGCCTCCTCAAGCTTCTCGCCTCCCGGGACTGTGCCGAGCAGAGGTCTTCTTCCGATGCCGGCACCCCCTCCATGAGGATTTGCTCCTGCTTGTACCAAAGGGCTTCGAATGCGTCGGTCATTCCTGCTGCGAGCCTCTGCAATTTCGTGTCCGCAACGGGCGTGAGGTGGGTCCTGTGCGTGAAGAGCGCTCTTAATGCGACGTTCAGCTCGCGCTCTGCTGCGGCTTTCAGTTCGTCCGACTGAGACACGGTTGCCTTTCCAACTGCACCAAGCTCCAGCCGTGCTCTGCTGATCGCCTCAGGAGGCCGGCCAGGCACGGGAGCTCGCAACTCGAAGCCGGCATACGACGACCCGCTCGAAGGGGCCGTGAACCGGTACGCGACGGCCGGCGCCCCAAGCGGATGCCGGCCGTTCTCCGGACGACGACGACCACGGCAGGGTGCCCCAGGTCCCGGGTGGTCAGCGGGTCATCCTGGAATCGGGTCAGCCCTGGAATTCGGTGAGGTCGATGGCGTGGACGCGCAGCGGGACGCCGTGGACCGGATGCGTCGTCTCGCGCTCCGGCGCCATGCCGAGCTTGCGCATGACGTTCTCCGAGGCGTCGTTGCCGATCCGGGCGATGCTGATGACCCTGTCCAGGCCACGGTCCTGAAGTGCGAACTCCAGGGCGGCGTGAGCCGCTTCGGAGGCATAACCCTGGCCCCAGAACGGCCTGCCGAGGCGCCAGCCGATCTCCACGGCGGGCAGCACCTCCGGCAGGTACTCCGGCACGGACAGGCCCGCGAAGCCGATCAGCTCACCGGAGGCGATGAGCTCGACGGCGAAGAGGCCGAAGCCCTCCTCGTCCCACTCCTCCTCCCACCGCTCGATGTCCTCGGCCGTCTGCTCCAGGTCACGGACCGAGCCGTCGTCGACCCAGCGCATGACCGCGGGATCCGCGTTGATCTCGGCCATGGGGACAAGGTCGTCATCGGTCCAGCGGCGGAGGATGAGGCGGGGCGTGCGGATCTCGGGCATGGCACCCATCCTGTCGAACACAGCCCCGCGACGGTAATCGACGGCTGCCACCGGGGAGCGCCATCGGGGAGCGCCGGCCGGAGACGGGGCCTAGCAGGGCGATCAGGACACCGAGACCGAAGACCGTGGCGATCGAGTTGGCGAGGAGCTGGAGGCCGACGTCCCGGGTCAGCTCGGTGGCCTGGATGCCGGAGCCGACCACGACCGCGACGAGGGCAGCGGTGCCGACCAGTTCGGCGGCCGCCCGGGCGGCCAGGGGCTCGCGCCAGGGGCGGGCTGCGGTGCGGTGTGCGGCGCGCCGGATTCACCCATGGTTCACTTCTGCGGCAAGCAAGACGCCGTCCCGCCCGCCGCAAGCGGCTCGGGCGCAGCCGCGCCCGTTTCCCGCGCCCGTGCCCACGTCCGCATCCACGGCCGGCTTCACCGCACGGACGATGGCGGAGTGCATGCCGTCGGCGACCTGACGCGTCGGCGTGACCTCGACGCCCGTGAACCCGGCGGCCTCCAGCCCCTGCCGGTAGTCGGCCATCGACAGCGCACCGGCGACGCACCCCACGTAACTGCCTCGCTCGGCTCGCTCAGCGGGCGTGAGCCGGCCCTCGGCCACGACGTCCGAGATGCCGATACGCCCGCCGGGCACCAGGACCCGGAACATCTCGGCGAAAACGGCGGGCTTGTCGACGGACAGGTTGATCACGCAGTTGGAGATCACCACGTCGACGGTGCCCGCGGGCAGCGGTACGGACTCGATCGTCCCCTTGAGGAACTCGACGTTGACCGCCCCGGCCTTCCTCGCGTTGGCCCGGGCGAGGGCGAGCATCTCCTCGGTCATGTCCAGTCCGTACGCCCTGCCCGTCGGCCCGACCCGCCGGGCGGACAGCAGCACGTCGATCCCACCGCCCGAGCCCAGGTCCAAGACCCGCTCTCCTTCGCGCAGTTCGGCGACGGCGACCGGATTGCCGCAGCCGAGGGAGGCCGCGACCGCATCCGCGGGAAGCGAGTCCCGCTCATCGGCTCCGTACAGCCCGGAACCGAAGTCCTCACCGACCTCGACAGCGCCGGGGCCGCAACAAGCCACTCCACCCCTGCCGACTTCGAGCGCAGCCGCGGCGTAGCCGGCACGTACGGCCTCACGCAGGTCTTCGGGAGACTCACCCATCACGGCGGGAGGCTCACTCATGACGACACCCTCCTGATTCGATGTCCATAAATACAAGGCTCACCCCTGAATCGACATCTGTCAACATAGGGATCGATCGAATCAGACCGGGTCGAACTTCACCCCGCCTCGGTGGAGAGGGTCAGCCGCGCCCCGCCGGGATCAGGCTCCGGCGCAGCCGGGATGTGGGGCGTGGGGCGGTTCCGCCGGGGAGGGTGAGTTCGGTGAGGCGGTCCGGCTGGAAGTACCGGAAGCAGCCGGCGCCGTCATCGCCGCGACGGTCGGCCAGCAGTCGGGCCGTCTCGTCGCGCAGGCCGCGGTGGAGCTTCGGCTGCATGCAGTAGCCCACCGCCCGGACCAGCGGACCCAGGGTGTCCGGTGCGGCGCCGGGTACGGCGGGGGCAGCGCCCAGCTCCAGGTCCGGTACCAGGTGGTCCACGATGGTCAGCGGCATCCGGTTGCTGTTCTCGTACGGCGCGAGGCGCTCCAGGACCATCCCGGTGCCCACCCGCGCGATCGGGATGTCGTAGTACACGGAGGCGGTGAACATCGCGGTGGAGAAGCAGCCGACGACGAGCTGCGGACGGCAGCGCTCGTAGAAGGTCTCGGCGAGCAGCGGACCGTCCAGGACGGTCAGCTCCACCCCGGCCTTCTCAGCCTCCTCGTTCAGGGCGAGCGAGTAGCGGGCGGGCGCGGTCGGGTGCGGCTTGAAGATGACCGACCGGTGCCCGGCCGCCGCGGCACCGCGCAGCATACGGACGTGAAGGTCCTCTTCCTCGTCGGCCGAGAGGATGCCGAGCGCGGCGAGGTACTGGCCCAGCAGCAAAGCGGTGGGGGCGGCCTCGACCGCTTGCGTCACCTGCCGGTCCCCGGCGGCCGACTCGGCGATCTCCGCCAGCACCTTACGGAAGGCGCCGTCCGGTACGAGCTCGGGTTGAACGTCGAACTCGGACAGCAGCAGCGGACGCAGCCCCGGGACCAGGTCGAGGTGGAGGAGCCGCTGAATGCGGCACGCGATCAGCTGCGGCAGCTCGCCGCGGGTCGGCCCGTAGCTCATGAGGCCGTCGGCGTACACCTGGACGGGGCTCTGCGCGAAGATGCCCGCGAGCGCCTTGGCGGGGTTGACCTGGATGGACTCGACGATCAACTCGACCGGTCCGCTGCCCAGTCCCCATGCCGTCCGGAACGCCCGCTGCCACAGCGGGGTCTCCTCCGGACGCGGACCCCAGGAGCCCGGGTGATTGGGACGGATGGCCTCGTTCCAGTCGATCACGTCGTCGAACCGGGCGGCGATCCGGTCGTAGCCGGTCATCTCGGCGAGCCGGAGAGCCGTTTCCGGGATTTCGGCGTTGTTGGAAACCAGCAGGATCCGCCGGACGTCCTCGCGCGCGCCGAACTGCCCGGCATCGAGTGCCGCCGCCAGCGTGGCCGCCCCGTAGAGCGTCGACACCTGGAAGATCTGAGTGCGCTGGTGCATGTCCATGGCTCAGGCGGCCCTTCTCGTGTCGCGCAGACGCTGGAGCATCGTGCTGCGTGCGGTGTCCATCGTCGCCAGGGTCTGGTCCAGCACCTGCTGGGGCATACGGTGCAGCGCATCGGTCACATTGCGCTTGAGCCGCTTGGCAACGGCCGGCTCGTACTGGTCCGCCTTGTTCATATGGAAAGCGATCATGGCGCAATAGGTCCGTACCGCCTTCGGGAGAAAGCGTTCGGCCTCGGCGTCCTGGGCCACTTCTTCGAGCAATATGTCGTAGGACGGGATGAAGTCCAGCTGACGGTTGTCCGTGATCTGCGTGAGGGACGTGGTGACACCGCGCCGGTAGAAGACCCCGTGCAGTCCGAGAGCCGCGTACGACGTTGCCTTCAGATGCAGGCGCCAGATCCACAACCGGTCTTCCGCGGTGCGCAGTTTCGTCTCGAACCGCGACTCGCCGTTTTCGAAGAGGCGGCGGCTGTAGATGCCGAACGGGACGAACGGGTAGTCCACCATCGTCACCATGCTCGAGGGTGCGATTCCGTCCCGGGGGTTCATCACCGTGTCGCGCAGCTTGGCCGGCGCGTAGCGGATGTGGCGTGACCTGCCGGTCGCCTGCACATGGTCGGTGCGGGCGAAGTCGCAGCCCAGCCTCTCGATGCCCGCCACCATGGCGCGCAGATGCCCGGGCGCGTACCAGTCGTCGCCGTCCAGGAAGGTGACGTAGTCCCCGGTCGCCGCGTCCAGACCGGTGTTACGCGCCTTGGCCACACCCCGGTTCGTCTCGTGGCGGATCACCCTGGCGCCCGGAATCCGGCTCTGCCAGTGGTCGAGAACTTCCGGTGTGGCGTCCGTCGAGCAGTCGTCGATCAGCAGGAACTCGAAGTCCGGGTCCGCGTTGTTCGCGAGGCTGCGCATGGTGTCGGGAGCATAGATGCCGACATTGTGAAGTGGCACTATGACGGACAATTTCGGCACACGGAATCCAAACGCTCGAACACCAGTCTTTCCCGCAGAATATCCGGCCTGATACCCCGCCGGACGAGCCGGATTTGCACTGCGGGTGAATTCTTGTCGTCCTGCGAAGAAACCCGTGACGGCTTCGCCAGTCCGGCGCCTGAGCCCTCGTTCCCGGGCCGCGTTCCTGGTTCCCCGGCCCTCAGCCCCCGGTCGCCCTCGAAAGCAAGCGCGGGCGACGGTGCCGGAATCCGATGGCCACCAGGGAGACCAGAGCGGCGGCGCCGACCGCGCCGCCCAGCCGCAGCCCCGGCGGCCGGAACGTACAGCTGATCGAGGTTGCCTTGCCGTCGCTCGCCTCGCCGTCGAGCGGGACGGCCAGCAGACCCAGATACCGCTCGGCGGGTGCGGGAGCCGCGTCGCCCGCGGCACAGGTCCATCCGGAGATCCGCGGTACGGCGACGACAGCGGTTCCGGTGCTGCCGGCCGGCAGCTCGGCGGAGATGGTGTGGCCGGAGACGTGGACGCCGGTGGCGCCGGTCTCCGTCAGCTGCCGCACGGCCGAGTCGAGCCGGTCCTGCACCAGACACCCGACGGGCTGCCGCGGCAGGACCGGCCCGGTCGAGGAGCGCGGGCCGGAGTGCGGGTCTGCGTGCAGGTCGATCCGCACCGAGCCGGACGCCGGGACGGTGCCGAGCGACTGCATGGCGCCCCGCACGGCCGGCAGCTTGCCGTCGAAGCTGACGGGCTTCTGTCCGTCCAGGGCGGCAGTGCCCTTGTATTCGGGTGCCCAGAAGTACACCCGCGAGCCCGCGGTACAGGTGCCCGTGAGCGTGTCCGTGCCCGCGCCCTTGGCCGTGCCCTTGCCCTTGCCCTTGCCCTTGCCCTTGGTCTCGCTCGTGCCCGTGCCCATGCCCTTGGTCTCGCTCGTCCGGATGAGGTCGCCCGGCACGTCGTAGACCCTGGCGCCGAGCAGCAACTCCTGGTTGGCGAAGGCGGAGTCGCCGAAGCGGACCCGCTCGTCGGGGAGCCGGACGTCCGGGCGGACGGTGACCACAGGAGGCACGGCCGTGTCGGTGGAGGTAATCGTGGCCTCGGGTCGCTCGTCCAGCTCTGCCGGCGCCGAGGGCGACGAGTGCATACGGGTGCCGATGGAGAAGATCGCGTCGGTCACCGGGTTGTCCAGGCTGACCGGGTGCCGCCCCTTGGCGTAGTAGCCGAAGCCCAGCGAGGACAGTGTGCTGGAGTAGACGTCCGCGGTGAGGCTGCTGTAGTAGTCGGCGCCCTGTCCGCCGACCACCAGGACGTCGTTGCCGCCCGGAACCTCCCCGGGATCCGTGCGGTGCTGCGGCCAGGCGTCCTTCTGCGCGGTCGCCCGTTCCATGTCCTCGTGCCAGGGGCCCAGTCGCGGCGCCCAGGAGACCTTCTGCAACTGCTGCTGCTCGATACGAGTCCCCGTGATGGCGGTCTCACCCGCCTGGGCGGCGACGAGGAGGGCGACGGCCAGGACCGGCAGCACCCGGGCGCCGACGCCGTACCGCCTGACGAGCAGGACGGCCGCGGCGGCGAGCACGGCGAGCGCCGCGGCGGCGACGAAGGCGGGATACGTCCACCGGTCGATGTCCGCGCTCCCGCGGGCCACGAACGTCAGCACGGCCAGCAGCCCGCCGGCGCCCAGCAGCGCGGGCAGCCGCGGCAGCCCCTGGGCCGTGGACAGCCAGGCCGCGATCAGGAGCAGTCCGCAGAGCACGAAGGTCTGACGGTAGGGGATGCCGTTGGGAGAGGCTCCGGCGTGCCAGAGCAGATGGGTGGGCTCCCACTGCATGGACAGTGCCACCAGGCAGATCGTGGCCGTCCAGGCGACCCGGACGCGGGGCGGCAGAGCACGGTTGAAGGGCAGGGTCAGCGCCAGCGCAAGGGCCGGGGTGCCGATGTAGAGGGCGGGCGTCGCCACGCTCGAGGTGGCCGGCAGCAGCCGTGCGAACACCTCCGTCCAGGCGACGGCCGAGAAGGTCACCTCGGGAGTCGGATCCGCGACGCGGGTGGCCGAGTAGATGACCACGACGAGCGGTGCGGCCAGGCCGATGCCCACGGCCACGCCCCGAGCGGCCCGCAGCAGGCCGGTCAGGCGCCTGTGTCCGGTGTCGTCGGCCGTGAGCAGCCGGACCACCAGCACGACGGCCGCTCCGATGGTCGCCATGTAGGCGGTGTAGAAGTTCGCGACCCAGGCCAGTGCGACGACCAGCGGGCCCAGCACCGGGCGACGCCCGGCACGTGCCCACTCACCGACCAGGCACAGCAGCGGGAAGGCCAGCAGGCCGTCCAGCCACATCGGGACGTAGGCGCCGTAGTTGAAGGTCCAGCCGGACAGCGCGTACGCGGCCCCCAGCACGGCGGCCACCGGCCACGGGCCGCGGCGCAGCTTCAGCAGCAGGACCGACATCGCGGCACCGGCCGCGGCGATCTTGACGACGGTGATGACATAGAGGGCCAGTTCGGTCCGGTCCGCCGGGAAGAGCACGACCATCACATCGAACGGGCTGCTCAGATAGGTGCCGAAGTCAGCGAGGAAGTTTGAACCGAAACCCGAGGTCCAGTTCAGGAACATGTCGCCGTCGGCCTCGCCGAGCAGCAGCTTCCGCCAGTACGCGTGGTACGGCAGGTACTGCTGGCCGAGGTCGACGATGTTGCGGGTCGTGGGCCCGAACGGGTAGCTGCCGGCCATCAGTCCGCCGAGGCAGAAGACGACGCCGGTCAGCACGGCGGCACCGACCGCCGCCCGCAGCCGCGCGCTGCGCCGGAGCATCGGCATCAGGCGCCGCACGCCGCCGGAGCCGCCGGGGGCACCTGAGCCACCGGACTGCTCCCCCGCGGCCTCGTCCGCCGTCCCGGGTCCCTCGCCCGTGGTCCTCACGCGCTCGCCCTGGGCGGGCTCGGCCTCGGCAGAAGGGGGCACACGTCCTCCGGGGTGTCTTGCGCGGCGCGCGGGTGCACGGAAACGCTGGAACGCTGGAACCCGGGGGTTGTGTCACCGTTCGGGCTGTCGGCCATTACCGCCGAGCCGGGCAACCCGAATCCGAGCACCGGACAAGTTCTGGACGCACCGGAGGTGAACTCCAGGTGCCGACCGGACCGCCGTGCTGCAACCGGCCGCGGCCCGGCCGGGCGCCATCCCGCCCGGCCGGGCCGTCCTGCTGTCGCGGTTCTGTCGGCGCGGTCCGCGGTCGCGGTTTCGTCGGCGCGGTCCGCGGTCGCGGTCTTCTCGACGCGGTCCGCGGTCGCGGCTTGCTCCCGCGCGCAGAACTCCGCTACGCGGCGCCCACGTCCACCGCGGCCGTGTAGCCGAACTTGTCCACGGCCTGGTAGTACGTCCAGGCCGTGGCGTCGCAGGAGGCCTTCGTGAAGCCGGAGTACTGGGCGCACACGCGCTTCAGGTCCGAGTAGAAGGCGGAGTCCAGGCGGGCCTTGTTCGCGTCGAACGCACCGGCGGTCTTGTAGTTGCGGTAGCCGAAGTCGTGGCGGGCGCAGGCGTTCTGGAAGGGGAAGCCGAAGGGGTTGTCGGGGGAGGTGGTGCAGTAGTCCGTGGACCAGTCGAAGCCGTACGCGCTCCAGGCACCCTGGTTCTGGCGGGCGGACCACCAGGCGTTGTAGCTGCTCGCGCTCGTCTGGGTCCAGGAGCTGAGGACCTGGGGCTTGTCGGCGGGCGCGGCGGACGCGGTGCCCGCCGGAAGCAGGGCGGCGGTCAGGGCGAAGGCGGCGGTGGCCAGGGGGGCGGCGAGACGGCGGCGCATACGGGATCTCCTCCGTAAGGGGACGCTGGCTGCCCCGGCGGGTGTTCGCAGGGGCTGCCGCAGCGTCGGGCGCCGGGCTATCGCGGGTGCATACGGGGGCTATACGTCCAGCAGGAAGGCAGTTGGCGGTCAGCTCCGGCAGTCGGCGGGCGCGCAGGCGCGGCACCGCCGGACGGATCGTCGTGCAGCGCGCGACCCGTCGGGTGCACACGGCCCGGCAGGAAGGCGTCCAGGAGCTGAGGACCTGGGGCTCATCGGCGGACGCGCAAGCGCGCACACGCGCGACACCACCGGACACGACGTCGTACAGCGCACGGCCCGCCGACCACCCACGACCCGGAACGGAGGCCTCCAGGAGCCAAGGACCTACCGCTCGTCGGCGGGCGGCGGGCGCGGCGGCCCCGTCCCCGGACTGCACCTGCGGGCCGACCGGCCCGCGTTACGCCCGCAGGAACGCCGGCACCGGCAGCACCCTGCGGTACGTCACGCGCGCAGGAACGCCAGGACCGCCAGCACCCTGCGGTGTGTCTCGTCCGCCGGAGGGAGGTCCAGCTTCGACAGGATGTTGCCGATGTGCTTGCCGACCGCCGCCTCCGAGACCACCAACTCCTTGGCGATCGCGCTGTTCGACCTGCCCTGGGCGACCAGGGCCAGCACCTCGCGCTCGCGCGCCGTGAGGCGCTCGAGGGGGTCCCGGCGGCGGCGCAGCAACTGGCGGACCACTTCGGGGTCGACGACCGTCCCGCCCGCGGCGACCTCCTGGAGGGCGTCGATGAACTCCTCGATCTGGCCCACGCGGTCCTTGAGGAGGTAGCCGACACCCGAGCCGTCCCCGGAGTCGAGGAGGTCGGAGGCGTACGTACGCTGCACGTACTGGCTCAGGACGAGGACCGGGAGCCCGGGGCGCTGTTCGCGGAGCCGCACCGCCGCGTGGAGGCCTTCGTCCTGGAAGCCGGGGGGCATCCGGACGTCCGTCACGACGATGTCCGGGTCGTGTTCGGCCACCGCCGCCAGAAGGGCCTCCGCATCACCCACGGCCGCGACCACCTCGTGGCCGCAGCGGATGAGCAGGCCGGTCAGGCCCTCGCGGAGCAGCACGCTGTCCTCGGCCAGCACTACGCGGAGGGTTCGGTCCACTCGCAAGGAATCTCCACACGCAACAGGGTCGGTCCGCCGGGCGGGCTGGACAGGGCAAGTCTGCCATCCAGTACGGACACCCGGTCCGCGAGACCGGTCAGCCCGGTGCCTCCGTTCGCCGTGTCCGCGCCGCCGCGGCCGTTGTCCCGGATCTCCAGCGAGAGCCTGCCCTTGCTGTGACCGCCCGTCACCTCGGCGCGGCTCGCCCCGCTGTGCTTGGCGACATTGGCGAGCGCCTCGCAGACCACGAAGTAGGCGGCGGCCTCCACGGCCTGCGGCAGCCTGCCCGCGAGGTCCAGGTCGACGTCCACCGGGACCGCCGACCGGTCGGCTGCGTCGGCGACGGCCGCCGGAAGGCCGTAGTCCGCGAGGACCTTGGGGTGGATGCCGTGGATCAGCTCACGCAGTTCGGCGAGCGCCTTCCCGGCCTCCTCATGGGCCTTGGTCAGCTGGTCGGCCAGTGACCCCGGCGGGGCGTCGAGCCGGGCCAGGCCCAGCGTCATGGTGAGGGCGACCAGGCGTTGCTGGGCTCCGTCGTGGAGATCGCGTTCGATACGGCGGCGCTCGGCCTCGAAGGCGTCGACCAACCGGACACGGGAGCGGCTGAGTTCGGTGACCCGGGCGCCCAGGTCCTCGTCCTTGGGCGCGATCAGCAGCCGGGTCAGCTCGGCACGCGCTCCGGCGAACAGCCCGATCAGATAGAGCGCGGCCGCCAGCAGGAGCAGTCCGAGCACGGCGATCCCGAAGGCCGTCGGCCAGGAGGTGATCGTCCATTCCTTGAGTACGGAGGCTTCCCGGCCTTCCCCCACGGTGGCCATCAGGACGGGTGCGGCGACCAGGCCCAGCGGTACGGAGAGGCCGAGGCCGACCACGAGGGTGTCCAGCGGCCACAGAAGACCGGCGAGAAGCACCGCGTACCCCAGTTCGCGCCAGGTGGCCTGTTCCCGGTAGCGGGTCCTGATCCAGGGCCACAGCCCGGTCTCGGCGGGTTCGTGGTGCGGGTCGCGGGCCGGGAACTCGTCGACGAGTCCCAGCCGTCGGCGTTCCACCCGGGCCACGGGCAGCCCGAACAGTCCGAGCAGGAGCAGCAGCGGAAGCCCCACCAGCACGATGGCCAGCGCTCCGACAACGGTGGTCAGCACCACGAGCGACACGAGCGCGGCCGCTCCGGCCAGGGCGCCGGTGAGGAGATACGCCGCGGACCGCCAGGGCCAGGCCGAGCGGAGGTACGCCGGCTCGGCGAGTGCCTGCCACACATTACGAGAGCGCATGGGCTCACCGTAGAAGGCGGTCGGGCACCGGGGCCATCCGTCCAGACCGACGGTGCGGGGTATGGCCTGCCCTACCCGGGAAGTCGCCCCAGGCGTCGTGCGCGGAGCCCTTGTCGCGGGGTTTCGTTGATACCCGGACGCACGCCTGAGGAGACCGGCGAAAGGGCACCCGAACCATGATGGCTTGGCTGAGCGACCACGCCCTGCTCTTCGGCAGTGGGGGCGTGCTGGCCGTGGTTCTGCTGCTGCCCGCCCTGGAGGCCGCCCTGCCGGTGATCGGTGCGCTGATGCCGGGTCAGACCGCTGTGGTCATGGGCGGGATGCTGGCCTACCACGGACATGTGCCGGTGTCCGCGACGCTGTTGTGCGCGCTGGCCGGGGCCGTCCTCGGGAATCTCGCCGGGTACGGGATCGGACGGCGCTGCCGGAACCGTCCCGCCGGCCGGCTGCTGGCGCGACTGCTGCGGCCGCGGCATACCGAGCGGGCCCTGGCGCTCATCGAGAAGCGCGGTGGCCGGGCGGTGGTCGTCGGGAGGTTCACCGCGGTGCTGCGGACCCTGGTCCCGACGCTGTGCGGCATGTCCGGGATGGCGGTGTCCGGTTATGTGCTGTGGACGGTGCTGAGCAGCGCCGTCTGGGCACCCGTCTTCGTGCTGATCGGCTACGTGGCAGGACCGATGGGGTCTCTCTGGCCCTTCTGAGCCGTCGTGTCCGCCCCCTGCAACTCGCTGCCATCGCAGCCTGTTGACACCCTCGCCACCCGTCTTGTCCCCCACTGTCGGCCAAGAATGAAGCGGCCGGACATGCGCCGGCATTCCAATGGCGCGGCGCTCGCCGCAAGTCTGTGGGGGACAGATGGAATTCCAGCTACTCGGACCCGTCGAGGCAAGAGAGGGGACCCGGCGGGTGGCGCTGTCGGGTACGAAGGTCCACACGGTGCTCGCCACACTGCTGCTGGCACGCGGCCGCGTGGTCAGCGACGAACGGCTGAGCTCGCTGCTGTGGGGGTGGGAGCCGCCGGCCACCAGAAACGCCCAGATCTACACCTACGTCTCCCGGCTGCGGAAGCTGCTGGGGCCGTCCGTGGAGCTGGTGCGCCGGTCGCCCGGCTATCAGCTGGTCGGTGAGGGTCTGCGGATAGACGCCGAGGAGTTCGAGCAGCTGGGCCGACGGGGCCAGGCGGCGCTGCAGGAGCGGCGGTACGGGTCGGCGGCCGAGCTGCTGCGTTCGGCCCTCGATCTGTGGCAGGGACCCGCGCTGGCCAATGTCACACCGTTCCTGGCGGAGGCCGAGCTGCCCCGGATGGACGAGGCGCGGATCACCGCGCTGGAGCACCGCATCGAGGCCGACCTCGCGCTCGCCCGGCACGCTCAGCTGGTGCCGGAACTGACGGGCGTCGTCCGGGAGTTCCCGGTCCGGGAACGGCTGCGCGGCCAGCTGATGACGGCGCTGTACCGGTCCGGACGGCAGGCCGACGCCCTGCACGTCTACCACGAGGGCCGTGGTGTGCTGGCCGAGGAACTGGGCGTGGACCCGGGCGCCGGGCTCAACGCCGTCTACCAGGCCGCTCTCACCGGCGAGTTGGGCCGGCTCCCCGAGCAGGGCGATGCGCCGGCGCAGCTCGGCAGGCCTTCCCCGCAGCGGCCGGCGGCCGGGGACCCCCCGCGGATGCTGCCGCCCACCGTCGACGACTTCACGGGCCGCGAGGCCGAACTCGCCGAGCTCCGTGGGTTGCTCACGCCTTCCGCGGAGGGCGCGGGGCCCTCGTTCCGGCCGACCCGGCTGCTGATCAGCGGCATGGTCGGGGTGGGCAAGACGGCCCTGGCCGTGCACGTGGCGCATGCGGTCGCGGACTGCTTCCCCGACGGGCAGCTCTACGCCCGGCTGTGCCGGGACGACGGCACCCCGAAGGATCCGGCGCAGGTGCTGGTGCAGTTGCTGCGCGCGCTCGGTGAGACCCCGCCGCGGGTGCCCGAGACCGGTGACGCGGCCGCGGACCCGGGCCGGCTCGACGAACTCGTACAGCTCTACCGCAACCGGACCGCGGACAAGCGGCTGCTGATCGTCCTGGACGACGCCGTGAGCGAGCTCCAGCTGGACTCACTGCTCCCGAGCAGTGCCCGTTCGGCGGTGCTGGTCACCAGCCGTGCGCATCTGACGGCCGTGCCCGGCTCGCACACCACGGCGCTCGCGCCGCTCGGCGACGACGAGGCGGCCGCGCTGCTGACGGCCGTCGCCGGGGCGGAGCGGGCGGCCGCGGAGCCGGCGGCGTTCCGGCAGATCGCCCGGTACTGCGCGGGGCTGCCGCTGGCGGTTCGTGCGGCGGGCGCCCGGCTCGCGGGACGGAAGCACCGGTCGGCCGCCCGGACGGCCCGGCTGCTCGCCGACCCCGCGACCCGCCTCCAGGAGCTGCGCTTCGGGGAGCTGGACGTCCACCGGTCCGTGCTCGGCGCCCTGCTCGGGGCACGGCCGGGCACGGACCGGCTGATGCGGCGGCTGGCGGTGCTCGGGGACCGGGCGTTCCCGCTCGCCGCGGGCGCCACGGTGCTCGGGCTCCCGGGCCCGGTCGCCGAGGAGTTCCTGGAGGAGCTCGTGGACGCCTCGCTGCTGAACCTGGCCGGCATCGACACCGCCGGCCTGCCGCGCTACCGCTGCCATGCGCTGGTGCGGCTGACGCTGGAGACGCTGCCGGCCGGGTGCGGCGAGGAGCTGGAGAGGGCGAGCTGAACCGACCGCCCGGGTAGGGCGGGCTCTACCCCCAAGACTCCGTCCCGCCGGGCTGTGCGGGAGGACCGACAACGATTGAGTGTGAGGCATGAACAACGACGCGATTCAGTTGCGCTCCGTGAGCCGGACCTACGGATCGGGGGACAGCGCCGTCACCGCCCTCGACCACGTCTCCCTCGGCTTCCCCCGGGGCACTTTCACGGCGGTGATGGGCCCTTCCGGCTCCGGCAAGTCGACCCTCCTCCAGTGCGCCGCAGGCCTGGACCGGCCCACTTCGGGATCGGTCACGGTCGGGGACACCGAACTGACGAAACTGAGCCAGACCAAACTGACGCTGCTCCGGCGCGACCGTATCGGCTTCGTCTTCCAGGCGTTCAACCTGCTGCCGTCGCTGACGGCGGAGCAGAACGTGGCGCTGCCGCTGCGGCTGGCCGGGCGCAAGCCGTCCCGGGCCCGGGTGCGCGAGGTGCTGGGTCAGGTGGGTCTCGGTGACCGGGCCCGGCACCGGCCGACGGAGATGTCCGGCGGACAGCAGCAGCGCGTCGCCCTGGCACGTGCGCTGATCACCCGCCCCGAGGTGCTGTTCGGTGACGAGCCGACGGGCGCGCTGGATTCGCAGACGAGTCGGGAGGTGCTGACGATGCTGCGGTCCATGGTCGACCGCGAGGGACAGACCATCATCATGGTCACCCATGACCCGGTGGCGGCGTCCTACGCGGACCGGGTGGTGTTCCTCGTCGACGGCCGGGTCAACGGCGAACTGGTGTCGCCGACCGCCGAGTCCGTCGCCGCGCGCATGACCAAGCTGGAGGGCGCGCCGTGCTGAGCGTCGCCCTGCGTACCCTGCGTACGCGCTGGATCACCTTCGTCGGAAGTTTCGTCGCGCTCGCGCTCGGCGTCGGGCTGATCGCGACGATGGGGCTTGCCCTGGCGTCGAGCCTGGACGCCCCGGAGCGCGGACCGGAGCGGTTCGCCCAGGCACCGGTCGTGCTGCGGCCTGCGGACACCCTGCGGGTGCCCACGTCGATCGGCGACCGGGTCAAGCCGCTGGCGAACCCGAAGGCCGTCACGGCGGAGCAGGCCCGGCAGGCGGCCGCCGCCGGACGTACCGTCGAGGACCGTTCGTTCCCGGTACGGGCCGAGGGCGGCCCCGGCGATCTGGTCGGGCACCCGTGGTCGACGGCCGCTTTCGCCCCCTACGAACTCTCCGCGGGGCGGGCCCCGAAGGCCTCGGGCGAGGTCGTCGTGTCCGGCGACTGGGCCGGTCCGGGTCAGCGGGTGCGTACCGGCGGGGGCACGGTGACGGTCGTCGGGACGGTCTCCGGGCTCGGCTTCGAGAACGCCGTCTTCTACACCGACCGGCAGGCCGCCGAGATCTCGCCGCGCATCGATCAGCTGGTGGTCGACGCCGACGCCGACGCCGTACGGGAGAGCGCGGCGGGGCTGCGGGTGCTGACCGGCAACGACCGCCGCCTCGCCGACGCCGACCCCGACCGGGACAGCCAGGCGCTCGTCACGGTGAACGCGATGCTGGGTACGGCGGCGGGGATGACCGGTTTCGTCTCGGTGTTCGTGGTGGCGTCGACCTTCGCGTTCGCGGTGGCGCAGCGCCGCCGTGAGTTCGGCCTGCTGCGCACCGCGGGTGCCACTCCGGGGCAGGTACGCCGCATGGTGGTCGCCGAGGCGATGCTCATCGGCGTGCTCGCGTCGGCGGCGGGCTGTGTGCTCGGCGCCTACGGTGCGCCCCGGCTGGCGCAGTACATGGTGGACAACGAGGTCGCCCCGTCGTGGTTCACGATCGGGGACTACACCTGGCCGTACCACCTGGCCTTCTGGACCGGTCTGCTGGTGGCACTCGCGGGTGTCGTCGCCGCGTCGTGGCGGGCCGGCCGGGTCGGCCCCACGGAGGCGCTGCGGGATGCCTCGGTCGACAGCAGGACGATGACGTGGGGCCGCTGGCTGTTCGGCGGGGCGCTGCTGCTCACGGGTATCGGCACGCTCGTGTTCGCGCTGCTCTCGGAGCCGGGTGACCTGCTGCACCGCAAGACGTACACGAGCCGTCCGATGCTGCTGATCACGGCGTTCGCGCTGCTCGCGCCGGTGCTGGTGCGTCCCCTGACCCGGCTGCTGGCCTGGCTGCCGGCCCAACTGCCGGGCCCGGGCGGCATGCTGGTGCGGGAGAACGCGGCGGCGGGGGTGCGGCGCACCGCGGCCATCGCGGCGCCGGTGCTGGTCACGGTCGCCCTCGCGGGCTCGCTGCTGGGCGCCACGGCGACCCTCAACGAGGCCAAGGCGACAGAGGTACGGGAGCAGACGGCGGCGGACTTCGTGATCAGCGGCGCGGGTCCGGGCGGCTTCGACGAGGCCACCGTGGAGCGGATGCGCAAGGTGCCCGGTGCTCAGGTCTCGGCGTCCGCGGAGTCCGCGGTGTTCGTCCTGGAGGAGGGTGTCGCGCTGATCAGGTCCGACGCCCGCGCAGCGGACCCGAAGGGACTCGCCGCCACGTTCGGTCTGCCGCTGGTGGCCGGGAAGGCGACCGATCTCGACGACCGCTCCATCATCGTCAACGACGAGTGGGCGAACCACACGGTGGGCAGCACGGTCGACGTGTGGCTGGGCGACGGCTCGAAGGCCTCGCTGAAGATCGCCGCCGTGATGCACGCCGGCACCGGCAACAACGGCGTGTACGTCAGCCCGGCCAACGCCGCCGGGGCGAGCGTCGACCGGGTCGACGTGAAGCTGACGGACGGCGCCGACCGCGCGGCCGTGGCCGCGGGTCTGCGCGAGGCGACGGCTCCCGTCGGCGCCAAGGTGCTGTCGCGGGACGAGTGGGTGGCGGCGGCGTACCCCGAGACGAACCGGCAGACCCGGGTCGGCTATCTGGTGGTGCTCGGAATCGCGCTGCTGTACACGGGCATCGCGCTCGCGAACACCCTGGTGATGGCGACGTCGGACCGGGTGCGTGACCTGGCCGTGCTGCGGCTGGCGGGTGCGACGGGCGGGCAGGTGCTGCGGCTCGTCGCGGCGGAGGCCGCGATGGTGGTGGCCGTCGGCGGAGTGCTGGGCGCGGCGGTCGCCGGACTGAACCTGGTGGGCATGTGGGGCGCTCTGGGAGTGCTCCAGGTGTGGTCGCCGATCGTGGTGCCGTGGAGCACGCTGGGCGCCACGGTGGCGGCCTGCGGGGTGATCGCGGTGGTCTGCGCGGTGATCCCGGCGGGACTCTCGCTGCGTGTCCGGCCGGTGGAGCTCGCGGGCGTACGGGAGTGACGGACCCCAGGGCCTGATCCAGGAGACAGGCCCTCACCACGGCGACGGCCGGGCCGCCCCCTTCATCAGGGGGCGGCCCGGCCGTCGTGTGTCCGCCGTGACGCGGTGGCGGTCCCGTGGGTCCAGGGCCTGTCGTTCGGATCAGGCCGGCAGCGACATCTGCGGCTACCGCCGCGGGGCGAGCGGGGTCTGGCGCGTGCAGATGCAAGGCGGAGGAGGGAGCCACTGCGGTGGGGGCACCTCCCGTGCCCGAAGGGCTACGGGGGACATTGGCGACTGACGACAACGCCGCTGGGGGTCCCCCCAGGCGAAGCTCTGGGGGAGTGCATGCCAGGGCACGCGAGCCCGGCAAGATCCGGACGACAGGCCCTAGACGTCGTCGTCCACGGGAGTGTCGTCCCCGCCGCCGGTCCAGCGCGCGGTCGATTCCGGTCCGCCGGACCGCCTGAGCACGTCCGCCACGAACGAACCGATGCCCTGGCCGGATTCGGCGTTGGTGAGGACGACGAAGCCCTCACCGCTGTCGAGCCGGGTGAACGTGCCGGCCCGGAAGCCCACCGTACGGCCGCCGTGCCCGTACTCCGTCCCGCCGCCCGTCCCGTCCACGACCGTGCCCAGTCCGTAGAAGCTGCCCGGATGCCAGACGGTGAGCATCTGCTGGGCGAGCGGCCTGGTGAGGAGCAGTGCGCCGGGCTCGCCCAGCCGTGCCCGGCGGATCTCCACGGCCACCTTGGCCAGATCCACGGCGCTGGACCACAACCCGCCCGACGCCGCCTCCGCACGGATGCGCCAGCGGCCCTGGAGCGGGGACCCGTCCATGTCGTGGCCCGCGGCGGCGGGCCTGGCGGACCGCTCCGGGTACCACTGGTCGAAGCTGCTGTCGATCATGCCCAGCGGGCCGAATACCAGACGCTCCATGAGACCGGGGAAGCTCTCCCCCGTCACGTCCTGGAGCAGGAGTTCCAGGACCGAGAAGTTGACACCGCTCTTGCGGAACACCTGCCCGGCGGGGAGCTCCACACCGACCGGCGCATTGGTGGCAGGGGGCAGACCGCGCAGGATCTGGAGCACCGTGGGCATCGGGTCGGTGGGCCGGTAGTGAGCGGCGGGCACCGGACCGAGCCCGGACTGATGGCTCATCAGTTCCCGGACGGTGATGGGCGACTCCCCCGGAACCTGCCAGGACGTCAGGTACCGGTTGACGTCGGCGTCCAGGTTGAGTACGCCCTCGGCGGCCAGTCGCAGGACTCCGAGCGCCGTCACGTGCTTGCTGATCGAGCCCACCCGGAACGGCGTACGGGGCGTCACGGGTTCGGAGCCGTCGGCGGCGGTGACGCCGTACCCCTCGGCCGAGAGCACCTCGCCACCCTGCAGGAGCACCACGGCCGCGCCCGGCACATGGTGCCGGTCCATGGCTGCGAGCAGCGCGTCCGTGCCGAGCACGGACGGGTGCCGGGGCCGGGGCGCCGGCCCGGTGCGGCGCGCTTCGGGCTCCGGCTGCCCGGGAGGCAGGGCGTCCACCGCCGCCGCGAGCCCGGCCAGCGTGTCGTACTCGTAGAGCATGCGCAGGGTCAGCGGCAGGCCGATGCGCCGGGCTTCGGCGAGCACACTGATGACCTTCAGCGAGTGACCGCCGAGTCCGGCGAAGCCGTCCTGGGCGCCGACGCGTGCGACGCCGAGGACGTCGGCCCAGATGCGGGCGATGCGCTCTTCGGTGACCGTGCGCGGAGCGACGTAACCGTCGTCGTCGCCCGCGCCGTCCGCGCCGGGGAGGCCGGGGGCGGGCAGGGCCGTGCGGTCGACCTTGCCGTTGGCGTTCAGCGCCAGGGCGTCCAGCGCGGTGAAGGTCGCCGGGACCAGGTACTTCGGCAGCCGCTGCGCCAGGTACCCGGCCATGTCCTCGGGCACCGCCGGAGTCACATAGGCGGCCAGCTCCCCCTCGTGCACGGTGACGAAGGCGTCACGCACGCGCGGATGCCCGGCCAGCACCGCCTGCACCTCACCCGGCTCGATCCGGTACCCGCCTATCTTGACCTGGTCGTCCACCCGCCCCTGGAACTCCACGCTCCCGTCGGGGAGTTGCCGTACGAGATCGCCGGTGCGGTAGAGACGCGAGCCCGGTGGGCCGCAGGGGGCCGGCACGAACCGGTCAGCGGTGAGATCTGGACGGCCGGCGTACCCGCGGGCCACACCGGTGCCACCGACGTACAGCTCACCGGCGACACCGGGCAGCACCTGCCGCATGGACTCGTCGAGAACGTGCACGGTCATGTTCGGCAGGGGCGTTCCGATCGGGGCGATGCCATTGGCGCCGTCAACTGCCCCCAGCTCGTGGGTGGTCGTACCGACGCAGGCCTCGGTCGGGCCGTACTCGTTGATCAGGCGTACGTCCGGCGCGAGTGCGCGCCAGCGCCGGACCGTTGTCCACTGCAGCGGCTCTCCTGCCACGACCAGGACGCCGGCCAGTTCCTTGGCCTGCCCGGGGGTGAGCTGCTCGGCCAGCAGGTCCAGATGGCCCGGGGTGAGCTTGACGAAGCTGTACGGGGCCATGGCGGTCAGCCGGTCCCCCAGGTCGCCGGGGCCGGTGTTCTGCGGGACGGTGTGCACGGCCTGACCGGTCACCAGCGGCGCCCACAGATTGGGCACCACCAGGTCGAAGGCGACGGAGGAGAACAGCGGCGCGCCACCACGGCGCCCGGACGCCAGCTCCCGTGCCGCCCAGACGACATGGTTGACCAGAGCCCGGTGGGACACCTCCACGCCCTTCGGACGGCCCGTCGAACCGGACGTGAAGATCACATACGCCAGGGTGTCGAGGTCGTCGGCACGTTCCGGAGCCGGCACCGGGCCGGTGCCGGCCGAGCGGCCGGCCAGGCGGTCGGTGAGCACCAGCTCCACGCCGTCGAACCGGTCCGTGTACGCCGACGAGGTCACCGCCACTGACGCACCGGCGCTCTCCGTGATCGACGCCACCCGCCGCGCCGGGTACGACGGATCGACCGGCACATAGGCACCACCGGCCTTCCACACCGCCAGCAGCGCGGCGATCAGGTCCGGCCCGCGGTCCAGCAGCACCGCCACCCGCGACTCCGCGCCCACACCCCGCTCACGCAGCACATGCGCCAGCCGGTCGGCCCGGCCGTCCAGCTCCGCGTACGACACCGGCTCGTCGCCCGGTACCACCGCGACCGCGTCCGGATTCCGCGCCGCCTGCTCCTCGAACAACCGCAGCACCGACTCCGGCCCGACCACGCACGCCGTGTCGTTGACCCGGCCCAGCAGTCGCGCCTCCTGCGGCTCCAGGAACACCTCTTCCGCGCTCCCCGCCGGATCGGCGGCCATCGCCTCCAGCACCCGCCGGTACAGCGCAGCCACCCGTTCCGCGTTGGCGCGGGTCAGCACGGTGGTGTTGGTCTTCAGGCTGATCCGCCGCGACACCGTCGTGAAGGCGAGGTCGAACTCCGTCTTGCCCGGCGCCATGACCGTGCCCATGTCGACCGCGTCGCTCTCCAGCCGCGCGAAGTCGACATGGTTGAGGACGACGTGAACCAGTCGTCGTCCCCCGGCGTCCCGCTGCATCTCCGGCATCGGGAACCAGCGGTGCGGCCACAGCTCCGCCTCCTGGTCGAAGGCCGTGCGGACCAGTTCGCGCCAGGTGCCTGCAGCGCGCCGGAACACGAAGGGGACCGTGTTGAGATGCACTCCGAACATCCGGTCGGCGCCCGCCGTCTCCGGCCGGGTGTGCACCACGACCCCACTGGTGAAACGGGACTCACCGCTGAGCCGGCTCAGCACTGTGCCGTACGCGGCCACCAGGACGCTCTTGAGCGAGGCACCGGCCCCGGCCGCCAGGGCGCGCAGCTTTTCCTCCAGGTCGTCGAACGGCACCCACACCCAGAAGTCCTCGCGGGTCCGGTCCGGGTCGCCCCAGCCCGCCGGGAGGGAGAAAGCCGGCTGTTCGTCGACGGTCCTCGCCCAGTAGTCGCGGTCCTCGGCCGAGGCCAGTGCCCGTAGTTCGCCGGCGACGGAGTCGGCGAAGCGCACCCCTGGATGCCGATAGGGCCCGGGGGCGCCGGACTCGCGGATGCTCCGGTAGCAGTCCAGCAGCTCCCGCAGCAGCGAGTGGTAGCTCCAGCCCTCCAGGATTCCGTGGAACTCGGAGGCCGACAGCCACCACCCGTCGTCCGTGCGGTGGACGGTGAGCCTCAGCATCGGCGGTTCGGTGAGGTCGAAGACCCGCGCCCGGTCCTCGTCGTGGAACCGGTGGAGGCTCTCCAGGACGGCGTCCGCGTCCAGCCCGCGCAGATCCCGTACCGCGACCGGCACCTCGGCCGAGGGGTGCACCAGCTGCACGGGCACGGAACAGGAGTGCAGGTCGAAGGAGGTGCGCAGCACCTCGTGCCGGGCCGCCACGGTCGCCGCGGCCTCGCGCAGCGCGGGCAGCGAGAAGGGCACGGAGTCGCGGATCCGGGTGGTGGCGACGTTCTGGTAGGTGTTGTGCCGGTCGTGGCCGAGCATGTCGATGACCATGCCGATCTGCGTCTGGGTCATCGGGTACGCGTCCACCGGGCCGGCCGGCAGCCGCTCCCGGTCCGCGGCGCTCATCAGCTCGAACGGCCGGACCGCCGCGCGGGTTCGCGCGGGGGCACGGTCCGCGGCCACCGCGCACATCCCGGCGACCGTGCGCTGGTCGAACACATCGCGGATCGTCACGTCGTACCCGGCCGCGCGGAGCGCGCCCACCAGAGCCACCGCACGGATCGAGTCGCCGCCCAGGTCGAAGAAACTGTCCTCGACGCCGAGCCCCTCCAGACCCAGCACCTGGCACCACACCTGGGCGAACTCCCGCTCGGCGGCGGTGCGCGGCAAGATCCGCGTCCGGCCAGGGCCGAGCTCCGGAGCCCCGGTGCTCGGCGCGGGCAGGGCGCGTCTGTCGAGCTTGCCGTTGTGGGTGAGCGGCAGCGTGCTCACCGGGACCAGGGCCGCGGGCACCATGTACTCGGGGAGTGACGAGCGCAGATGGCGGCGGAGTTCGGCCGCCTCGGCGGTGGTGTCGCCCGCGGGCACGACGTACCCCACGAGCCGCTTGTCACCGGGCTCGTCCTCGCGTACCACGACGGCGGCCTCCCGGACGGAGGGATGCCCGGCGAGCACGGTCTCGATCTCGCCCGGCTCGATGCGATAGCCGCGGATCTTCACCTGGTCGTCGATCCGGCCGAGGAACTCCAGGCCGCCGTCGGCCCGTTGGCGCGCCAGATCACCGCTGCGGTACATCCGGGAGCCGGGTGGCCCGAAGGGATCGGGGACGAAGCGCTCCGCCGTCAGCCGGGGCCGGTGCAGGTAGCCGCGTGCCACTCCCGGCCCGCTCACGTGGATCTCTCCGGGGACGCCGACCGGTACGGGATTCCCGTACGGGTCGAGCAGCCGGACGGCGAGGTCGGCGAGCGGGCGGCCGATGGGGTTGCCGGCCGTGGTGTCGACATCGGCGCGGGTGACCCGGTGGCAGGTGGCGTGGACGGTGATCTCGGTGATCCCGTACATGTTGAGCACGGCCGTGCGGTCGAGACCCACCCGGTCGCACCAGGGGCCGATTTCGGGGATCTGCAGCTGCTCACCGCCGCACACGACGGCCCGCAGGGCGAGCCTCGCGGCCTGCGGGCCGCCGTCGGCCGCCGCCGAGACCAGGCTGCGGAAGGCCGACGGTGTCTGGCAGAGCACCGTGACCCGCTCCTCGGCCAGCAGGTCGAGGAGTTCGCCGGGGGAGCGGGTGGTGTCGGGCGGTACGACGACCAGCCGGCCGCCGTGCAGCAGCGGGCCCCACATCTCGAAGACCGAGTAGTCGAAGGCGTGGGAGTGGAACAGCGTCCACACGTCGCGCTCGTCGAAGGCGAGATGCTCGCGGGTCGTGTCCATGAGCCGGCGCACATTGCGGTGGGTGACCGGTACGCCCTTGGGCCGGCCGGTCGAGCCGGAGGTGTAGATGACGTAGGCGAGGTCGTCGATGTGGCCCGCCGGCTCCGGGTCGGTCGCGGGCATCGCCGCAAGCCCCGGCCCCTGCCGGTCCAGCGCCACGGACTTCCCCGCGTACCGCGCAGAGAGCCGCTCTTCGTGCGCGCTGTCCGTCAGCACCAGGGGCGCGCGGGTGTCCTCGAGGATCAGCTCCAGCCGGGCGTCGGGCGTGGCAGGGTCGAGCGGGACGTAGGCCGCGCCCGACTTGAGGATGCCCAGCAGCGCGGGCAGCAGCGCGATGCCCCGGTCCAGGAGGACTCCGACCAGGGTCTCGGGTCCCGCGCCCTCCGCGCGCAGCAGATGCGCGATCCGGTTGGCGCGGGCATTGAGTTCGGCGTAGGTCAGCCGCTCGCCCTCGTACGTCAGGGCGATCGCGTCCGGGGTGCGTGCCGCCTGCCCCTCGAACACCCGGGGGATGGGCCGCGGGTCCACCTCCCGGCGCGCGGGCGGGGCGGTGAGCCGGGCCCGCTCTGCCTCGTCGAGCAGATCGAGGGCGGACAGCGGGGCGTCCGGACGGTCCACGGCCGCGCCGAGCAGCCGGACGTACTGCCCGAGCATGCGCTCGGCGGTTGCCCGGTCGAACAGCTCCGTGGCGTACTCCAGCCGCGCGGTGAACGCCCCGTCGGGGGCCTCGTCGATCACCATCGAGAGATCGCAGCGGGCTCTGGCCCTGGGCGGCTGCACGGGTGTCGTCGTCACACCCGGCAGCCGGTAGTCGGTGACGGTCTCCTCGCGCAGCGTGAACAGGGTCTGGAACAGGGGGGTGCGGGACAGGTCACGCTCGGGTTCCAGCTCCGCGACGAGCAGCGGGAAGGGCACGTCCTGGTGGTCGAACGCGTCCAGAACGGTCTGCCGGACGTTCGTCAGCAGCCCCGTGAACGTCGGGTCGTGGTCCCAGCGCGTCCTGATGACGAGGCTGTTGATGCCGTACCCCATCATCCGCTGCCACTGGGGGCGGACCCGCAGCGAGGAGACCGTGCCGACGGCGATGTCGGTGCGGCCGGTGTAGCGGGAGAGCAGCACCTGGAATGCGGTGAGCAGCACGGCGAACGGTGTGGCCCCGGCCCGGGCCGCCACCTCCCGTACGGCTGAGCCCACCGCGTCCGGGATGCGGTGGGTGACCGCGCCGGCATCGCTCCCCCGGACCGCGGGGCGCCGGCGGTCCGCCGGCAGTTCGAGCGGGGTGAGTCCGTCGAGTTCGCGCCGCCAGTGGGCGAGGTCGTCCGCGAGTGCGTCCCCGGAGGTGCGTTCGTTCTCCCACACCGCGTAGTCGGCGTACTGGGTCGGAAGCGGCAGGGGGTCGCCGCCGGAGGCGCCCTGCCGGTACAGGTCGCCCAGTTCCTGTGCGAAGAGCCCGGTGGACCAGGCGTCGCAGGCGATGTGGTGCACGATCAGGATCAGTACGTGCTCGTCCGCCGCGCACCGGAGCAGCGTGCCGCGCAGGGGCCACTCCCGCTCCAGGTTCATGGACTGGGCGCCCTCGTGCTCGATCCGCTCCAGCACGGCGGACTCCCGGTGCCCGGCCGGCAGTGCGGTGAGGTCGTCGAGGGTGAGCGTGCCCGCTTCGGCGGGGTCGATCAGCTGCACGGGCGAGCCGTCCCGCAGGAGGTAGCGGGTGCGCAGGATCTCGTGCCGGGCCAGCACGCCGTCCCAGGCGTGGCGGAGCGTCGGTACGTCGAGCTCACCGGTCAGCCGCAGCGCGAGCGTGACGAGGTACTCGTCGCTCTCGGGATGCAGCCGGTTGTGGAACCACATCTGCCGCTGCCCTGCGGAGAGCGGCAGCGGTCCGGAGCGGTCGGCCCGGGGAGCCGGATCGGGCCGGTCCCGTCGTCGCCCGCCCGAGAGCCGGCGTCTGAGGAGTTCGGCGCGGAGTTCGTCGGTCGTGTGCGGCCCGAATGATCCGGCTCCCATGGGTCAGCTCCTTCGTCAGGCCGTCGCTTCCGAGCCGGCCGGCTCGGCCATCGCAACAGCGATCTTGCGCGGGCCCGTGAACGGCTCCCGTGCGTGCGCGGCCCGCATGTTGTCGACGATCAGGACGTCGTCGCGCTGCCAGTCGAAGCGGGTGGACGCGGCCCGGTAGGCGGCGCGCAGATGGTCCATGACGGCGTCGGGGATCGTCCCGCCGTCGCCGTAGTACGTGTTGGTCGGCAGGTCCTCGTCCGGGAAGATCTCCCGCAGACCCTCCTGGACCTCGGGGGCCAGCGACGTGACGTGGAAGAACGTCGCGTGGTTGAACCAGACACGCTCCCCGGTCAGCGGGTGGGTGTGCACGGCCCGGCGGACCGCGGTGGTGCGCAGGCCGCCGTCCGGGCGCCAATGGGCGTCGAGTCCCTTGTCCCGGCAGTACGCGGCGACCTGGTCGCGGTCCTCGGTGCCGAAGGTCTCCTGCCACGGCACCCCGAAGTCGGCGTGGAAGTTGCGGACCACCCGCCAGCCGCGCCGCTCGAACTCCTCACGCACGTCGGGGTCCAGTTCGCGGTAGACGCGCCGGATGTCGGCGAGCGGTGTGGCGCCGAGGCTGTGCGGGGGCTCGATGCAGTAGAAGAACAGCTTCAGCGGCCAGACCGCCTGGTAGGAGTTCTCGTTGTGCAGGAAGATCTCCTCCTCCGCCGGGTAGTCGGTCGAGGTGTACACCTGGCCCTTGATGGTGGAGCGCGGTGAGGAACGCTCGGCGTAGGTGAGCGGCGGTGTGCCGGAGAAGGCCCGCACGGTGCGGTCCAGTCCCTCGGCGCCGCCGACACCGAAGCCGCGCAGCAGCAGGGCCCCACGCTCGGTCAGCAACTCCCGCAGTTCGGCCCGGTGCCGGGAGATGTGTTCCTGGACCGGGCCGCCGTCGCCGGTGACGACGGCGGCGAGCGACCCCGTGTCCGGGGTGGTCTCGGTGGTGGTCATGGGGTGACTGCTCCTTCCGTCAGCGGCGGAGCGGGAAGCGGCACCGCCGAGCCGTCGTGGTGGCCGCGCAGGATCACGGGGCCGGTGCTGCCGGCCTCGCGGGCGAGCGCGGCGAAGAGATGGGGGCCCGCGGGCAGGTCCTGGACGAGCCAGCTGTCCGGCCCGGCCGGTTCCCGGTGCCGTACGAGCACGGGGCCGGCCACGTCCGGACGTACGTCGACGGCGCGCAGATCGGCCACGATGCCGACGCCGCTCGCCTTGACGACGGCCTCCTTCCTGGTCCAGCTTCGGAAGAAGGCGTTCATCCGCGCGGCCTCGGTGCTCTGCGCCCGCAGATGCGCGAGTTCGGACGTGGACATCACGAACTCCGCGGAGCCGTTGAAGTCCAGCGTCCTGGCGTCCTCCAGGTCGACGCCGATCTGCCGTCCGGCCACCACGGCGACAATCCAGTACGGCCCGGACCGCGACAGGTTGAAGTCGAGTCCGGTGGCCGGCCGGGTGACGGAGGGCCGTCCGTGCTCGGGGTCGTCGCAGCGCGGGCAGCGGCGCCGCCCGAATCCGATGCTCCTCGGTGGGGTGCCGAGGTAGCAGGCGAGGATGCGTCGCAGCGCGGCGTGGGCGCCCGCGTAGCGGACGCCCGTCTCCGGTGTTCTGCGCCGTACGACGAGGAGTTCCTCCTCGGAGAGCAGCGCCGCGTCCGCCGGGTCGGGCAGCTCGGGAACCCTGCCCTGCCAGATGTGGACGGCGTCGTTCTCCGTGAGGCTCCGGTATTCGGCGCCCATCGGCGGACCTCCTTTCCGGTCCTAGGACCGTGACCTGCGGTCAGTCGGACATGGCGACGAGCACCCGGCGGTCGCCGGTGAACGGGCGGCGGCCGTGGGCCAGCAGCACGTTGTCGATGAGCAGCAGGTCGCCCCGGCGCCAGTCGACGTTCACGGCGGCGTCCAGGCCCCGGTCGCGGATCTGGAACACGTACTCCTGCGGAATGGGGCTGCCGTCCGCGAAGGTGACCGTCTGCGGCAGCTCGTCCTCCGGGAGGATCTGGGCGAGTGCGGCCGCGGTGTCGTCGCCGAGGCCGGCGGGGTGCCACTGGTCGGCCTGGTTGAACCAGACCTCGGTACCGGTGACCGGGTGCCGGGTGGTGGACGGTCGTACGGAGCTGACCCGCAGCCCGCCGTCGGCCTTCCACTCCCAGCTCGCTCCGGTGCCGGCGAGGAACTCCTCGACGGCCTTGCGGTCACTGGTCTCGAAGGTGTCCTGCCAGCTCTTGCCGAGGCCGTAGCCGTCGTGCAGGTTCTGCACGTAGCGGACGCCGCCGGCGAAGGCCTCACGGACCTCGGCGTCGAGGGACTCCAGCCAGACGGCGGCGTCGACGACGGGGGTGGCGCCGCCGGTGCCGGGCTGGATCTCGCAGTAGAACGCCAGCCTGGCGGGCCAGGCATGGGCATAGCTCATCTCGTTGTGCATCGAGATGGTGAATTCCTGCGGGTACTCGGTCGAGGTGTAGACGTTGCTGCCGACCTTGGTGCGCGGCGAGTTGCCGTGCACGTAGGCGAGGCGATTGGGGAGCAACAGGTCGAGGACCGGGTCGAGTTCGTCGCGGGTGACGTCGAATCCCCGGAAGACCAGGCCCTTCTCCTGAACTAGCAGCTCCCCGAGGCCGGTGGCGCCGAGTTCGCCGAGCCGCTCGGTGAGCTCCTGGGGCCCGCCGACCCCTTCCGCCTCGATCTCCAGTGGTGTCCAGGTCCGGATGTCCGTCATCGCTGAGTTCCTCTCATTTATTGGATGCTTATAGTGATTTCTATAGAGACACTATGATTTCTCCATCCCGCGCCACGGGGGCGATGCGCCGGGCCACATCCGCGACCAGCTCCGCCTCGCGGGGCACCAGATAGAAGTGGTCGCCCTCGAAGGCGCGGAGCGAGAAGTCCCCCGAGGTCGTCAGCTCGGCCCAGGCCAGCACGTGTTCGCGTACACAGCCGTGGTCCTCGGTCCCGACGTACGCGGTGATGGGTGAGCTGACCGGGACGGGACGGGAGGGACGGTAGGACTCGATCAGCCGGTAGTCGGCGCGCAGCGGCGGCAACAGCAGTTCCCGCAGCTCGGGAATGTCGAAGGCTTCGGATCCCAGGTCGCCGAGGATGCGGATGCCCGCGACGAGAGTGTCGTCGTCCGCCTCGTGCAGCCCGGTCCGCTTGGCGTGGTGCGGGGCCGCGCGGCCGGACACCAGCAGCCGGGCGGGGCTGACCGCGTGCTGTGCTTCGAGCCGTGCGGCCACCTCGTACGCCACCGACGACCCCATACTGTGGCCGAAGAGGACCAGCGGCAGGCCGAGGTGGGGGGCAAGGGCTTCGGTGATCGGGCCGGCGAGTTCGTCCATCGTCGCGGCGCACGGCTCGGCCAGCCGGTCGTGCCGGCCGGGGTAACGGACGGCGAGCAGCTCGACGTCGGCGGGCAGCAAGCCCGCCCAGCCGTGGAACAGCTGGGCGTTGCCGCCCGCGTGCGGGAAGCACACGAGCCGCAGCCGTGGCCGTGCGGTCCTGCTGTAGCGGCGGAACCACGGGCCGGCGTCCACCGGCGGAATCACGGATCTGGGCAATGGGTCTCCTCGGTCGCTGCGTTGCGGCGTGTCGGCGTGTCGGCGTATCGGTGTCGCTCATCGGGGCGGCGACTCCGAGCGGCCCGCCGGCTCCTCGGTGCGCAGCGCCGGGCTGATCGCCGCGACGGCCGCGAGGAGGGCCATGACGGCGCCGACGAGCAGCACGGAACGGGTCGTCCCCCAGGCCGTGAGGAGGAGTCCGCCACCGAGCGCGCCCAGCGCGTTGGTTCCGGAGCCGAGCAGGCCCGCGGTGCTCGCGACCCGGCCCTGCATCTCGTCCGGGGTGGTGCGCACCTGGTACACACCGGCCGTCACGTTGAACGCGGCGCCGACGAAGCTGGTCCCGGCGAACAGGGCGCCCAGCGCGAACGGGTCGCGCACCAGCGCCATGCTGGTCATCAGCACCGCCCAGGCGATGGCGCCGCCGATGAGGACGGTCCGCTGGCTGAACCGGCGCGACCACCAGCCGCCGCTCAGCGCCCCGAGCAGACCTCCCACGCCGCTGAGGGCGAAGACGATGGAGAGGGTGGCGGAGGAACGCCCCTCCTCCTTGAACATCAGAATCAGGGCGAGCCCGAGCACCTGGAAGAGCACATTGCTGCCCGCGACGAACCCGAGCGCGGCCCGCAGAAACCTCTGCCGCCACAACCAGCGCATGCCGTCGGCCACTTCACGGTGCAGCCGCATGGGGCCGGCGGGCCGCTCCTGCTGGAACTTCTTCCTGATCAGCAGCAGGGTGCCGAGCGAGATGAGGCTGCCCACGGCCGCGAACAGGAACGGCGCCCAGCGGGTCAGCGCGTGCAGCAGGGTGCCGCCCGGCTGTCCGACCAGACCGGCGGCCCGGCTCCTCGCCTCGTTCGCGGCCAGCGCCGCGGGCAGTTGCTCCTGCGGCACCACGTTGCGTACGGCGCCGCGCTCCGCGAGCCGGTAGAAGACGGTCAGGGCCGCCTCCACGAACGCGACGACCGCGAGGTGCGGCACCGAGACGGTGCCGGTGGCGACGGCCGCCGCCACCGTCGCCAGCGCCAGGAACCGGCCCGCCTCGCAGCCGATCATCAGCCGCCGCCGGTCCCAGCGGTCCACCAGCGCGCCGGCCGGCAGCTGCACGAGCAGCAGCGGCAGCAGCGCCGCGAAGGACACGACCGAGGTGGCGAGCGGTGATTCCGTGTGCCAGAGCACCAGCAGCGGATAGGCGACGGCGGTGACCCGGCTGCTGAGGAAGGACAGGGCGGCGCCCGTCCACAGCAGCCGGAAGTCACGGTTCGCGCGCAGCGGCGGCGGGCCGCCCGCACCGGCGGTGGCCGGTGCCCCGGCGACGACACTCACCGGTGCGGCTCCGCACCGGCCGGGCCGCCGCCGCGGCACCACTCGAGGACCGCCATGGCGCTGTGCATCTTGTTCTCCGCCTGGTCGAAGGCGATGCTCGCGGGCCCGTCCAGGACCTCGGCGGTCACCTCGTCGCCCCGGTGCGCGGGCAGGTCGTGCAGGAAGACCGCCTTGGGGCTGGTGTCCCACAGCCCGGCCGTCACCTGGAACGGCGCGAAGACGCGCCGCCAGTCGGGGTCGGGCTTGCTGGTGCCGGTGGTCTGCCAGCGGGTGGTGTAGATCGCGTCCAGGTCGGCCGGGAGGTCCGTCATGTGGTGCTGTTCGCGCAGGACGGAGCCGTGCCGCTCGGCGTGGGCCGCCGCCCGTTCGCGTACGGACGCGGTGAGGCCGTAGCCGGGCGGGGTGCGCAGCTCGAACTCGACGCCGGGGAACCGGGCCAGGGCGAGGGCCAGGGCCGCCGCGGTGTTGTTGCCCTCACCCACGTACAGGATGCGCAGCCCTTCGATCCGGCCGAAGTGGCGGTACAGCGTGGTGAGGTCGGTCAGTGCCTGGGTGGGGTGTTCGTCGGCACTCATCGCGTTGATGACGGACATCCGGTCCTGGGTGGCCCAGGCCCGCATCTCGGCCGGGTCGCCCGCGGTGCGGGCGACGAGGACGTCGAGCATCCGGGACATGACCCGGCCGGTGTCCTCGCTGGTCTCCCCGGTGTTGAGCTGCAGATCGCCGGGGCCGTACGCGATGATCTGCGCACCGAGCCGCAGCGCCCCGCTGGAGAAGGCGGTACGGGTACGGGTGGACGTCTTGCTGAAGTAGATCCCGGCGACGGCCCCTTCGAGCGGGCGGGGGTGCCCGGCCGTGCCGGCCGAGAACGCCGCGCCACGGGTGACGAGCGCGGACAGCTCCTCGTCGCGGAGGTCGTCGATCGAGATCAGATGCCGGATCCGCCGGTCGGTCATGCGGCCCTCCAGGGCGGGGACGGGTGTGGGTGCGGGTGCGGTGCCGGGTGCGGCCGGTGCCGTGGTGCTCATGCGCGGTCCTCGTCGGTGACGACGGGGGCGAGGACGGAGGGCAGGGAGCCTGCCGGGCGGCCGGCGGCCGTGCCCCATTCGGCGGCGAGCGTGCCGGTTCCGAACGTGGTGTCCTGGCGGCCGAGTTCGGCGGTGAGGTGCTTGACGACGGCCTTTCCGGAGTCGGCGTTGGTCAGCGCGACGAAGCCCGTTCCGCCGTGCAGACGGCTGATCGCCATGCTCCAGTAGCCGGCCGGCTCGCCGCCGTGGCCGAACTCCAGGTCGTCACCGGTGTCGTCGACGATCGTGCCGAGTCCGTAGAAGCTGCCGGTCTCTCCGGCGAGCAGCTCCCGGGCGACCGCCTGCGGCAACAGCTCCTGGTCCGTACCGAGAAGTGTCCGGCGGACGGCGCGCGTCAGGGCGGCGACATCCCCCGCGGTGGTCCACAGACCGGCCGCCGCGAGGTGCGCCCGGCGCCGCCAGCCGCCCTTGAGGGGCGTGCCGTGACCGTCGTGGCCGAGCGCGACCGGCAGCCCGGATGCGGTCGGGAACTCCTGGTCGAAGCTGCTGTCCCGGAGCCCGAGCGGATCCAGCACCAGGCGTCGCATCAGCGCCTCGAAGGGCTCACCCGTCATGTCCTCCAGCAGCTGCTGGAGCACCCAGTAGTGGGTGCTGCTCTTGCGGAACGTGGAGCCGGGCACCAGTTCCCTGCGGACTCGCGGGGTGCGGACGGGCGGCCTGCCCTCCAGCAGGTCCAGGAGCGAGGGCAGTTCCTCACCGGGCCGGAACCCGACACTGCGGTGGCGGGCGAGTCCGGCGCGGTGGCCGAGCAGGTGCCGGACGGTGACCGTCCCCGGTGCGGCGGGGTCGTCCTCCAGGCGCCAGCTGGTCAGACGGCGGTCGATGTTCTCGTCGAGGTCGATCCTGCCGTCGGCGACCAGCCGCAGCACGGCCAGTGCGGTCACATGCTTGCTCAGCGAACCGGCCTGGAACAACGTCCGTGCGGTCACGGGCGCGTCCCCGTCCGCGCCGAGCACGCCGTACCCGTGGACCCCGGCCAGTTCACCGTCCCGCAGTACGGCGACGGCGGCGCCGGGCACCTGGTGCTGCGCCATGACCTCGGCGAGCCCGGGTACGAGGTCCGGCGCGGCCGACGCTGTCCCTGGGGCTCGGTCCGCCGCCGGGGCGCTGGAGCCACTGTCGACGGCGGCGCGCCCCTTCGGCTCACTCGCCCCGACGGGGGCCGGGCCTTCCGGCACACTCGCCCCGGCGGCGGCCGGGCCTTCCGGCGCACTCGCCCCGACGGGGGCCGGGCCTTCCGGCGCACTCGTCCCGGCGGCGGCCAGCAGCGCGGCGGCCTCGGCGAGCGGCCCCCGATCCGGCCGCTCCCCCACCCCAGCCGCCTGTGCGACCAGCGCGGCGAGCAGCTCGGCGGACACCTCGACGGTCGCGGCGCCATCGACGGCCGGCGCCGGTGCCTCGCCCGGGTGCGCCGCTGCGTCCGCGTCCCGGCCCGTGGCCTCCACCCCACCGGCATCGGCGGGTTCGGGGCCCATGTCCTCGTCGACCGCCGCGGCCAGGTCGATCAGGGTCTCGTGCTGGTACATGCGCCAGACCGACACCGTCAGGCCGGACTTCCGGGCCTCCGCCAGCACCTTGATCATCAGGAGGGAGTGGCCGCCCAGGTCGAAGAACCGGTCGTGGATGCCGATGTCCTCGACCCCGAGGACCTCCGACCAGATGGCGGCCAGGGTCTTCTCGGTCTCCGTACGGGGCGGGACATGCTCCGTCCCGGATCTCAGGGCGCCCCGGTCGGGGGCCGGAAGTGCCTTGCGGTCGACCTTGCCGTTGGCGTTGAGCGGCAGGGCGTCCAGCCGGACGAACGCCGAAGGGACCATGTACTCGGGCAGCCGCACCCCGCAGTGGCCGGCCAGCTCGACGGCTTCCGGCGCGTGCCCCGCGGCCGGCACCCAGTGCGCGACCAGACGCTTGTCGCCCGGCGTCGGCTCGTAGACACCGGTGAACGCCTCCTGGACGCCCGGGTGTTCGCACAGGACCGCCTGGATCTCGCCCAGCTCGATCCGGTAGCCACGGATCTTGACCTGGTCGTCGATCCGGCCGAGGAACTCCACATTGCCGTCGTCGAGTTGACGGACGAGGTCGCCGGTGCGGTAGAGCCGCGCGCCCGCCGGACCGTACGGGTCCGGGACGAAACGCTCGGCCGTCAGGTCCGGACGGCCCGCATAACCGCGCGCCACACCCGTACCCCCCACATACAGCTCACCCGTCACCCCGACCGGCACCGGCTCCAGCGCCGCGTCGAGCACATACATCGCCATGTTCGGCAGAGGACGCCCGATCGGCACCACATCGCGGCCGGACGGGGCGGTCACCGGGAACACACAGGTCCCGACGGACGCCTCGGTCGGTCCGTACTCGTTGATCAGCCTGCCGGGCCCGAGGATGTCCAGAGACCGGTCGGCCACGGCGCCGGGCAGCGCCTCACCGGCGACCACCAGTACCGCGGCGAGCTCCTCCGCCTGTTCGGTGGTGAGCTGCCCGCTGAGCAGCTCCAGATGCCCCGGGGTCAGCTTGACGAAGCTGTACGGGGCGCCGGCCAGCAGGGCCCGGCCGAGGCCGGCCGGTTCGGTCTCCTGCGGGACGGTGAACACGGACTGCCCGGTCACCAGCGGCGCCCACAGGTTGGGCACCACGAGGTCGAAGGCGACCGACGAGAACAGCGGCGCACCGCCCGTGCCCCGCGAAGCCAGCTCCCGCGCGGCCCAGGCCACATGGTTGGCCAGGCCCCGGTGGGTGATCTCCACACCCTTGGGCCGGCCCGTCGAGCCGGACGTGAAGATGGTGTACGCCAGCCGGTCCAGGTCGTCGGCCCGGGCCAGGGCGGTCGCGGGACGGGCGGCGATCGCCGCGGCGTCCGTGTCGACGAGCACCGGGACGCCCTCGAAGCGCTCGGCGTACCCGGACGACGTCACCACCACGCGTGCGCCGGACGCCTCGCGCATCGCCGAGATCCGCTCCGCCGGATAGGACGGGTCGACCGGCACGTACGCCCCGCCCGCCTTCCACACCGCGAGCAGCGCGGTGATCAGGTCGGGGCCCCGGTCCAGCAGTACGGCGACCCGGGACTCGGTGGACACCCCCAGGTCCCGCAGATGGTGGGCCAGCCGGTTGGCGCGGCTGTCGAGTTCCCCGTACGTGACGGCCGCGTCCCGGTGGACGACCGCCGCTGAGGCAGGTGCCCCGGCAGCCCGCGTCTCGAAGAGCTGGAGCACGGTACGGGACTCGGGGGTGTACTCGGTCCGGTTCCACTCGGCCAGCTGCCGCTGCCGTTCGGCGTCGGGCAGGTACGCGGCCCGGGCGTCGCCGTCCGGGTCGGCCGCCATGGCGGTCAGGACGGCCGTGTACAGGGCGGTCAGCCGGTCGGCGTTGTCCCGGGACAGCACATGGGTGTGGGTGGTCATCAGCAGGTAGCCGGAGACCGCGGAGACGGCCAGGCCGAACTCGGTCGCCCCTTCACCGGAGCTGTCCGCGATGTCGACCCGCTCCTCGTCGACGTGATCGAAGTCCTGGTAACTGAAGCGGACGTCGAGCAGCCGGTCGGCACCGGCCGCACGCTGGATCGCGGGCATCGGGTAGCGGCGGTGCTCCCAGATCCCGGCCTCGTGGAGGAACACCTGGGTGACCAGTTCGGTCCAGGTGCCGGCCGTACGGTCGAAGGCGAACGGCAGGGTGTTGAGGTACATGCCGTACACCCGGTCCGCGCCCGGTGCCTCGGGTCGGGCGCTGAACACCAGGCCGGTGAAGAAACGGTCCTCCTCGGTGAGCATGCTCATCACCTTCAGATGGGCGGCGAGGAGCACGCTCTTGACGGAGACCCGGGCCCGGGCGGCGAGGGCGCGCAGCCCCGGCTCCAGGTCCCGCAGCGGTACGGCGACCCGGAACTTCTCGCGGGGTGCCGTGGTGTCGCCCGCCCACGCGGCGGGGAGCGAGAAACGGGAGTTGCGGGCGATGACGTCCTGCCAGTAGGCCCGGTCCTCGGCCGATTCTAGGGAGGCGCGCTCGGCGGCGACGAAGTCCGCGTACCGCAGGCCGGGCGCATCGGGCTGCGCCCGACGTGCGTCCCGGCCCTCGTCCCGGATGCGCCGGTACTCGTCGAGCAGCTCCATCAGCAGGGCCCGGTGCGACCAGCCTTCGGTGATGGCGTGGCAGACCGTGAGCCCGAGACGCCAGACGCCGTCACCCTCGACGTGTGCGGTCATGCGCAGCAGGGGGGCCTGTTCGAGGTCGAAGAGGTCGGCGCGTTCGGCGGCGATGAACTCCGCGATCGCGGCCTGCCGTTCGTCCGCTCCGTATCCGCTCAGGTCCCGCACCGACACGGGGATCCGTGCCGCGGCGTGCACCACCTGGAGCGGCACGGACCAGGTGTCGAGGTGGAAGGAGGTGCGCAGCATGTCGTGCCGCTCGGCGACCGCGTCCGCGGCCCCGCGCAGCGCCTGCGCGCTGAACGGCTCGTCATCGGTGATCCGGAAGGAGGAGACGTTGTGGTAGGCGTGCGCCTCCCGGTCGGCGAGCATCTCCAGGACCATGCCGAGCTGGACCTCGGTGAGCGGATACGCGTCCACGGCGTCGGCCGGCAGCGTGGCCCGGTCCTCGTCGCCGACCAGGGCGAAGGGCTCGACCAGGGCGGCGACTTCGGTCACCGCGGGCCGTCCGGTCAGGAACTGGGCCAGTTCGGCGACGGTCCGGTGCTCGAACACATCGCGTACGCCGACGTCGAAGCCGGCCGCGCGCAGGGCGCCGACCAGGGCGACGGCGCGGATCGAGTGGCCGCCGATGTCGAAGAACCCGTCCTCGACGCCCACCCGTTCGAGGCCGAGGACCTCGGCCCACACCGCCGCGATGCGCTCCTCCGTCACCGTGCGCGGGGCCACGTGGCGGTCGGCGGACTGCTGTTCTCCCGCATCGGGCAGGGCCTTGCGGTCGACCTTGCCGTTGGCGGTGAGCGGCAGCGCGTCGAGCCCGGTGAGGCCGGCCGGGATCATGTAGTCCGGCAGACGCTCGGCGAGATGCCCGTGGACCGACTCTGCGGTGATGTCGCCCGGTGTCCAGTAGGCGGCGAGTTCGCCGTCCACGGTGGTGACGAAGGCGTCCCGGATGCCCGGGTGGGCTGCCAGGACGGCCTGGATCTCGCCCAGTTCGATCCGGTAGCCGCGGATCTTGACCTGGTCGTCGATCCGGCCGAGGAACTCCACGTTCCCGTCGTCGAGCCGGCGGACGAGGTCGCCGGTGTGGTAGAGCCGCGCGCCCGCCGGACCGTACGGGTCCGGGACGAAACGCTCGGCCGTCAGGTCCGGACGGCCCGCATAACCGCGCGCCACACCCGTACCCCCCACATACAGCTCACCCGTCACCCCGACCGGCACCGGCTCCAGCCCCGCGTCGAGCACGTACATCGCCATATTGGGCAGGGGGAGGCCGATGGGCAGGACGTCTGCGGCGGTGTCCCGGGGCACGGGGTGGATGCTCGTGCCGACGGACGCCTCGGTGGGGCCGTACTCGTTGATGATCCGGGTGTCCGGGGCCAGTTCGCGCCAGCGCTCCAGGGTCGCCCGGGTGAACGCCTCACCGGCGACCACCAGCACGGGAGCCAGGTCCGTCGCCCGGTCGGCGGGGAGTTGCTGGGCGAGGATGTCCAGGTGCCCCGGGGTGAGCTTGATGAAGCTGTACGGGCCGGAGGCGACGAGGTGTTCGCCCAGGTCCGCCATGTCGACGTGCTGGCCGACGGTGTGCACGGACTGGCCGGTGACCAGGGGGGCCCACAGGTTGGGGACGACAAGGTCGAAGGCGACGGAGGAGAACAGCGGCGCACCGCCCGACCCCTGCGACGCCAGCTCCCGGGCCGCCCAGGCGACATGGTTGGCCAGACCCCGGTGGGTGACCTCCACACCCTTCGGCCGGCCCGTCGAACCCGAGGTGAAGATGACGTAGGCCAGCCGGTCCAGGTCGTCGGCCCGGGCCGGGGCGGTCGCGGGACGGGCGGCGATCGCCGCGGCGTCCGTGTCGACGAGCACCGGGCCGTCCGCGAAGCGGTCGGCGTACCCGGACGACGTCACGGCCACCCGGGCACCGGCCGCCTCGCGCATCGCGGCGATGCGGTCCGCCGGACAGGACGGGTCGACGGGCACGTACGCCCCGCCCGCCTTCCACACCGCGAGCAGCGCCGTCAGCAGCTCGGGACCGCGGTCGAGCAGCACCGCCACCCGGGACTCGGCGGTGACCCCGAGGCCGGACAGGTGCCGGGCCAGCCGGTTGGCGCGGGCGTCGAGCTCCTCGTACGAGACCATCCCGGCCTGGTGCACCACGGCCACCGCGTGCGGGGTCGTGCGCGCCTGCGCCTCGAAGCGCGCGGGCACCGGCTCGGTCTCCGCCGCGAACGCCGTGTCGTTCCAGGCGATCAGTTCGCGCTCCCGCTCGCCCTCCGGCAGGAACGACGCCTGCGCGTCGCCCTCGGGGTCGGCGGCCATCGCCTCCAGGACCTGGCGCAGCATCGCCGCGAGCCGGTCCGTGGCGGCGCGGCTGATCGCGCGCGGGCTCGCCGTCAGGACGAGATGGCCCACCCGGGCCGATACGCCCAGCGGGAACTCGGTGGGGCTGTCGTCGATGCTCGCGAGGTAGTCGACCTGGTCGCGGTCGACCTGGTCGAAGTCGTGGTAGCTGAACCGCATGTCGATCAGCCGCTCGCCGTCGGCGAGTTCACGCTGGATGACGGGCATCGGGAAGGTGCGGTGCGGCCACAGCTCGATCTCGCGGGCGAAGACCTGGGCGACCAGCTCGCGCCAGGTGCCGGCGGTCCTGTCGTAGGCGAAGGGCAGCGTGTTGAGGTGCATGCCGTAGACACGGTCGGCGCCGAGCACCTCGGGACGGGCGTTGCACACCAGGCCGCTGAAGAACCGGGCCTCCTCGGTGAGCATGCTCAGGGTCTTGAGGTGGGCGGCGTGCAGGACGCTCTTCAGCGAGGCTCCGGCCCGCGCGGCCAGCTTCCGCAGCCGGTCCTCCAGGTCGTGGAAGGGGACCGGGACGCGGTGGGGCGCGCCGTCGTCGTCGGGGTCGCCCCGCCACGGCGCGGGCACGGTGAGCCGCGCGTAGTCGTCGACGACCGTCTGCCAGTAGGTGCGTGACGTGTCGGAGGCGAGGGCGTCGAGCTCGGCGGCCACGAAGTCGGCGAACCGGGTGGCGGGCTGCCGTCCCTCGGCCGGCTGCTGCCCGTCGCGGATGCGTCCGTACTCGTCCAGGACCTCCATGAGCAGGGAGTGGTGGCTCCAGCCGTCGAGGATGGCGTGGCACTCGGTGTTGGTGATCCACCAGCTGCCGTCGCCCGCCACATGGGCGTACAGCCGCAGCAGCGGCGGCCGGGCCAGGTCGAACAGCCGGGAGCGCTCCTCGGCCGTGAACTCCTGCAGGGACCGCCGGAGTTCGCTCTCGGTGAGCTGCGAGAGGTCGCGTGCGCCCACGGGCATCTCGGCGTCCGTGTGCACGAGCTGCATCGGTACGGAGTACGTCGACAGGTCGAAGGAGGTGCGCAGGGCCTCGTGCCGGGCGACGACGGCCGTGGCGGCCGCGCGCAGGGCGTCGAGCGAGAAGGGCCGCTCGTCCCGGATCCGGAAGGACGTGACGTTGTGGTACGGGTGTCGGCCGTCGTCGGTGAGCATCTCGACGACCATGCCGAGCTGCACCTGGGACAGCGGGTACGCGTCGGCGAGCCCCTCGGGGAGACGGGCCGCGTCCTCGGCCGGGACCATGGAGAACGGCTCCGCGGTGCGGTCGGCGTCCGTGGGGGCCGGGCGGCCGGTGACGAACTCGGCGACGCGGGCGACGGTCCGGTACTCGAAGACGTCCCGGACGGCGAGGTCGTACCCGGCGGCGCGGAGCCGGCCGACGAGGTTGACGGCCCTGATCGAGTGGCCGCCGAGCTCGAAGAAGCCGTCCTCCACCCCGACCCGGTCCAGTCCGAGTACCTCGGCCCACACCTCGGCGATCCGCTCCTCGGTGACGGTGCGCGGAGCGACGTACCCGGCGGCGCCCACGGCGTCCTGGCCGGGGGCGGGCAGGGCCCGCTTGTCGAGCTTGCCGTTGGTGGTCAGCGGCAGCGCGTCCAGGGCGACGAACGCCGAGGGGATCATGTACTCGGGCAGGGTGCCGCCGAGATGGGTACGCAGCTCGGCGGGGGCGGGGCCGTGGTCCGCGGAGGCGGTGACGTAGGCGACGAGGCGCCGGTCGCCGGGGGTGTCCTCGCGAACGAGTACGACGGCGTCGCGGACGCCCGGGTGGGCGGCGAGCGCGGTCTCGATCTCACCCAGCTCGATCCGGAAGCCACGGATCTTGACCTGGTCGTCGATCCGGCCGAGGAACTCCAGACTGCCGTCGGCAAGCCGGCGGGCCAGGTCGCCGCTCCGGTAGAGCCGGGAGCCCGCGGGACCGTACGGGTCGGGCACGAAACGCTCGGCGGTCAGCTCGGGACGGCCGAGGTAGCCGCGGGCCACGCCGGGACCGGCGACGTACATCTCCCCCGGCACGCCCACCGGGGCCGGCCGGCCCTCCGCGTCCAGGATGTACACCCGCAGGTCGGCGAGCGGGCGGCCGATCGGGTTCCCGGCCTGGGGCGCCAGATCGGCGTCGGTGAGCCGGTGGTAGGTGGTGTGGACGGTGGTCTCGGTGATCCCGTACATGTTGACGAGGACGATGTCGTCGAGGCCGAACCGGTCCACCCACGGGCGGAGTTCGGAGACCTCCAGCTTCTCGCCCGCGAAGACGACGGCGCGCAGCGAGAGTTCGGCGGTCGTGCCGATGAGGGAACGGAACGCGGACGGGGTCTGGTTGAGGACCGTCACGCGTTCCCGTACGAGCAGGTCGGTGAACTCCTCGGGCGAGCGGGTGACCGCGTACGGGACGACGACGAGCCGACCGCCGTTGAGCAGCGCGCCCCACATCTCCCACACCGACACGTCGAACGCGTAGCTGTGGAAGAGCGGCCAGACGTCGGCCGGGCCGAAGGCGTAGTGCTCCTGCCCGCGCTCCAGCAGCCGCACGACGTTCGCGTGCGTCAGCGCGACGCCCTTGGGCCGGCCCGTCGAACCGGAGGTGTAGATCGTGTAGATCAGGTTCTCGGGGCTGCCGGGCACGCCCAGGTCGTGCGCGGGCTGCGCGCCGATGAGGTCCGCGTCGGTGTCCAGACGGACCAGGTCCACCGGCTCACCGTCGAACAGACCGGCGACGTCGGAGGTGGTGACCACCACCGGGGCCTTGGCGTCCCTGACGATGTAGGCCAGCCGGTCCGGCGGGTTCGCCGGGTCCAGCGGCAGATACGCCGCACCCGACTTGAGGATCCCCAGCAGCGCCGGGATCAGCTCGATCCCCCGCTCCAGGCACAGCCCGACGAGCGTCTCCGGTCCGACGCCCTTGTCGCGCAGCACCCGGGCGAGCCGGTTCGCCCGCGCGTTGAGCTCCGCGTACGACAGCTGTGTGCCCTCGAAGGAGACCGCGATGCCTTCCGGCGTACGCGCCACCTGCTCCTCGAACACCTCATGGACACGACGCGTCACGGGCGCGGTCGTGGCGGGCGTGCCGAGCAGGACGGCGCGCTCCTCGGGGCCGAGGATGTCGAGCGCCGACAGCCGGGCCGCAGGCGCCTCGGCGACACCCGCCAGCAGCCGCAGCAGACGGCCGGTCATCCGCTCGACCGTCGTCCGGTCGAAGAGGGAGGTGGCGAACTCGAGTTGCCCGCCGAGCGAGCCGTCCGCGCCTTCGCGGATCTGGAGGTCCAGGTCGAACTTGGCCACCCGGCCGCTGCCCTCGTACGGGGAGACCTCGACGCCCGGGAACGCGAACGCCGAGCCGCGCTCGCCGTGCATGGTGAAGGCGACCTGGAACAGCGGGGTGCGCGACAGATCACGCTCCGGCTGCAGCTCCTCGACGACCTGGGCGAAGGAGACGTCCTGGTGGTCGTAGGCGTCCAGCACGGTGGCGCGGGTGCGGGCGAGCAGTTCGGTGAACGCGGGATCGCCCGCGGTGTCGCCGCGCATCACCAGGCTGTTGATTCCGTAGCCGATGAGCTGCTGGAGCTCGGGGCGGCCGCGGCCGGAGACCACCGTGCCGACCGCGATGTCGTCGCGGCCCGTGTGGCGTGCGAGCAGGTGCTGGTAGGCCGCCAGGAAGAGCATGAAGAGCGTCACGTCCTGGCGGTGCGCCAGCTCGCGCAGCCTGTCGGCCAGCTCCTGCGGGACGGTGAACGAGACCGCGTCGCCCGCGCCGTCCCGGACCGCGGGGCGCGGCCGGTCGGTGGGCAGCTCCAGCGGGGCGAGGTCCGCCAGTTGCTCCTTCCAGTAGCCGAGGTGCCGGCCGATGACCTCGCCGGTCAGCTCGGCGCGCTGCCAGGCGGCGTAGTCGGCGTACTGGACCTGCAGGGGGGCCGGGGTGCGGCCCGCGTACAGCTCGCTGAGCTCCTGGCCGAGGACGCCGGTGGACCAGGCGTCGCAGGCGATGTGGTGGAGCACGAGGGCGAGGACGTGCTCGTCGTCGGCGAGCCGGATCAGCCGGGCCCGCACCGGCCGGTCGCTGCCGAGGTCGAACGGACGGGCCAGATCCGCCTCGACGAGCGACCGGGCCTGTGCCTCGTCGGCGGCCTCGGTCAGCTCCAGCGGGGCGGGACCGGGCTCGTCGATCAGCTGTACGGGCTCCTCGCCGTCCATGACGTACCGGGTGCGCAGGATCTCGTGCCGGTCGACCAGACCCTGCCAGGCGCGGCCGAGGGCCGCTGTGTCCAGCGGGCCGCGCAGCCGCAGCACGAGCGGAACGAGATACTCGGGGCTGTCCGGTTCGAGCCGGCTGAGGAACCACATCTGCTGCTGTCCGTACGACAGCGGCAGCCGGCCCTCGCGGTCGGCGCGGGCTATCTCCGTGCGGCGGGAGGCTCCGCCGTGCCGTCCCGCGAGGCGGCGGCGCAGCAGTTCGGCGCGCAGCGCGTCGGCATCAGCGGCCGGGACCGCGGGCTTCTCCATCTCACCGGTGCTCATGCCTTGTGCTCCTTGTTCTGCCGTGCGCCGTGCGCGCGTGCGTCATTCGTCGGGGCGTCCTGCGCGAGTACGTCCTGCGCGAGTTCGGAGTCGGAGAGCGCGGCGATCTGGGCCGTGATGCGCTCCTCGACGGTGGCGGCCAGCTGGGCGACCGTCGGGCCTTCGAAGACCGTGCGGACGGCGAAGTCGATCTCGAACTCCTGCTGGATGCGCGAGATGAGCCGGATCGCCAGGATCGAATTGCCGCCGACGTGGAAGAAGTTGTCGTGGGCCCCGGCCTGGACGCCGAGCAGTTCGGTCCAGATCTCGGCGATGCGCTCCTCTGCGGGGCCGCTGGGGGCGATGTGTCCGTCGTCGGGCCGCCCGGGGTCCGGGAGGGCCCGGCGGTCGACCTTGCCGTTGGCGTTGACGGGGATCGCGTCGAGCAGCGTGTAGCTCGCCGGAACCATGTAGTCGGGCAGCTGCCGGGCGCAGTGTGCGGCGAGCGCGGGCTCGTCGGGTCCTTCGGTGCCGGGCTCCCCGACGAGGTAGGCGGCGAGCTGCTTCTCACCGGCCGCTGTCGTACGGACCGTGACGACGGCGTCGCGGACCCCGGCGTGGGCGGCCAGGACCGCCTGGACCTCGCCGAGTTCGACGCGGTAGCCGCGGATCTTGACCTGGTCGTCGACGCGGCCGAGGAACGCCACGTTGCCGTCGTCCAGCCGGCGGGCCAGGTCGCCGGTGCGGTAGAGCCGGGCGCCGGGCGGGCCGTACGGGTCGGGGACGAAGCGCTCCGCGGTCAGGTCGGGGCGGCCCGCGTAGCCGCGCGCCACACCCGTGCCGCCGACGTACAGCTCGCCGGTCACTCCGACCGGGACCGGCCGGAGGGCCGGATCGAGGACGTACGTCGTCATGTTGGGCAGCGGGAGGCCGATCGGCAGCACATCGGCGGTGCCCGCGCTGTCGTCCTGCGGGACCGGGTACACGCAGGTGCCGACGGTGGCCTCGGTCGGTCCGTACTCGTTGACGATCCGGGTGTCCGGGGCGAGCTCGCGCCAGCGCTCCAGGGTGGCGCGCGTGAACGGCTCGCCCGCCACGACCAGGACCGGGGCGAGCGCGCCGGCCTGGGCGGGGCCGAGCTGGAGGGCGAGGATGTCGAGGTGCCCCGGGGTCAGCTTCACGAAGCTGAAGGGTTCGGCGTCCGCGAGGCGCTTGCCGAGCTCGGACATGTCGGTGTCCTGCGGCAGCAGGAAGAGCCGCTGGCCCGTGACGAGCGGGGTCCACAGGTTGGGCACGACCAGGTCGAAGGCGACCGAGGAGAACAGCGCGCCGCCCCCGTAGTCGTCCCCGGCGAGTTCCCTAGCCGCCCAGCGCACGTGGTTGGCGAGGCCGCGATGGGTGACCTCCACGCCCTTCGGGGTGCCGGTCGAGCCGGAGGTGAAGATCGTGTAGGCGAGCAGGTCGGGATCGTCGGTCCGGACGGGCGCGGTCGCGGGGCGGGCCGCGACGGCCGCGGCGTCCGTGTCGACGAGCACGAGGGTCGCCTCCTCGTCGTGCCGCTCGGTGCCGTCGGCGAACCGGCCGGCGTACGCCGACGAGGTGACCGCGACCGTGGCGTGCGCCGCCTCGCGCATCGCGGCGATGCGCTCGGCCGGGCAGGACGGATCGACCGGCACGTACGCGCCGCCCGCCTTCCACACGGCGAGCAGTGCCGTGACGAGGTCGGGCCCGCGGTCGAGAAGGACGACGACCCGGGACTCCGGACCGACGCCGCGGGCCACCAGATGCTGGGCGAGACGGTTGGCGCGGGCGTCGAGTTCGCCGTACGGGACGGTCTCGGCACCGGAGGTCAGGGCGGTCGCCCGCGGCGCGGAGCCGGCGCGGGCCTCGAAGAGCGCGGTGACCGTGCCGGTGCGGTCCGCGGTGTCGTCGGCCGTGTCGTTCCACTCGGTCAGCAGCCGCCGGCGTTCCTCGGCGGAGAGCAGCTCGACGACGCCGAGCGGGGTGTCGGGGCGGGCCGCGACCTGTTCCAGCAGTGTCAGGAAGTGGCCGGTCATCCGCTCGACGGTGGACCGGTCGAAGAGTGCCGTGGCGTACTCCAGCACACCGTCCAGGGCGCCCTCGGGGGTCTGCCGCATGAACAGCGACAGATCGGTCTTGGCGACCTGCCAGGCGGCCGTGAACGCGGCCAGGTCCTCGTCCTGTGTCGCGACACTGGTCACGCCCTCGCTGTGCAGGTCGAAGGCCACCTGGTAGAGCGGCGTACGGGACAGGTCGCGCTCGGGCTGGAGCTCGTCCACCAGCCGCTCGAAGGGCAGCTCCTGGTGGACGAACGCGGCGCGGGCCGCGTCCCTGACCCGGCCGAGCGCTTCGGCGAACCCCATGTCGGCGGTCAGACCGCAGCGGATGACGAGCGAGTTGAGGAAGAAGCCGACCATGCCCTCGGTCTCGGGGCGGGTGCGGCCGGCGACGGGTGTGCCGACGGGGACGTCCCACTGGCCGCTGTAGCGGGCGACGAGCGCGGCGTACGCGGTGAGGAGCGTCATGAACGGCGTCGCGCCGTGGGCCCTGCCCAGCTCGGTGAGCGCGGCGGCGAGGCCGGGGGCGATACGGAAGGGGACGACGGCGCCGTGCGGGTCGCGCACCGCGGGGCGGGGCCGGTCGGTGGGCAGATCGACCGGTTCGACACCGGTCAGCACACGGATCCAGTGGTTGAGTTCGCCCTCGATGACGTCGTCCGTGAGGCGGGCGTGCTGCCAGGCGCCGTAGTCGGCGTACTGGACGGTGACGGGGGGCAGCGCGGGCTCCCGGCCGGCGGCGTACGCCGCGCACAGTTCCCGCAGTTCGCGCTCCAGCACGACGGTCGACCAGCCGTCACAGGTGATGTGGTGCATCGTCAGGAGCACGATGTGGTCCTCGCCCGGGACCCGGGCCAGCAGCGCCCGCCACAGCGGGCCGGCGGCCAGGTCGAAGCCGCGTGCGAACTGCTCGCCGAACAGGGCGGGGACGCCGTCGCGGTCGGTGTCCTCGACACGCAGCTCCACCCGGGTGGCACCGGGGGCGTCGATGATCTGACGCGGCTCGCCGCCGATGTCCAGGTACCGGGTGCGCAGCGGCTCGTGGCGGGCGGCGAGCGCGTCCAGGGCCCGGCCGACCGTCTCGGCGCTCAGCGCCGCGGGCAGCCGCAGGAACAGCGGGGCGACCCACTCGGGGCTGCCCGGGTGCATGCGGTCCAGGAACCAGAGGCGGTGCTGGCCGGAGGAGAGCGGGAGTTCCCCGTCGCGCGGCACGGGACGGATCGCGGCCTCGCCGGAGGGGGCCGCCGCGGGGGTGCCGATCAGCCGGGCCTGGGCCTCGACGGTGGTCGCCGCGAACAGCCCGCGCAGCGAGATCTTCTCCCCGGACGCGGCCCGCAGCCGGGCGGCGAGCCTGGTCAGCTGGAGCGAGGTGCCGCCGAGGGCGAAGAAGTCGTCGAGCACACCGACCCGGTCGAGCCCGAGCAGCTCGGACCAGACCCGGGCCACGAGTTCCTCGGCGGCGTCGCGCGGCGCGGTGAAGTCGGGCTGCCGGTCCGCGGAGATCTCGTCGGGCGAGGGCAGCGCCGCCCGGTCGACCTTGCCGTTGGCGGTCAGCGGGAAGGTGTCGAGGGTGTGGAAGAAGGACGGGACGTGGCTCTCGGGGAGCCGCTCGCCGAGGAAGGCGCGCAGTTCGCCGGTGTCCAGGGGGTCGCGCACGGTCAGATACGCGGCGAGCCGCTTGCCGCCGTCGTCGACCGTGTAGGGCGCGACCACGGCGCCGGTCACGGCCGGATGCGCGGCGAGCGCCGCCTCGATCTCACCGGGCTCGATCCGGACGCCGTTGACCTTGACCTGGTGGTCGAGCCGGCCGAGGTACTCCAGTGTGCGGTCGGCACGCCAGCGCACCAGGTCGCCGGTGCGGTAGAGCCGGGCACCCGGCTCGGTGGCGTACGGGTCGGGCACGAAGCGTTCCGCGGTGAGGCCGGGGCGCCCGGCGTAGCCGCGGGCGACGCCGACTCCGCCCGCGTACAGCTCGCCGGGCACCCCGACCGGCACGGGGACACCGGCCGGGTCCAGGACCAGGACACGCATTCCGGGGATGGGGCGGCCGATCGGCACCGGCCCGGTGGTGAGCGCGGGGTCCACGAGCTGGGCGGTGACGTCGATGGAGCACTCGGTCGGACCGTAGGTGTTCCAGACCTCGACGGGGTGTCCGGCTCGTTCCCGCAGCCGGGCAACGAGTTCGGCGTGCAGCGGCTCGCCGGCGGAGAAGAGCAGCCGCAGCGTGTCGCAGCCGCTCCAGTCCGCCTCGTCGACGAGGAGCCGCAGCACCGAGGGCACGGCCTGGAGGACCGTCACACCGTGAGCGGCGACGGAACGCAGCAGCGCGCCGGGGTCGCGCTCGGCCCCGGGCGGGGCGAGGACGACGGTGCCGCCGGAGACGAGCGGCGCGAAGATCTCCCAGCCCGCCGCGTCGAAGCCGATGGTGGTCTTCTGCAGCACCCGGTCCGCCGCGCCGAGCCGGTGCCGTTCCACGGTCCAGCCGACCCGGTTGGCGATCCCGGCGTGGGTGACGGCGACGGCCTTGGGCCTGCCGGTGGACCCGGAGGTGAAGACGGCGTACGCGACGTTGTCCGGGCCGGCGGGGCTGTCCGCGGCGTCGTCCCCGGCCACGGCGTCGGCCGGGACGTCCTCGGGGCCGATGCGGCGCGCCCCCGCCTCGCGTACCGCGTCGTCGAGACCCGGGCCCGCCAGCACCAGCCGGGCACCGGACTCCCGCACCAGTCCGGTCAGCCGCGCGGGCGGCTGACCGGGGTCGAGCGGTACGTAGGCCGCCCCGGCCCGCCAGACACCGAGCAGCGCCACGACGAGGTCCACGCCGCGGGGCAGGCCCACCCCGACGAGCGTGTCGGGGCCGGCGCCCAGGTCCCGCAGGCAGCGGGCCGTACGGCGGACCGCCAGGTCCAGCTCCTGGTACGTCACCGTCCGGTCGCCGTCGACGACGGCGACCGCGTCCGGGGTACGGAACGCCTGCTCGGCGAAGCGTTCCGGCAGCAGTTCGGCGTTCACGTGTGCTCCTGTCGAAGACCTGGGCGTGGGTGGTGGGGAGGGGCGGTTCAGGCCGCGGCGTTCTCGTCCATGCGCCGGCGCAGGCTCAGCGGGCGCATGTCGGTCCACACCTCGGCGATCCGGCTGAGGCACTGCTCACGCGTGCCCTCGGTGCCCTCCGCGCGCCAGCCGGCGGGGAGGTCGCGCCCGGCGGCCCAGATCGAGTACTGCTCCTCGTCGTTGAGCACCACGCGGTAGATACGGTCGTCGTTCTGTTCGGCGGTCATGCCGGCTCCTCGGTCGGTAGGGCTGTGCGGAAGGGGTTCAAGCGGGGGAAGGGGTTCAAGCGGGGGAAGGGGTTCAGGCGGGCAGGAAGTCGTCGACGCGGATCCCGAGGCCCTGTCGCCCGGCCTCTTCGCGGACGTAATCGGCGAGCGCCATGTCGAGCACGCCGAGGCCGAACGGGGAGTAGACGACGGGCCGTCCGGAGGCGCGGTCGAAGGTGGCGGTGCCACGCAGCAGGGCGCCGATGGACGCGGCCACGAAGTCCCGGTTGCCGGTGCGCTGCTGGGCCAGGTCCAGTGAGGTCCGCTCGCGGCACACGTGATCGGCGTCGTCGACGACGTTGACCGCGCCGAGGACGGCTTCGGGGGTCAGGTCCCGCAGGGAGATGTGGAGCACGGTGGTGTCGGGCCCGCAGTCCGTGAGGTCCATGTGCGGGGTGGCCGCGGTGGTGGCCAGCGAGACCAGCCGGTGCGTGCCGAGCGCGGCGGCGGGGCTGTCGACCGGGTAGGCCTTCACCCCGGGTGCCGCCTGCGCGCACTGCCCGGCGAAGGCCTCGGCCCGGGCCGGGTCGGTGTCGTACAGCGCGGCCTCGCGCAGTCCGGGCAGGGCCACGGCGAGGAAGCGCAGGATCTCCAGGTTGATCACGCCGCAGCCGATCAGCAGGACGGACTGCGGCGGGTTGTCGCGGGTGAGCTCGCGGGCGGCGAGAGCCGCGCTCGCGGCGGTCCGCTTCGCGGAGATCACCGCGCCTTCGACGAACGCCACCGGGCGCCCGGTGGCGAGCGAGTTGAGGACGATCGCCGCGCTCGCGCGCTCGCTGCCGGCCGTGACATTGCCGGGGAAGGAGGCGATCCACTTCATCCCGGCGACCGGCCGCTCCCCGCCCCGGTAGGCCGGCAGCCCGATGATCCGGTCCCGGCTGTGCCGCTCCTCGGGGAAGCGAAGGAAGGTCGAGTGCGGGAGGGACGTCCGCCCTTCGTCGTGCAGGCGGTACACGTCGGCGACGAGGTCGATGATCTCCGTCTCCCGGCCGGACAGCACGTCCGTCACATCGGCGCGCCGGAGAATCAGCATTTCAGGGCCTCTCTGTGGTCTTCTCTGGTCTTCTGACGACGACTCCGATGCTGGGCGTGGCCGCTATAGCCGCCCTATACGGCGCGATGGGCCTCGATGTCGTACAGGCCGGTGCCGCCGAGCAGGGGATCCTGGTGCACGGACACCTCGAAGCCCTGGGCGCGCAGCAGCTGCGTCACCGCGTCCAGCCGGCCGTCCTCGTCGTGGGCCTCGGCGACGACCGAGCGGACCATCGGCCAGTGGCCGGCCTCGATACCGCGCAGCACGTCGAGTTCGGCACGCTCGACGTCGACCTTGAGCAGGTCGATGCGGGACACGCCGTGGCGGCGCACCAGATCGGAGACGGTGACGGCGGGCACGGTGAGCTCCAGGCCGTCGTGGAGCCCTTCGAGGAGCTCCTCGGCGTCCTCGGGATCGACCCCCGAGTTGCGCAGGAAGACCCGGGTGATCTCGTCGTCGGCCTCCCGGTCCGCGTGGATTCCGGAGTTGCCGGGGGCGTCGGGATAGTAGGTGAAGCGCAGTTCCCCGGGGCGGTCGGCGACGGCCGTGCACTCGGCGCGGGCGGCCCTCGCGTGCCGGGCGAGATTGCGTTCCAGACAGGCGTGGAGTTCGGGGGCCGGCTCTGCGGCGACGATTCGGACGCCGGGACACAGCCGGGCGCAGTAGACCGACATCAGACCGATGTTGGCGCCGATGTCGAAGACGGTGTCGCCGTCGCGCAGTCGCTCGGCGGCGCGGTGGTAGGCGCCGGGGGGCAGCATCTCCCGCCACATGACGACGGCGGCGGGCACATGGGTGCACCACACCTCGGGGCCGTCGGGGAGTGTGACGCACTGGGTCTGACCGGTCATGGGGCATCGCTCCCGAGTGCCAGCAACTGCGCGAGTTCGTCCTCGTCCACCAGGGGGACCTGGGTGACGGCGGTGCCGGGGTCGTCGAGGGCCGCCTCGATCATCCGCAGGTGGATGTCCGCGAGGCGTTCGATCGTCGCCCGGTCGTACAGGTCCGTGTTGAAGCGCATGACGGAACGGAATCCGGCGGCGCCCTGGAGCACCTCCACGGTGAGGTCCTGCTGGCCCTCCTGCTGCGGTACGTCGCACAGCTCGATGCGCAGCCCGCCGGCCGTGGTGGGGCCGTCGAAGAGACCCTCGACGGGCAGCCGGTCGGCGGCGACCAGGGTCATCGAGATCTGGAAGAGCTGTTTGCGCTCCAGCAGTTCCGTCGGGTAGCCGGCGTGCGCCATGCCGTGGCGCAGCTGCCGCTGCGCCGACTCGGTGAGGTCCCGCAGGGTCGTGCCGGAGGTGAAGGACGCGGCGACGGGCAGGGCGTTGACGTAGTAGCCGACGGCCTCCCGGGTGCCGGGCGACAGCCGGGTGGTGACGGGGCAGCCGATGAGGAACCGCGGTCCGCAGCCAGACCGGTGCAGGGCTGCCTGGAACGTGCCCAGCAGCCAGGCGAACGGGGTCGAGGCGGCAGCCGCCGCCGCGGCGACGAGTGCCTCGCCGGTCCCCCGCGGCAGGACGAGTTCGTGGGTGGCGCCGTTGAGGGTGCGGGTGTCCGGCCGCGGCCGGTCCGGAGGCAGGTCGGCGGCGGGAACACCGTCGATGACCGACTCCCAGTGGGCGCGGGCGCGTTCGCCGCGCGGCGAGGCCAGCAGGCGCTGCTCTGCGGCCACGTACGCGTCCCAGCCGGGCAGTGCGGGACCGGTGCCGGGGCGCTGTCCCGCGGCCAGTCGCCCGTACGCGTCGAGGAGGTCGCGGACGAGCAGCCACTGCGAGGTGGCGTCGCTGACGATGTGGTGGGTGGCGGTGACGAGTACCGCGTCGTCGGGCGCGCGGCGCAGCAGCACGGCCCGGAAGGCCCCTTGGGCGGCGAGGCGGAAGGGCTCCTCGCCGGCCTGCTGGGAGAGCCGGAACAGGGTCTCGTCGTCGGCTTCCGGTACCTCGCGTACGTCGAGCCGCACAGCCTCCGGCGGGCCGGTCACGCGCTCCGGGCCGCCGGTTCCGGCGACGAAGCGGGAGCGCAGCAGTTCATGGCGGGCGACGAGGGCGGTCAGCGCCTCCTGGAGGAGTCCTTCGCGGATCCGGTCGCGGATCCGTACGGCGAGCACCACGTTGTACGCGGAGCTCTCCGGGTCCAGTTGGTGTGCCAGCCACAGCCCTTCCTGGCTGATGGACAGGGACATCGGCGGTTCAGTCCTTCCACAGATGCGTGACTTCGCCGAAATGCCGGCTCACCCAGGCGTCGGAATAGATGGTGTCGAGATAGCGGTCGCCGCCGTCGGGGAAGATCAGAACGCAGTTCGACCCTTCCGGAATCCGGTCCCGGTATTTCCACAGCGCGGCGACGGTGGCGCCGGAGGAGCCGCCCGCGAGCACGGCCTCGCGGCCGATGAGCCGACGGCAGGCGACGACGCACTCCAGGTCGGAGATGTGCACGACGTCATCGGCCGCGGCGGGGTCCATCAGCGGGGGTACGACGGAGGCGCCGTGCCCCGGGATGAGGCGCTGGGTGGGTTCCAGGCCGAAGATCGCGCTGCCCCGTGCGTCCACCGCGACGACGGTGGTGTCCAGGCCGCGGGCCCTGATGTGGTCGGCGCAGCCGCGCAGGGTGCCGAAGGTGCTGACCGAGCAGAAGAGGTAGTCGACCTTGCCGTCGAGTGCCTCCTCGATCTCCCGCATGGTGGTCTCGTGCGCCTTGGGGTTGAGGAGGCTGGCGTACTGGTTGGGCCAGTAGGCGTGCGGGGTCGCCGCGACCAGCTCGCGCACCCGGCGCAACCGGACGGGCAGGAACTCGCCGGTGAGCCGGTCGCGTTCGGTGACGACTTCCACCTCGGCGCGGAACGCGCGCAGAATGGCGAGGTTCTGTTCGGTGGTCTTGCCGTCGACCACGCAGATGAAGCGGAGTCCGAAGTAGCGGCAGATCTGGGCGAGTCCGACGGCGAGATTGCCGGAGCTGGACTCGACGATGACCGAACGGCCGGGCTCCACCTCGCCGCTGCGGATGGCGTGGAGCAGCATGCCGAGCGCGGACCGGTCCTTGATGCTGCCGCCGGGATTGAATCTCTCGATTTTCCCGAAGACTCTGGATCCGAATTCTGGCAGCAGCCTCTCGAATTCCACCAGTGGCGTATTCCCTACGGTCGCCAGAATGCCTGGGAACGGTTGCTCGGGCACGGCTGCCCCTTCCCGACGTGTCACTGCGCCGGATTGACGGCTTGACGCAGAGAATTCTGTGCGGGTCCGCTATAGCCCACCTATACGGAAAAGGGCCGGGGAAACGGACGGGCCGGGGGTGCCCGGACAGCTCCGGGCACCCCCGGCCGGCCGGGAGGAGCGGGGGTCAGCGGCGGGCCAGCTCCTCGGCGAGGTGTGCGGTGATCGCGTCGACGGTGGGGTGGTCCCAGGCCATGGTCGGCTCGACCGCCAGACCGAAGCGGTCCTCGACGTCTCCGCACAGGGTGAGGGCGTACACCGAGTCGAGACCCAGCTCGGCGAGGTCGGCACCCTCGTCTATCTCAGCCGCGGGGCGCTCCAGGTAGTAGGCGACACGGTCCAGCAGCCAGGTGCGGATCTCGTGCGCCTCGGTGCTGTGGGCGGTGCGGGTCGTCTCGGTGCTCATGATGCGGCTCCCTGGGCTGGGACGGGCCGCCGGGCGAGCCGTCCACGGAACAGATCGAAGGTGTGGGCACTGTCGTGCCTGCCGGTCAGCTCCTCGTCGAGCCGCCGGATGTGGTGTTCGGACAGCGGGGCGGGCCGCAGACCGAGGCGTTCGGCGAGGCGGCGCAGAGCGCCGGTGGCCCACAGCGGGTCGGCGAGGAACGGGTCGCCGCCGGAGTCCGCGTCGGCCGCCCGCCAGATGCCGAGGCAGGACGCCGCGGCGAGCAGATGGGCGTAGCGGTCGGCCAGCAGGAAGCCGCGGCGGCCCGCGACCGGGGTGCGGTCGCGCGGCGGAAGGGCGGCCGACCGGCGGGCCAGGTCGGCGAGCTGCTCGGCGAGGAGCCGTGCCAGCTCGGCGAGTTCGGCGAGCCGGTGTTCGCCGCCCCTCGCGCGGGCGGCGAGGTCCCGGGCGATCGCCGGAAGGGTGCCGGCGAGCGCGTCGGTGCCGCGGGCGGTGAGTTCGAGGCGGCCGAAGTCCAGTGCCGGCAGCGGGTCGTCGAGCCGGAAGAGCGTGCCGGGCGCGGCGCGGGACGCGGGCGCGTCCTCGTCGAGTGCGGGCAGCCAGGCCCGCTCGGCCAGCCGGGGCAGCTGCGGCACGATGTTCGCCCGGCAGACCGCGCCGCTCGCGTGCGCGAGGGCGACGACCGGCAGATCGCGGGCCGCCTTCTGGAAGACGGCGTAGGGCCCTTCGCGTACGTAGCTGCGCGCCCCGAGCAGGACGGCGAGGCGGTAGGAGCTGTCCTGGAGCAGCTTCGGCACCAGGTACTTCACGGCCGCGGACCGTCCGCTCGCCTCCTCAGGCAGCAGATGGAGCGACCGCGCGCCGGTCGTCGACAGTGCGTCGCAGATCAGCAGGTCGAGGAAGGCGCCGGTCAGGACTTCCCGCGCGTGCGGGAGCGCGGCGACCGGCCGCCCGTACAGCATGCGCTCGCGGGCGAACGCGAGCACCGTGCGCAACTGGGTGTCGCCGACCCCGACGACCATGCCGGGGAGCACACTCCTGGTGACCTGGAAGACCTTCAGAACGGTCTCCATGGCCCCGCCCTCGGCGCCGAGGAGGCTGCCGGCCGGGACGGGGCAGGCGTCGAGCTCGATGCCGCCGAGGAGACAGCCGCGCACGCCGGAGGTCACGTGGCGGAAGGACCGGTCGGCCCGGTCCGGCGGCAGGGCTTCGAGGTCCACCAGCAGATGCGAGTGGCCACGGCTGCCGGGACGGTCGTCGGTGCGGGCGAAGAAGACGGCGGCCTCGGCCCGCGAGATGTTGTTGACGAGCTGCTTGCCTCCGTCGAGGACGTAGCCGCCGGTGCCGTCCGGGGACGGCCGGGCGGCGAGCGAGATCCGGGAGAAGTCGCTGCCGTGGGCGAGTTCGGTGTACGCGGCGGCGATCCGGCCGCCGCCGAGCAGCAGCTCAGCGGCCCGGCCGCGCTGTTCGGCGCTGCCGTCGGCCCAGACGGGCAGGGCCGCGATGAAGCTGGTGATGCCGTGTCCGACGCCGAGGGCGCAGTCACGCCGGAAGATGGTCCGCATCAGCCGCGCCAGGTGGTCGGCGCGGTCGAATCTGCCGCCGAGTGCGGTGGGTACGAACTCGGCGCCGAGACCGTACGCGCGCAGCGCCTGTTCCCCCTCGGGCAGCAGCTCGCCGCGTTCGTCGGCGGCGAGCACGGCGGCGTTGCCCAGCGGATTGGCCGGGTCCAGGGGGTCGCCGAGCAGTTCCTCCAGCCGCTCGGTCCGCGCGGCGGCGGACTCGGGTGCGGCTGTCGTCAGGGGGTGTGTCATGCCACGTCCTCCGTCACGAGGTCTTCGACGCCCTGGGCCTCGGCCAGCGGGCAGTGCAGCAGCGAGAAGAGCAGTCCGCCGCGGTGCTGCGTGTGCAGTGCGGGCAACAGCGCGTCGAGCGCCGGTCCTTCGGTGTCGTCCAGGTCCGGTTCGCCGGTCAGCCGGCCCAGGAGGCGGGCCAGTACGGCGTCCAGCCAGCCGGTTCTCTGCCACGGCGGCCCTGCCGCTGCTTGCGTGCCGGTGTTCTCCAGCCAGAGGTGGATGCTCGCCGCGCCCGCGTACACCAGCGCGTAGCGGCGGGCGAGCGCGAAGGCGGATTCCGGGACCTCGCGTGCGGTGTGCCGATGGGCGGCGAGCTCCTCGTGGAGCGCGTCGGCGAGGGCGAGGAGCCGGCCGGCCCGGGCGGCGGTGGCGGGCGGCGCCTGGGTGCGCAGCCGGTCCACCGCGTCGGGCAGCGACTGGACGACGCTGGAGCCGGTCCGCGAGTAGAGCGTGAGCCGGTCGTGGTCCAGCTCGGGCGGCGGGGCGTCGAGCCGGGCCGCGCCGGCCACACCGTCCTGGTCTGCGAGGTGCTTGCGGTAGCCGCGGGCGAGTACCGGGAACTGGTTGATCAGCGCGTTCAGATTGACGGCGGTGCTGCCGTCGAAGATGCCGACGATGCGGTGGTCCCGTTCGATCTTCTGGAAGGTGCCTTCGGCGTGGTCGGTGACCAGCATCGCCCGGGCGCCGAGGAGTCCCCGCAGGGCGCCGATGACCTCGTCGCCAAGGGTGGGCACCAGATACTTCACGACGGCGGAGACCGCACTCTGCTCCTCGGTCAGGGTGTGCACGGAGCGCGTGGCGACCAGACTGACCGCCTCCATGGCGAGCAGATCCGCGTAGGCCTCGGCCAGGGTCCGTGCGGCTTCCGGCAGTTCGGCGAGGGTCCGGTTGTAGAGCCGGTGCGTACGGGCGAAGTCCAGGGCGATCCGCAGGGCCTGGTCGGTCATCCCGAGAGACATCGCCGAGCAGAGGGTCCGGGTGATCTGGAATCCCTTGAGGATGATCTCGAGACCGCCGCCCTCGGTGCCGATGAGCGCGTCCGCGGCCAGCTCGGCGCGGTCGAACGCGATGCCGCTGATGTCCGCGCCGCGCACGCCGTGGGTGGGCACTCCCTCGAGGGGGCGCCAACTGCCGGGCGCAAGCGTGTCCTTGTCGACGAGGAAGAGGCTGAACCCGCGGGCTCCCCCGGCGGGCCGGGTACGGGCGAGGACACAGACGTGTCCGGCCCTGGTCGCGTTGTTGATCAGCCATTTCTCGCCGTCGAGACGCCAGCCCCGCTCGGTCCGTACGGCGCTGAGGTCGCCGGCCAGCAGATCGCTGCCGTGCGCCTGCTCGGTCAGGGCGAGCGATACGACGGCCCCGTCCGCGACCCGGGCGCCGAGCGCCGCCGCCTGCCCGGGTGTGCCCGCCACCCAGACGGACACGGCGCCGAGGTAGGTCTTGATGTGTCCGAGCGCGACGGTGAAGTCACGCCGGCCGAGAGTGCGGATGATCTCCAGGAGGTCCTCGCTGCTGCGGAGTTCACCGCCGTGCCGGGCGGGCGCGAACCAGCGCGGCACTCCGAGCCCGTCGAGCTCCCGGCAGATGTCCGCGGGGAACTCCTCGGCCCGGTCGAGCTCCGCGGAGTGCGCGAAGGAGAACGTCCGCCGGGGATCGCGCGGGTCGCCGAGGCGCTCCTCGATCGCCGCGCTGAGGGCGTACGGGCGGTGGGGCCCCGGCTCCCGGGCGGGCACCGGCAGCCGTATCGGCGGACGGAATGCCGTCCGTACCTCCGGCGAAAGCTCTTCGTGCAGCGGCTCCAGCCGGTCCTGTTCGAAGAGCGAGCGCATCAGTGAGCGCTGGATCTTGCCGCTGGTCGTGCGGCGGATCCGGCCCACCCGGACCAGGACGAGGGCGCCGACGCGTACGCCGAGCCGCTGTGCCAGCTTCGTCCTCGCCGTGCGGGCCAGGGCGGTGAGTTCCCCTTCGCTCAGTCCGCGGGCGCGCAGCTCCTGGACCGCGACGATCTCCTCATGGGCCGGTCCGCCCCCCGGGCGGACCGGGAAGACCGCGGCGGGGAGGCCGGCGAAGGACGGGGAGAGGTCCCCCAGGGTCCGCTCGATGTCGTGCGGGTAGAGGTTCCGACCGTGCACGATGATCATTTCCTTGATGCGGCCGGTGACGTACAGTTCGCCGTCGCGCAGCGCACCCAGGTCGCCGGTGCGCAGGAAGCCCTCGTCGCCGCCCGCGGTCACGGCACGGAAGGTACGGTCGGTCTCCTCGGGCCGGTTCCAGTAGCCGAGGGCGACGCTGCCTCCGCGGATCCAGATCTCGCCGACCGTTCCCTCGCGGCACGCGGCCGACGTCCGCGGATCGACGATCCGTACGTCCAGGCCGCGTACGATTCCGCTGCTCGCCAACTCCTGTACGGGACCTGCCTGTTTTGCCTCGGTGACCTCCCCGCGGGCCAGCGCCGCGGGGTCGGCGCGCAGCACGGTGGGCGGCTGGTCGGCGCGGGTACCGGAGACGAAGAGGGTGGCTTCGGCGAGGCCGTAGCCGGGAAGCAGCGCCTTCGGTTCGAAGCCGCAGCCGGCGAACCGCTCCGCGAAACGGGCCAGGGTGGCGGGGTCCACGGGTTCCGCGCCGTTGCAGGCGTAGCGCCAGCGTGAGAGATCCAGCCCTGCGGTCTGCTCCTCGCCGAGGCGGCGCGCGCAGAGGTCGTAGGCGAAGTTCGGTGCGCAACTGATCTCGGCGCCGTGCCGTTCGATCAGCCGCAGCCAGGACACGGGCCGCTTCAGGAAGTCGGTGGACGACATCAGCACCGCCGTCCCGCCCAGGTGGAGCGGTGCGAGCATCATCGCGATGAGGCCCATGTCGTGGTAGGCGGGCAGCCAGCTGCACCAGGTCATGCCCTCGTGCCAGCCGTGGCAGTCGCGCATCAGGCGCAGGTTGTGGACGAGTGCGCCGTGCGGGACCATCACGCCCTTCGGGTCGCTGGTCGACCCGGAGGTGTACTGCAGGAAGCAGAGCATCCCGGGGTCCGCGGCGGGTTCGGTCCAGGCGTCCGGGTCGCCCTCGCGCTCGGCGGACTCGACGGTCACCGCGGCCAGTCCGGGCAGCGCGTCGCCCTCCTGCTCCAGCCAGCCGGTGACGACGGCGTCCGTTGCCTCATCGGTGAGGACCAGCCGGGCGCCGGTGTCACGGGCGATCGCGGTGGTCCTGGACTCCTGCCGGCCGAAGCCGCCGGGCGCCGGCACCGGAACCGGTACCGCACCCGCGTACAGACAGGCCAGAAAGGCGCGGAGGAAGCCTGTGCCGGGTCCGCAGGACAGCAGTACCCGGTCGCCTGGCGCGGTACGGGCGGCGAGCCGATGGGCGGCGGCACGCGCCGCACGGTCCAGCTCGGCGTACGACATCTCCTCCTCTGCCCGGTCGGTGCAGAAGCGGACTGCGCAGCGCGCGGGCGACTGTGCGGCCCGCTGGCGCAGCGTGCTGACGAAGCTCTCGAAGCCGGAGGCCCGACTACTCACGTTCACCTCATAGTGTCCTCGCCGGTCACCGTGGCTGACCTGCTTGTCCGGCTGGGGCGGCGGTACGGGAACTCATCCAAGCCAGGGCCGCTATGGCGCTCCTATACGCGGAGCGCGCCGGCCTGGGACGACGAAGGGCCGCCGCAGGGTGACGGGGGGCACCGTGCGACGGCCCTGGGCCGTGTCTGACACATCCCGCCTGGCGCGCGACGCCCGGCACGCCCACTCGCTGCGTTGTCGGAGTCATCCAAGTACGTCCAGTACGCGGATGATCTCCCCCAGAGCTGCGCCTGGGAGGTGCCCCCACCGCCTTGCGCTTGCACGCACCGGACGCCGCGCGCCCCGCCCTGCGGGCGGACGGCGCTATTTGTCGGACACGACCTAGTCTTCTGAGTCAGGAGTTCTGTTTAGATATGTAGGCTTGGCTTGTGGCACGTACTGGGCGGCCGAAGGCCGAGTTGACGCTGTCGGATGAGGAACGCGCCGCGCTGGAGGGGTGGGTGCGGCGT